>JAYRMT010000188.1:0-5358 GCA_041912575.1 Fluviicoccus sp. | reverse complement strand
CCGCCTTCGTCGCCGCCATGACCGAACAGATCGCCGCCGTGAAATTGCCGGTGCGCCTGCGCGACCTGAACGTGCCGGAAGCCGACCTGCCGATGCTGGCCCGCGACGCCATGGCGCAACAGCGCCTGCTGGTGAACAATCCGCGCGACGTCACCGAGGGCGACGCCCTGGCCATCTATCGCGAGGTGTACTGATGTCCCGTCCCGCTCCTTCAAATCGCACCGCCTACCGCTGGTTCTGCCCCATCACCACGCGCTGGCACGACAATGACATCTACGGCCACGTCAACAACGTGACCTACTACAGCTACTTCGACACAGTCGCCAACACCTACCTGATCGAACACGGCGGGCTGGACATCCATACCGGCGACACGGTGGGCTTCGTGGTCAACTCCGGCTGCAACTACTTCGCGCCCATCGCCTTCCCCGACCGGCTGGACGGCGGGCTGCGCGTCAACAAACTGGGCAAATCATCGGTGGAATACGGCATCGCCATCTTCAAGTCGGGTGAAGATATGGCGGTGGCGGAAGGCCATTTCGTCCATGTGTTTGTCGACAAGGCAACCAATACGCCGGTCGCGATCCCCGAGGCGATCCGCGCGGCACTGGCGCGCCTGACACCGGTCGTCTGATCCGCCGCAGCCCGCGCCCCCTTCGCCGGAATCCGCCGACTGCCGCTGAAATGCCGAAGAGAGGGATTGTCTTGACGCCGAACGGCCGCTAAGTTGGGGGGCATTAGCCGTCGCCGGAAAACGGCGGCGGAAACCGCCCCAAGGACACCCCATGCGCCTCGCCTACATCGCCCAGGGCAAGCTCAGCCTGATCACGCCCGAACAGCCCGCACGCCGCATCGAAAGCCGTTTTGCCCAGGACATGATCGACCGCGCGATACGCCGCGCCGAAAGCAAGGCCTGGCGGGCCGGCGGGGGCTCCGGGATGTGGGGCAACGCGAACTTGTGGAACGTCAAGCAGGATTTCGACCCGGCAGCGGTCAAGATCCGCTTCTCGGACGTCACCGTCGGCAGCGCTGAGAACGAGATCCTGTACTGCCTGCAATCCGAACGCGTCAGCGGCCTGTTCCGTTATGCGCTTGACGAGGACCGCGAACTCCGGCTGTTCCACAAGAATGATTTCCAGCTCTGCGACATCCATCGCCATCCGGAGCGCGAGACGGTGATTGCCGCGCTGGAGCACCAGAACGGAACCTGTAACCTCATCGTCTTCGAAAGCGACAGCCCGCATTACCGCGAAGTCACCACCGGCGATTCCCGCGACGAGGCGCCGCACTGGCGACGCGACAAACCCGAACACATCGTCTATCAATCCACCGGCGTCGGCCGCAACAGTCTTGGTCATTTCGCGGGTCTGGGGCCGATGGCGATCATCGATCTGGATACGCGCACCGGCGCGCTCACCCCGCTGGTCGAGAACGACAAGGCTGACTGCCTGCAGCCCCGCACCACCGGGAACGGAGACCTCTACTACCTGCGTCGTCCCTACCAGGCCGACCCCTGGCGGCAACACGCCCTGTGGAATTCGCTGAAGGATTTCGTGTTGTTCCCCTTCCGGCTGCTCCGCGCGTTCATCGATTACCTGAACGTCTTCTCGATGATCTATTCGCGCAAGCCGCTGAAAACGGCTGGCGGCCCGCAACGTCCGGAGGAAGACATCTCGCGCACCCTGCTGCGCGGACGCGTACTGAATGTCCAGAAGGCGCTGGAACGCTACCGGTCGGCCGATGACGCGCCGTCGCTGGTGCCGAAAAACTGGGAGCTGGTGCAGCGGCGGCCTGACGGATCGGAAACCGTGGTGGCGCAGGGTGTGTCGGCATTCGATGTCAACGCGGACGGCGGACTGTGCTACACGAACGGCACCGGAATTTTCACCCGCGCGCCGGGCAGCGAAACGGAACGGGTCGGGCGCGACTGGCTGGTGGAAAAGGTCATTGCGCTTTAAGCAAGCCCACCAGCGGGACGACGCGCCAAAATCCCCCCCTGACGTGATTCACCAATTTTTTAGCGTGAAAAATCAAAGGCCTGGCCGCCATCCGTCGGCTGTCCGGAAATATCTCCTCCATTGTCCGCCGTTATCCTGTGCGAAAAACCGGCCAAGTTTAGGCTAAGCCCCAGCAAGAACGTGACGCAGTTCACGCATTAAAAGACAACCGTATACTTGATGGGGAACACCATGCTGAAACTCCGCCTGCCGGCCGCCGCGCTCGCCCTCTGCGCCGCCGGCCTGTCGCACGCCGACGCCATTTCCGACTTCAACAATAGCTGGGCCGGCAAGGCGCTGGCCATGCAGCGGCAGCTTGATGTCGCCGCGCCGCTCAAGGACAACAACATCCTCGGCACCCACAACTCGTACAACTCCTCGGTATACACCACCGCCGTCAGTTATCTCGATCCCCAGCAAAACTACAGCATCGGCGACCAGTTGCGCATGGGCGCGCGCTTTGTCGAACTGGACGCGCACTGGAGCGCACACACGCACGGCTGGCCGTGGGAATGGGGCAACGCGCTGCTGCTCTGCCACTCCGGCATCGGCTCCAGCATCGGCAGCCTGCATGTCGGATGCAGCACCATGGACCGTTTCGTCAAGGACGGCATGCAGGAAGTGCGCAGCTGGCTCGACGCCAATCCCAACGAAGTCATCATCCTCTACGTGGAAGACCATACCGACGGTCATCACCAGGATCTGCTGAACATCCTCAACGACAAGCTGGGCGGCAAGATCTACGCCAGCGGTGGTTGCAAGGCGATCCCGGACACGTTGACCAAGGCGCAAGTGCGCGCGGCCGGCAAGCAGGTCGTATTCTGGAAGGACAGCGGCTGCTCCACCAACAGCGGCCTCGCCAACCTGGCGTTTACCGACCTCGGGAATGTCGGCCGTATCTGGGAAGACGGGACGACCATCGGTTTCATCAACGGCCTGTTCAACGGCGGAGTTGACCGCATCACCGCAGCCAATGTCACGACCGCCTTCAAGACCGGCGGCAACATCGTCAACCTCGACCATATGAAACCCAGTGACGGCCGTCTGGCCGCCGGGGTCTGGAGCTGGGACAGCGGCGAGCCGAACAATGCCGGCGGCAACCAGGACTGCGCGGTGCAGTGGGGCAACGGCCGCTGGGATGATCAGGAGTGCGGCATCAGCTATCCCTATGCCTGTCACCAGACTGGCACCAACAACTGGTATGTCACCCGCCAGAGCGGTCCGTGGAACGGCGGCGCGGCGGCCTGCGCCGCCGTCGGCAACGGCTACCAGTTTGATGTCCCCACCAACGGCTACGACAACGAACAGTTGAAAAGCGCCAAGGCTGGCGTGGCCAACGTCTGGCTGAACCATAACGATATCGCGGTCGAAGGTCAGTGGATCATCCCCGGCGTTGTCGCTACAGCCGCCACGGCCAACTACCGCTCGCTAACGGACGGTCGCAGCGGCCTCTGCCTGGATGTCAGCAACAGCGGCACCGCCAACGGTACGCCGGTCCAGCTCTGGAGTTGCAACGGCACCAACGCCCAGAAATGGTGGTATGACACCGCCAACGGCTACCTCCGCAGCGCGGTCGGCAGCAACAAGTGCCTCGACAACCGCGGCCAGGCCTTCAACGGCGGCGAGATCGTGATCTGGGACTGCATGGATAACAACAATCTGCGCTTCGACTGGATCGGCAACACGCTGCGCAGCCGCATCGACAACAACATTGCCGTCGATGCCTATGGCACCACAGCGGGCTCCCGGGTCGGCCAATGGTCGTACAACGGCGGCGCCAACCAGCAGTGGAACTGGGGGAACTGAACGCAGCAACCGGGTCGGCCGTGCGCAACAGCTGGCGCGGCCGACCCGGGCAAGGCAACACCGGCAGGATCACGGAGAAGAGCAGGAAAGCCGGGACAGTGTCCGCGCCACAAGCTCCTGGCTGTCCCGGTCACCGGACCTCGCACGGGCCCCCATTCGCCACATTCAGCGGAACTGTGGGGAAGACGATGCGCCGGATACGCCCGAAGGCGCCGACGACCAATATCAGGCCGCCTCGGCCGCCTGCGGCGCGGACTGCAGCATATCCGCCAGCAGGGTCAGACCCTTCCTGCGCAACTCTTGGCTATCGTAATCATCCGGATGGAAATCCCGCCGATAGTACGCCAGATACATCGGCAAGGTACGGCGCAAAACCCCCTGTCGCCCGAACAGGAAATCGACACCCCTCACATAAGAACGCCAGTTACGCGTCTCGCCCGCAGCCCGATAGAGTTGCACGGTATGCAAACCCGTGAAGAAACTGAACAGGATCGTCGTCAGCATCATTTCCCGGATCCGGACTCCGTAATCGCCGACAGCCTCCTGATACACATCGAAAGCCACGGCCTTGTGCTCGCTCTCTTCCACCGCATGCCACAACCACAGCGGACGCAGGCGCTCATCAACGCCATCCAGCAACTCCGGATGCTTGAGCATCACCTCGGCCAGCATGGCCGTGAAATGTTCCAACGCGCAAGTTTTCGCCAGCTGACGCTCCGGGCTCAGGATTTTCTTCTGATACGCCAATCCCTCTCTGACGAAAGACTCAATCTTCGCCATCGGTAAACCTTTACGGTTCATCATCGCATTAAAGCCATCGTGCTCGCGTCCATGGTGCGCCTCCTGACCGATGAAACCGCGAACACGCTGTTGCAACTCGGGGCTGGCAATCTTGTCTTGATACTGCCGAACCGACTGGATGAAGAAGCGCTCACCCTCCGGGAATGAGCAGGAAAGCGCCGACAGCAGCAATGTCTTGAAGGGATCGCCGTCATACCAATATTTCGGGATGGCATCATCGAAGACAAAATCCATCCGGCGTGGCAGGATCTTGTGGCTATCGGCTTGCTCAGGGTGAACACGGGATCTCATGGCGACGCCCCCTCCACATCTGTTGTCGTTATTGTTTCAAGTATGGCGCAAACAACCCGCTTGCATGAGGGGCAAGCGAGCCATTCTGTCCGTCATTTCGGGTCATGGCGCCTGATCATCCGACCCTGCCTGCGTGGCTACGTCATAGTGTCAGCAGCGGATACCCCAGTTTTCACCACGATATCTGTTGCTGTGACTAGTACAAAAGTTGGCGTCTGGGCAGTGACAGCTGCCCGGACGCGGAAATCCGGACAGCCAGGCTGCGCAATAAAATGCAAGGTCAAGTAAGACAACCACGACCAAGAGCGGCCACCAAACCGATGACTTTGTTCAACGGGTCGTAAAAAAGCAAAAACCCCCGAGCATTTGGCTGCGGGGGTTTTTGTATGTAGGAGTCTGGCGATGACCTACTCTCACATGGCGAATGCCACACTACCATTGGCGCGGAGTGGTTTCACTTCTG
>JAYRMT010000187.1:0-5386 GCA_041912575.1 Fluviicoccus sp. | reverse complement strand
TGGATGTGCGCCTCCCCGAGGAGTTCCGGCAGGGGCATTTGCGCGGCGCCGTCAACCTGCCCTTGCAGGACATACGCCGCAAGGCGCAAAATCTCCCGCTGAACCGGCATTACATCATTTACTCCTACAACGCGCAGCGCAGCGCGGCGGCGGCGTTCATGATGGGCGTGCAGGGCTTCCATACCTCCATTCTGACCGGAGGGTTGCTGTCTCTGGATCCGGGGCAGCGCCGCCGGTATCTGGACACTGAATGAGCAGAGACAGTTTTCGCAACATCGGACTGATCGGCCGCCCCGGCAAGGCCGAGGTGGTGCAGACCCTGGAAATACTCGAGCGTTTCCTGGTCAGCGAAGGTCTCACTGTCATATATGACGAAGACACCTCGCGTCTCATGCCGCACATGAATGCCCAGGTGTCCTCCCGCGCCATGCTCGGCGAGATCTGCGACCTGGTGATCGTGGTGGGCGGCGACGGCTCGCTGTTGCATGCCGCGCGTTCCCTGGCGCGCTACAAAACCCCGGTATTGGGCGTTAACCGGGGGCGACTGGGCTTCCTGACCGACATCTCCCCGCATGAACTTGAAGCCAAGGTTGCCGACGTGCTGGCCGGCAACTACACCATGGACCAGCGTTTCCTGCTGAGCATGGAAGCGCGCAACGGGGGCAACCCGGTCGGAGAGGCGCTGGCCCTGAATGACGTGGTGCTGCACGCGGGCAAGTCCGTGCACATGATCGAGTTCGAGCTGTATGTCGAAGGCCAGTTCGTCTATCGCCAGCGTTCGGACGGCCTGATCATCGCCACACCGACCGGTTCGACCGCCTATGCGCTGTCCGGCGGCGGTCCGATCATGCATCCGCGCATCGATGCCATCGTGGTGGTGCCGATGCATCCGCACACCCTGTCCAGCCGTCCGATCGTGGTCGACGGCAACAGCGAGATCAAGATCCTGATCTGTGAAAATGCGACACGCCCGATGGTCAGTCCGGACGGCCATACCGGCATCAGCCTGAATCCCGGCGACTGGGTCTACATCAAGAAGCATCCCTTCAAGCTGCGCCTGATCCACCCGCCGGGTTATGATTTCTACGCCGCATGCCGCACCAAGCTGGGCTGGGGCAACCCCATACGTGGAGATGAAGACAGTGAATGAACAGACCGTGGCCGCGATGCTGGCCGCCCTGACCCCCGAGATCGTGGCCGGCCTGCGCACCGCGATCGAGATCGGCAAATGGCCGGACGGCCGCCGCCTGACGCAGGAGCAGCGCGAAACCTGCATGCAGGCCGTACTGGCTTGGGAAATCAGGCATCTCCCGGAACATGAGCGCACCGGTTACATTGATCGCGGCACCAAGGCGGAGGGCGAGGTGTGCGAGAGTCATGAGCATAGCCACGACGAGGAGCATCCTGTCCGTTTCCGCTGAGGCGTTTTTCCCCGGGGGCACGATGCGGTAGAATGCGCCGCTCTCCGTCGTTCCGGTTCTCCTTTGCCATGTCCGTTGAAATTTTCGCCCCGCAAGCCGCTCCCGCGCCCGTTGACGAAACCGTCGTCAGCGATCCCAAATCGCGCACCGAGTTCAACAAGCTCCAGAAGCGGCTGCGCCGCCTGGTCGGCCAGGCGATCCATGATTTCAACATGATCGAGGATGGCGACAAGATCATGGTCTGCCTTTCCGGCGGGAAGGACAGCTACACCATGCTGGACATCCTGCTGAGCCTGCAGATCAGCGCACCGGTGAAATTCGAGATCGTGGCGGTCAACCTGGACCAGAAGCAGCCCGGATTTCCGGAGGACGTGCTGCCGAAATACCTGACAGAGCGCGGTATTCCCCATTACATCCTGGAAAAAGACACTTACAGCATCGTCAAGGAGTTGACGCCGGAAGGGAAGACCTACTGTGCGGTCTGTTCGCGCTTGCGGCGGGGCAGCCTGTACGGGTTCGCGCAGGAAATCGGTGCAACCAAGGTGGCGCTGGGACATCATCGCAACGACATCATGGCGACCCTTTTCCTGAACCTCTTCCATGGCGGCAAGCTGAAAGCCATGCCGCCCAAGCTGCGCTCGGATGACGGCAAGAATATCCTGATCCGGCCGCTGGCTTACTGCGACGAACAGGACATCATTGAATACGCGCGCTGCAAGGCGTTCCCGATCATTCCGTGCAACCTGTGCGGCTCGCAGGAAAACCTGCAGCGGGCGATGATCAATGACATGCTGCGCGACTGGGACAAGAAATATCCCGGACGGCTGGAGAGCATTTTCACCGCGATCCAGAATGTTGCGCCGTCGCAACTGGCAGATCGCGAACTGTTCGACTTCGTTAATCTGAAGGCGGATGCGGTCAAGACTGCTGAAGCCCGTCCGGACCGTCTGGACGTGGTCAACCTGAGCCTGGGCTGAGTCAGCCGGGCAGGAAGTCCGGCGGAGTCAGAATGGTGTCGCGGACCTCGGGCAGCAGTTCCGGGTAGTCCAGCGTGTAGTGCAGCCCGCGCGACTCCTTGCGGGCCTGCGCCGAGCGGATGATCAGCTCGCTGACCAGCAGCAGGTTGCGCATTTCCACCAGGTTGGCGGAGACGCGGTAGTTGCTGTAGTACTCGTGGATCTCGGTTTTCAGCAGATCCACACGTCGCTGCGCGCGCTCAAGGCGCTTGTCGGTGCGCACGATCCCCACATAGTCCCACATGAAGCGTCGCAACTCCTCCCAGTTGTGGAGGATGATGACGTCTTCGTCCGGATCGCGGACCTGCGATTCGTCCCATTCCGGACAGGCGACCAGACTTTCCACGTCCCCCATGCGCTCTCCGATATCCCGGGCCGCGGCCATCGCGAAGACAAAACACTCTAGGAGCGAATTGCTGGCCATGCGGTTGGCGCCGTGGAGGCCGGTAAAAGAGGTTTCGCCGATGGCATAAAGGTTGTCGATATCGGTGTGGCCGCGCAGGTCGACCATGACACCGCCGCAGGTGAAATGCGCGGTCGGAACCACCGGAATCCAGTCCTTGGTGATGTCGATGCCGTACTGCAGGCAGGTGCGGTGGATGTTCGGGAAATGGCTGATGACGAAGTCGGCGGGTTTGTGCGTGATGTCCAGCCAGACATGACGGATGCCCAGCCGTTTCATCTCGTAGTCGATCGCCCGGGCAACGATATCGCGCGGCGCGAGTTCGGCGCGCGGATCGAAGCGCGGCATGAAGCGCTCGCCATCCGGAAGCCGCAGCACGGCGCCTTCGCCCCGCATGGCTTCGGTAATGAGGAACGATTTGGCTTGCGGATGGTACAGGCTGGTCGGATGGAACTGGTTGAATTCCATGTTGGCGACACGGCAGCCCGCGCGCCAGGCCATGGCGATTCCGTCGCCAGTGGAGATATCGGGATTGCAGGTGTACAGGTAGGCCTTGCTGGCGCCGCCGGTGGCGAGCACGACGAAGCGCGCCCGGAACAGTTCGACCTTGCCCGTGGCCTTGTTGAGGACATACGCGCCCGCCACCCGGTTCGGACTGCTCGTCCGGCCCAGCTTGGCGGTAGTGATCAGGTCGACCGCCACCCGGTTTTCCAGCAGATCAATGTTCGCCGATTCGCGCACCCGGTTTACCAGTGTCGTCGAGATGGCGTAGCCGGTAGTGTCGGCCGAGTGGATGATGCGCCGGTGAGAGTGGCCCCCTTCGCGGGTCAGGTGCAGATGATCCGCATCGTCATGCGTGAACTGCACGCCTTGATCAATGAGCCAGCGGATCGCTCCGGGACCGTTCTCGACCGTGAACGACACGGCATCGGGGTGGCACAGTCCCGCACCCGCCACCAAGGTATCCTGGACATGGCTTTCCATGGAGTCGGTTTCATCCAGGACCGCGGCTACGCCGCCCTGGGCGTAGTAGGTGCTGGCCTCGGTCGGCTCGGCCTTGGAAAGCACGGCCACGCGCAGGGTTTCGGGCAGGCGCAGGGCGAGCGTCAGCCCGGCGGCGCCGCTGCCCACGATCAGCACGTCGTAATCGGCGGGATTCATGTACGGTCGGGTCACTGTCATTTTCCGGAAACCGTTCGAGTATAGGGCATGGCTTGTCCGGGCTCCTAGCATAACCGCGCCCGTCGCCGGGATTTCCCGTACGAATGTGCAACAACCGGCCGCACGACACGCCTTTACCCATTGTTATCAAAAATCCCGCTTTGTAACAAAAGGCGACTACCTTGGCATGGAAGACCTGAATAACGTAACTCCACTGAATAGAGGGCCGCTGGCGTTTTCCGGCGGCTGATTGTCCGTTTTCAAGGGGGAAAAACAGTATGCAAACCGTGCCGCAGACCGCGCGCCGTTGGCTGGTCGGAGTAATGTGCGCCGTGGGGGTGCAGGGCGCCTGGGCCGCCGCTTCCGCCGTGGTGGATTTCTCGGAGCTGGTTGACCAGAACGCCAAGGCGGTGGTCAACATCAGCGCCTCCACCAAGGCCAAGAAGGGGCAGATGCAACAGCAACAAGTGCCCGATATTTTCCGCAAATTCTTCGGCGATGATTTCGGTTTCGCGCCGCAGCAGCGCGACCGCCAGGCCTTTGGCTCCGGTTTCATCATTTCCAAGGACGGCTACGTGCTGACCAACAACCATGTGGTCGAGGATGCCGATAAAGTGGTGGTCAAGCTCAATGACCGCCGGGAGCTGGAAGCGGATGTGGTGGGCACTGACGAGCGCACCGATGTCGCCCTGCTGAAAATCAAGGCGGACGACCTGCCCGCCGTCAAGATCGGCAATCCCGACAAGCTCAAGGTCGGGCAGCCGGTGCTGGCGATCGGTTCACCCTTCGGCTTCGATTATTCGGCGACGGCGGGCATTGTCAGCGCCAAGTCCCGGGCCCTGCCCAACGAATCCTATGTCCCGTTCATCCAGACGGACGTGGCCATCAATCCCGGCAACTCCGGCGGTCCGCTGTTCAATGCCGACGGCGAAGTGGTGGGCATCAATTCCCAGATTTACAGCCGCTCCGGCGGATATATGGGCCTGGCTTTCGCCATTCCGATCGATGTCGCGATGGATGTGGTTAACCAGCTCAAGGCGAATGGCAAGGTCTCGCGCGGCTATCTGGGGGTTGTAGTGCAGGACATCGACCGCAACCTGGCGGAAGCCTACGGCCTGAGCAAGCCCGCGGGCGCCCTGGTGGCCAAGGTCTTGCCGGAAACGCCGGCGGAAAAGGCGGGCATCAAGGAAGGGGATGTCATCACCGCGTTCGACGGGCATGACATCGGTCAGTCTTCCGAACTTCCGCAGATGATCGGCCGCGCCAAGGTCGGCAAGAAGTATCCACTGGCCGTACTGCGCGACGGCAAGGCGCAGACCCTGAGTTTCGAGGTGGCGAACCTGCCCGAAGATGACGACATCAGCGGTAACGGCGAGCCGGATATC
>JAYRMT010000186.1:0-5409 GCA_041912575.1 Fluviicoccus sp. | reverse complement strand
GGGTTATGCCCGGTGTAGTGCTTTTCCGGCGCTGCCCCCACCAGAGCCTTGGCGTATTGCATCGCCGCACGCGGAGAGGGCGGAAAGCTGCGGAAGCGGGCCCAGCGGCTGCCGACAAAGCCCCAGATCATCCGGAATGCGATCAGCCCGAGCAGGGTGTAGCCCAGCGTGATGTGAATCAGTTGCAGCCGTTCGGATTCGGCGGTCAGCCACGCGCCGGCGAAGCTGCCGGCCAGCAGCCAGTGGAACAGGCGGGTGGGCAGGTCCCAGACGCGGATTTCGCTTTTCATGATCGGTCTCCGTTAGCGGGGAATGCGGACATCGTGTTCGGAAAAGACGCCCTTGTCGGCGCTGCCGTGGCAGGCGCCGCAATTTGACGGTGACTTCACGGCGGGACGTTTCCACACGCTTGCGCCGATTTCATCGTGTTCGCGCTGGAACCAGCGGCTTTCGGTAATCCGGGGCAGGCGGCCGCCAGAGACGGCGGTGCGCGGCTGCGCGGCGGCGTTCTGGGTCAGGTAGGCGCTCACCTGTTTCAGGGTCTTGTCGTCCAGCGTGGCGTCGACGCCGAAGTGCTTGTCCAGGTGCGAGGTGATCACCTGCCATTCCGGCGCGGACAGCAGCCGGGCCGGATAGGCGGTATGGCAACTGCCGCATTCGCCGGTGTAGACCGGATTGGCGGGCGAGGCGCGCACGCCGTCGGCCGTCGCGGGCAGGGCGGCGACCAGCAGGAGCGGAGCGAGGAATCGGGTTTTCATGGAAACCTCCGGGTTATTTCAGGGATTGCAGCCAGGTCAGCACGTCACCTTTTTCCTGCGCGGAACACTCCCGGCTCACCACGTCCTTGCAGTTCCGGCGGAACCACTTCTCGGTCTTGGCGCTGTCGGTGAAGCGTTCCGGGTTGGCGGCGGGCGCCATCGGCTGGATGACGCGGCCGGTCACGGCGTGCTTGCCGCTTTGCATCGGGTTCTTGGTGTGGCAGCTGGAGCAGCTCCAGTCGTTGCCGTGCAGGCTGGTGAAAAATGTCTGGCCGCGTGCGGCAGAGAAGCCCGCAAAAGCGGGGTTCTCACTGCGGGCCTGGGCGGTCAGGGTTTGCAACTGGCTGCTGACGGTCTCCGCGTGGAGCGGCGCGGCGGTCGCTACAGCCAGCAGGACGGTCAGGATCAGGCGGCGGGACATGGCGAAGCTCCTCTCGGGTTTCACACAGCGTACGGCCTTGCCGCATGCGCCGGATTAACCCCCGATTAATAAGGGATTAACGGCAGATTAAGGACAGCCCGATTCCGGCTGGTTTGCGGGCGGGGGCTGACGTAAAATCCCGCCCCCGCTTTCCGGTTCCAGGGAGAATGAACCATGTGGCGCAACAGGATGTGCGCGTTCGGGCTGGCCTTCGCGGTCGCGGCCCACGCCGAAGTGTTCAGCTGGCGCGATGCGCAAGGCCGTCTCCAGTATGGCGATCATCCGCCGGACGGCGCGTCCGGCAGGCCGGTCACCGTGAGTCAGCCCGCCAGACTGACCCCCTCCGGCAGCGAAGATACGCTCGCCAATACCCTGCGGTACGCCCGTCAGCGGGATGAGGAGCGACTCGCGGAGGCCGCGACGTCCCTCCCCGGAAAGAAAAAGACCGCGTCCAAACGGACCCGCGCAAAAAAGCTTAAGTGGCGTCCCGGACTGGCGTGGTAGATCCGCTGCAGGTGTTTCATAAACGAGAACACCTGCTGTCAAAAAGTGTACTGGTCATTTCACTTCACGACGGATAGCATTGAAAACCATTATCGTCCGCGCCGGGCGAGACTTCTTTCATCCTGATTGTGGCCATCGCCCACATGGAATGCTAAATCCGGGAGCCTCCATGAAATACCCAGTCTTGCGGTCGGTCTCGCCGCGTTTCGTGTCGCCCTTGCTGGCCGCCGCCGTCTTGACCGCGTTCGGGCTTGCGGCCTGCAACAAGCCGCAGGGGCAGGGCGGTCCCGGCGGCGGCATGATGATGCCCCCGGCCGATGTCGGCGTGCTGACGGTCGCGACGGCGGACGTACCGGTCGACTATGAGTATGTCGGTCAGGTCGCCGGTTCCCGGGAAGTCGAAGTCCGCGCCCGCGTGAACGGCATTGTCGAAAAGCGCCTCTACGCCGAGGGCGCGCGGATCAAGGCGGGCGATCCGCTGTTCCGGTTGGACGACGCGCCTTACAAGGCGCAGCAGGCCGTTGCCGAAGCGGCCAAGGCCCAGGCGGAAGCCCGCGTCAAGCAGGCCGAGCGTGAAGTCGCCCGCCTCAAGCCGCTGGTGGAAAACCAGTCCGCTTCGCAGCGCGACCTCGATAACGCCCTGTCCGCGCTCGACATCGCGCGCGCCGATGTGCAGGCTGCCGCCGCACAGATCACCCAGGCGCGCATCAATGTCGGCTATACCGACATCCGCTCCCCGATCAGCGGGGTGGCCGGACGGGCGCTGAAAGTGGAAGGCGCGCTGGCCAATGCCGCCGGAGACAGCCTCCTGACCACGGTCGCCCAGGTCGATCCCGCCTACGTGAATTTCGGCATCGGCGAGGCCGATTACCTGCGTCTCAAGCGCGAGCAGGCCGAAGGCAAGCTGCGCGTCCCGGCGGGCGGATTCCATGTCGTCCTGCTTGGCGCGGACGGAGCCCCCCTGAGGAGCGAAGGCCATATCGACTTCCAGGATTACCGTGCCGACAGCGCCACAGGCAGCTTCGCCATGCGTTCGACGGTCGCCAACGGCAATGGCGAGCTGGCGCCCGGCCAGTTCGTGCGGGTTCGCCTGACCGGTGCGCTGCGTCCGACCGCGATCGCGCTGCCGCAACGCGCGGTGTTGGACGGCCCGCAGGGCAAATTCGTGTACGTGGTTTCGCCGGGCGAGAAAGGCGATACCGTAGCGTTGCCGCGTCCGGTGCAGGTGGGGGAGTGGGTCCATCTGGACGGATCGGCGGGCAATAACGCCTGGATCATCCGCGACGGCCTGAAGCCGGGCGACCAGGTCATCGTCGACGGCACCGCGCGCATCTTCTTCCCGGGCGCGCCGGTCAAGCCGGCCCCGTTGGGTGCGGCTCCGGCGGCAGCGCCCGCCGGCCAGCCAGCCGTGCATTGAGGGAGCCGTCGCCATGATTGCCCGTTATTTTATCGACCGGCCCATTTTCGCCTTCGTGATCTCGATTTTCGTCACGCTGGCCGGGCTGGCGGCGATGCGCGTCCTGCCTGTCGCCCAATATCCCGAAATCGCGCCGCCGGTGGTGCAGGTCACGACGGTCTACCCCGGGGCGTCGGCCGAAGTGGTCGCCGAAACCGTTGCCTCGCCGATCGAGAACGCCATCAACGGCGTCGAAGGCATGATGTACATGAGTTCGTCCTCCGGCTCCAACGGCGCGACGACCATTGATGTCACCTTCGAGATCGGCACGGACGTCGACCAGGCCGCCCTGAACGTCAACAACCGCGTCAAGCTGGCCGAAGCGCGCCTGCCGCAAGAGGTCCGTCGTCAGGGCGTCACCGTCACCAAGGGCTCGTCAGCCTTCCTGCAGGTGCTGGCGTTCTACGCGCCGGACGGTCGCTATGACGACGTCTTCACGTCCAATTACGTGACACTCAACGTCCTCGACCGGCTGAAGCGCATTCCCGGCACCACCAACGTACAGATTTTCGGCGCCAAGGATTACGCCATGCGCATCTGGCTGCAGCCGGACCGCATGGCCCAGCTCGGCGTCACGGCGGGTGACGTGGCGGGCGCATTGAATGAACAGAACGCCCAGTTTGCCGCCGGCAAGATCGGCCAGACCCCGATCCGGGGACAGGAGATGGTTTACACCATCACCGCCAAGGGGCGTCTCGCCACGGTGGCCGAGTTCGAGAATGTGATTGTCCGCGCCAACCCCGACGGCACTACCTTGCGCCTGCGCGATGTCGCCCGTGTCGAGCTTGGCGCCAAGGATTACGACTTCAACGGCACCATCAACGGCAAGCCGGCCACGCTGGTCGGCATTTTCCTGCAGCCGGGCGCCAACGCGCTTAGCGTGGCCGAGGAAGTGAAATCGACCGTCAATGCGCTGTCGAAAAAGTTCCCGGAAGGCCTGACCTACTCCGTACCCTACGACACCACCCGTTTTGTCGAGGTATCCATCCATGAAGTGCTCAAGACCCTGGGCGAAGCGATGGCGCTGGTGTTCCTGGTGGTTTTCCTGTTCCTGCAGAACTGGCGCGCCACGCTGATCCCGACGCTCGCTGTGCCGGTCTCGCTCCTGGGCACGTTCGCGGGCTTGCACCTGCTCGGCTATTCGATCAACACGCTGACCCTGTTCGGCATGGTCCTGGCGATCGGGATCGTGGTGGACGACGCCATCGTGGTGCTGGAAAACATCGAGCGCATCATGCATGAGGAGGGGCTGCCGGCGAAGGACGCGGCGTTCCGCGCCATGCACGAGGTCAGCGGACCGGTCATCGCCATCGTCATGGTGCTGTGCGCCGTGTTTGTCCCGATCGCCTTCCTGGGCGGTCTCACCGGCGAGCTCTACCGTCAGTTCGCGATCACCATCTCGATCGCTGTCGTGCTGTCCGGCATGGTGGCCCTGACCCTGACGCCGTCCCTGTGCGTGCTCATCCTCAAGAACGAGCACAAGCAGGAAAACCGGTTTTTCGCCTGGTTCAATGACTGGTTCCGCCGCTTTACCCACCGGTATCTGGGCGGGGTCAAGTTCCTGTTGCGACGTTCGTTGCTGAGCGTGTTCCTGTTCGGCGGCATGATCGCGCTGACCGGGGCCTTGTGGAGCAAGACCCCGGGCTCCCTGGTGCCTGATGAAGACCAGGGTTTCTACATTGCCGCCGTGTTCCTGCCGGATGGCGCTTCACTGGAGCGCACCGACCGCATCGTTCATCAGGTGACCGACATCATCAAGTCGAACCCCAACAACAAGGACGTCGTGGCCTTCACCGGCCTGGACTTCCTGGGGGGAGGCTTCAAGAACAGCGCCGCGACCATCTTCGTGACCCAGCAGGACTGGGACAAGCGCAAGGTCGGTCCCGGCCAGCTGGTCGGCGAACTGTTCATGAAAACCGCGGGGATCAAGGAGGCGCTGGTACTGGCTTTCGCTCCGCCCGCGATCTTCGGTCTGGGCAGCACTGGCGGCTTCGAGTTCTATATCCAGAACAAGGGGGACGGCGGATCCACGAAACTGGCGGAAGTGAAGGATGCCTTCCTCGGCGCGGCGCACCAGAATCCGCAGCTCGGCATGACCAACACCCTGTGGCGGCCCAACACGCCGCAACTGCATGTGGATGTGGATCGCGAGAAGGCCAAGGCGCTGGGGGTTGACGTCGATGCGGCCTTCAACACCATGGCCGCGACGCTGGGCACCTACTATGTCAACGATTTCAACAAGTACGGTCGCGCCTGGCAGGTCCTCATGT
>JAYRMT010000185.1:0-5421 GCA_041912575.1 Fluviicoccus sp. | reverse complement strand
GTCACCCCGGACTATTCGGAAGTGGCCAAGCTGACCGACCTGTGGCTGCACCCGAAGCAGGGTACCGACGCCGCGCTGGGCATGGCCATGGGCCATGTGGTGCTGACGGAACACTTCGTACGGCAGCAGACGCCGTACTTCCAGGATTACGCCCGCAAATACAGCGACATGCCGATGCTGGTGCGTCTGGTGAAGAAGGACGGGCTGTGGGTTGCCGAACGGCAGATCCGCGCCAGCGACCTGCCCGACAACCTGGGTGCGACGAACAATCCCGAGTGGAAGACTGTCGCCATCGACGGCAATACGGAGAAGCTGGTGCTGCCCAACGGCTCGATCGGTTCGCGCTGGGGTGAGAAGGGCCGCTGGAACCTGGAGGAGAAGGCGCTGTCCGGCGAAGACGTCAAGCTGCGCCTGACCTTGAAGAACGCCCCGGCGAGCGAGGTGGTCACCGTCGGCTTCCCGTACTTCGGCAACATCGAGCATGAGCATTTCCAGCACACCGACCATGGCGACATCATCCCGCGCGCCGTGCCCGCCCTGCGTCTGAAGGACAAGGACGGCCAGGACATGCTGGTCGCCACGGTCTATGACCTGTTCCTCGCCAACTACGGCGTCGACAACGGTCTGGGCGGCGGCAATGTCGCCATCAGCTACGACGACGACGCGCCCTACACCCCGGCCTGGCAGGAAAGGATCACCGGCGTGCCGCGCCATCAGGTCATCCAGGTCGCCCGCGAGTTCGCCGAGACCGCCGCGCTGACCCACGGTCGCGCCATGGTCATCGTCGGCGCCGCGCTGAACCACTGGTACCACATGGACATGACCTACCGCAGCATCATCAACCTGCTGGTGATGTGCGGTTGCGTCGGCCAGAGCGGCGGCGGCTGGTCGCACTATGTCGGCCAGGAAAAGCTGCGTCCGCAAACCGGCTGGGTGCCGCTGGCCTTTGCTACCGACTGGGTGCGTCCGCCGCGCCACATGAACGGCACCTCGTTCTTCTACAACCACACCGATCAGTGGCGTTACGAGAAGCTGCAGGTCAGCGAGATCCTGTCGCCGCTGGCCGACGAGCAGGCCTGGGCCAACACCAGCCTGATCGACTGCAACGTCAAGGCCGAGCGCATGGGCTGGCTGCCGTCCGCGCCGCAACTCAACCTCAATCCCTTGACGATTGCCGGACTGGCCGCCAAGGCGGGCAAGGCGGTGCCGGAATACCTGGTCGACGCCCTCAAGAGCGGAGAAGCGCGCTTTTCCTGCGAAGACCCGGATAATCCCGTCAACTGGCCGCGCAACATGTTCGTGTGGCGCTCCAACATCCTGGGCTCCTCCGGCAAAGGTCACGAGTACTTTCTCAAGCACTTGCTGGGCACCCAGAACGGCGTCATGAACAAGGACCTGGGGGAGGAGGGCGCGAAGAAGCCCTCGCAGGTGGAATGGCATGCCAAGGCGCCGGAAGGCAAGCTGGACCTGCTGGTAACGCTGGACTTCCGCATGTCCACCACCTGCCTGTACTCCGACATCGTGCTGCCGACCGCCACCTGGTACGAAAAGCACGACCTCAACACCTCGGACATGCACCCGTTCATCCACCCGCTGTCCGCCGCGGTTGATCCCGCCTGGGAATCCCGCACCGACTGGGAGATCTACAAGGGCATCGCCAAGCGTTTCTCCGAACTGTGCCCCGGTCATCTGGGCGTGGAGAAGGACGTGGTGCTCAGTCCGATCCAGCACGATACCCCGCTGGAACTGGCGCAGGGCATTGATGTCAAGGAATGGAAGAAGGGCGAGTGCGAGCCGGTGCCGGGCAAGACACTGCCCAGTGTCATCGTCGTCGAGCGCGACTATCCCAACACCTACGCCCGTTTCACTTCCATTGGCCCGCTGCTGGACAAGCTGGGCAACGGCGGCAAGGGCATCGGCTGGGATACCAAAAAGGAAGTGAAGCTGCTGGGCGAGATGAACTACACCGTCGCGCACGGCGTCACCCAAGGGCGTCCGAAGCTTGAAACCGCCATCGACGCCGCCGAAATGATCCTGACCCTGGCCCCGGAAACCAACGGCCATGTCGCGGTGAAAGCCTGGGCGGCGCTGTCGGAATTCACCGGCCGCGACCATACCCACCTGGCGCTCGCCCGCGAGGACGACCACATCCGCTACCGCGACGTGCAGGCGCAGCCGCGCAAGATCATCTCGTCGCCGACCTGGTCCGGCATCGAGTCCGAGCATGTCAGCTATAACGCCGGCTATACCAACGTCCACGAGCTGATCCCCTGGCGCACCCTCAGCGGCCGCCAGCAGCTGTACCAGGATCATCCGTGGATGCGCGCCTTCGGCGAGGAACTGTGCGTCTACAAGCCGCCGGTCGATCTGAAGACCATCAAGCCCGCCTTGCAAGCGCACGGCGACCAGCGACCGCAGGTGGTGCTGAACTGGATCACCCCGCACCAGAAGTGGGGCATCCACTCCACCTACACCGACAACCTGATCATGCTGACGCTGTCGCGCGGCGGCCCCATCGTCTGGGTCAGCGAAATCGACGCGCGGAAGATCGGCATTGTCGATAACGACTGGGTGGAAGCCTACAACGTCAACGGCGCGCTCACCGCGCGGGCCGTGGTCTCGCAACGCATCCCCGAAGGCGCGATCTTCATGTACCACGCCCAGGAAAAGCTGACCAACATCCCGTTGTCGGAGATCACCAAGAAGCGCGGGGGGATGCACAACTCGGTGACACGCACTGTCACCAAGCCCACGCACATGATCGGCGGCTACGCCCAGCAAGCCTACGGCTTCAATTACTACGGCACCGTCGGCGCCAACCGCGACGAGTTCATCATCCTTCGCAAGATGAACACGATCGAATGGGGCAACGAAGGCGATCTGGCAAGTCGTCAGGGGGAGGGGAAATGAATACGTCCATCCCTCATCTGGCGAAAGCTGCCGCTTCTGCTTTGGCCGTTGCCGTCCGCAGCCACTGTCCGAGCAGCGTGATTTCCGACGGAGAGTTGCCCGTTCGTCACACGCTGGTTCCGCAAAGAAATGACCTTGGGCGAGTTTGGCGTAGGACAAATGGTTTTGCTTACTTTTGCCGAAACAAAAGTGAGGCCCGCGGCAGGCGGATGCCGAATGCCTTGAAGACAAAATCCGAATCAGTGACCTGCACCGTAGTTCAGAGAGGAGTCACACCATGAAAGTACGCGCGCAAATCGGCATGGTCCTCAATCTGGACAAATGCATCGGCTGCCACACCTGCTCCGTCACCTGCAAGAACGTCTGGACGTCGCGGCAGGGCGTGGAATACGCGTGGTTCAACAACGTCGAAACCAAGCCCGGCATCGGCTACCCCGATGACTGGGAAAACCAGGAGCGCTGGAACGGCGGCTGGGAACGGCTGGCCAACGGCAGCATCCGGCCCAAGCTCGGGGCGAAATGGCGCATCCTCGCCAACATTTTCGCCAATCCCGATCTGCCTACCATCGACGACTATTACGAGCCGTTCACCTTCGACTACTCGCACCTGCAGAACGCCCCCGAGTCGAAGGTCACCCCGACGGCCCGCCCGGTCAGCGTCATCACCGGCAAGGTCATGGACAAGATCGAGAAAGGCCCGAACTGGGAGGAAATCCTCGGCGGCGAGTTCAGCAAGCGCAGCAAGGACTACAACTTCCAGAACGTGCAGAAGGACATCTACGGCCAGTTCGAAAACACCTTCATGATGTATCTGCCGCGCCTGTGCGAGCACTGCCTCAATCCGGCGTGCGCGGCCAGCTGTCCCAGCGGCGCCATCTACAAGCGCGAGGAAGACGGCATCGTCCTGATCGACCAGGACAAGTGCCGCGGCTGGCGCATGTGCGTCTCCGCCTGCCCCTACAAGAAGATCTACTTCAACTGGGAGTCCGGCAAGTCGGAGAAGTGCACCTTCTGCTACCCGCGTATCGAGATGGGCGAACCGACCGTCTGTTCGGAAACCTGCGTCGGCCGCATCCGCTACCTCGGCGTACTGCTCTATGACGCCGACCGCATCAGCAGCGCGGCTTCGGCGGAAAACGAGGGCGACCTCTACCAGGCGCAACTGGACATCTTTCTCAATCCTAATGACCCGGTCGTGATCGACGCGGCCCGCGAGGCCGGCATTCCCGACAGCTGGATGGACGCCGCCCGCCGTTCCCCGGTCTACAAGATGGCCATGGAATGGAAGGTCGCCTTCCCGCTGCACCCGGAATACCGCACCCTGCCGATGGTCTGGTACATCCCGCCGCTGTCGCCGATCCAGAACGCCCACGAAAAGGGGCAGGTGGCCAGCAACGGGGTGATCCCGGACGTCAACTCGCTGCGCATTCCGCTGAAGTACCTGGCCAACCTGCTGACCGGCGGTAACGAAGCGCCGGTGAAGTCCGCCCTGGAACGCATGCTGGCCATGCGCGTCTACAAGCGCGAACAGCAGCTGCGCGGCGAAGGCAATGTCGCCGCCCTCAAGCAGACCGGCATCACCGCCGAGATGGTCGAGGAGATGTACCGCTACATGGCCATTGCCAACTACGAAGACCGTTACGTCGTGCCCAGTTCGCACCGGGAATACGCGGGTCGCGCCTTCGACATCCGCTCGGGCTGCGGCTTCACCTTCGGCAACGGCTGCTCCAACGGCGACAACAACGTGGACCTCTTCGGCAAGCAGAAGAAGGCCAACCTGTGGGGAGGCACCCATGACTAATCCGCTGACGTTCCGCGCCCTCAGCCACCTGCTGATGTACCCGGACGACGCCATGCGCCGCGAGCTTCCGGCCGTCCTCGACGTGCTGCGTGACGAGCGCGGCCTGTCGGAAGGCACGCGCCGAGCCCTGATGGGCTTCGCGCAGGACCTGATGGCGGGCGACGGCTGGGATGTGCAGGAGACCTATGTCGGCCTGTTCGACCGTACGCGTTCGCTGTCGCTGCACCTGTTCGAGCATGTACACGGCGAATCGCGCGATCGCGGTCCGGCCATGGTCGATCTCATCAACGTCTACGCCAAGCATGGCCTGGAGCTGACCGACGGCCATGAGCTGCCGGACTACCTGCCGCTGTTCCTGGAGTTCTTGTCGGTGCTGCCGATGGATGACGCGCTGACCATGCTCAAGGAACCGCTGCACGTGATCCAGGCCATCGGCGCGCGCCTGCGCAACCACGACTCGGCGTACGGGCTGATTTTCTCGGCGCTGGAAGAACTGACCGGCGCGCGGCCGCTGATCGCCAGCGAACCCGCGCAGGAAGACGATATCGACGCCGCTTGGGAGGATGCGGAAATCCGCTTCCTCGACGGCGGCGCCCCCTGCAACAGCGCCGCCGGCCGGCCCTGACGACAGAGAGGACTTATCATGGATTCGCTCGCAAACTGGCTGAACACCCTGGTGTTCGGCATTTATCCCTACATCGCCTTCGCGG
>JAYRMT010000184.1:0-5436 GCA_041912575.1 Fluviicoccus sp. | reverse complement strand
CAAAACACAGGCGGCCGGGCGGCACCCCGTATTCCTCCAGCAAGTCCAGCAACCACGCCTGGAACAGCGGGTCGCCGACGCTGGTGGCGCTCAGGTTCAGGGACACGTAACAGCCCGGCGACGGCTCGACGCCGCGCGCGGACAGGTCGCGGTACAGGTCGAGCACCGCCTGGATCACCCAGCGGTCGATGCGGCTGGACAGGCCCATGCGCTTCGCCACCGGCATGAAGATCTGCGGCGACACCAGCCCGTGCTCTTCATCGCGCATGCGGATCAGCGCTTCATGGCCGGTGGTCTCGCCGCGCACATCGACGATGCGTTGCAGGAACAGCGAGAAACGGCCCTCGTCCAGCGCGGCGGCCAGACGGCGCGCCCAGTCGAGATGGTGGTGCGCAGCGCGGATCTGCGAGGCCTCGGGATGGTACATCTGCACGCGGCCGCGCCCCTGCTCCTTGGCGGAATAACAGGCGGTATCGGCACGGGTCAGCCACTGACCGGCATCTACCAGCGCGGGATCGTATCCCGCCAGGCCGACGCTGACGCCGACGGCGTAGCTGCCGCTGTCGCATTGCAACCGGTAGTGGGACGCGGTATCGACCAGATGTTGCGCTACGCGGAGCGCCGCCTCCTGCGAGCAATCAGCCAGCACCACGGCGAACTCGTCGCCGCCCAGCCGGGCCAGCAGGTCATGTTCGCGCAGATGGCTGCGGAACGCCTGCGCCAGTTCGCGGATCAGGCGATCGCCGACCTGATGGCCGCGCGCGTCGTTGATGGACTGGAAATGATCGACATCCATGTAGATCAGCCAGGGATGACGGCCGGACTGGCGGGCATCAAGCAGCAGCTGCCGCAGGCAGGAGTCGAGGGCGACGCGGTTCGGCAGGCCGGTCAGCTCGTCAATACGGGAAAGCCCGGCGGCGACCGGCGCGGACGATTCCACCGGCTGCAAGGGATGCAAGAGGCACATGAAATGATGGGCGCGGCCGTGATCGGCGCGGATCGCCTGCACGTCCAGCCGCACCGGCGTGACGCCGCCGCCCTTGCGCAGGCAGCGCTTCTCAACGATGAAGCTCTCGCAGGCGCCGTCGAGCAGGCCCTGCAAGTATCCCATGTCCCGCACCAGATCGTCGGGATGCAGGATATCCATCAGCGTCATGGTCAGGAGTTCGTTTTCGTCATGGCCGGTCAGCGTGCTCAGGGCGGCATTCACGGACAGGAAGCGTCCTTCGCGGGACACCGTGGCCACCCCGGCCTCCAGGACTGCCGGACCGGCGGCGGACATCAGGCGGTCGCGTTGCGGGAGTTCCAGATCGTGCCCTTCGGCCAGCAGGCATTCCACTTGACCGTCCGGTCCGCGCAGCGGTTTGATCGCCAGCTGGATGCTCGCGCGGCGCAAGGCGGCGCCTTCGACCTCCATGCGGAACTCGGCCTGTTCACCTTCGGCGGCGGCGAACACCATGCGGCGCACCTCTTCCCGCACCTCGTCGCTCAGCCACCAGAATCCCTCCCACACCAGCTTGCCCTGCAAGGTTTCCAGCGGACGGCCGAGAAAGGCCAGTGCGGCCTCGTTCGCGTCCAGGATGCGACCGTCAGGAGACAGCACCCCGGCGTAGGTCGACAGGGTCCGGAAGGCCAGCACGGCAGCCCGGTCCCGCGCCGCGCGCGCTTCTTCCTCGATATCGGGAAACAGGCGCGGCTGGCAGACGCCGATCAGGCGATGCGCCTGTCCCTGCCGGTCCCAGGCAGTCACCCGCCCCTGCACCAGCCATTCCAGCCATTGATTTTCGCCCCGCTGCTGACGCACCCGGCGACGGAACACCGGGACTTCCCCGACCAGATGCCGGTCCAGCGCCCGGAAGAACCCGACGCGATCCTCGGGATGCAACCGCTCCTCCCAGTCCCGCAACGACGCGGCGGCCGGACCGCCCGGTGAAAACGCCAGGCGGTCCGTGGCGATATCCCAGTCCCAGAACACCATGCCCAGCGCTTCCATGGCCTGACGATACCGCTGGTCATTGAGCAACAGGCTGTCATCCGGAGACTGAAGGACGGTCAAGGCGGGTTCGCTTTCAAGGAACAGGCCGCAAATTCGCGGGCCGTCGGCCTCCAGACGTTTTTCCGCCAGCAGGTGCAGGCGCGCGACGCTGCCGTCCGCCAGGCGGATTTCCAGTTCACCGGCAAACTCGCGGTTTTCTTCGGGGGACAGCCAGAGCGATTCCAGCCGCTGCCGGGATTCCGGCGACAGGCGTTCCAGCCAGTCCGCAAACTCCAGCGGCACATCATCGGCGGAGACGCCATGCTGTCGCGCAGCGCCCTCAGACAGCCAGACGCGGGGACGGCCGTCCTGAAGATGGATGTCGAGCGTTCCTGCCCGGGACTTTCCCTCGAAATACGCAAACGGGTTAACGGCGGGAAGCATGCAAATTCTCGTTCGATGCGCAGCGCGGACCGTAGGATCGGTGTCGGCAGCGTCTTGTTGTGAACGGAATATTAACAGTCCGGCGATGAATTCCTAGGGCCTTTTTGTCAGTATCTCCGGCCAAAGCGGCCAATCCATGGCCATTCCGGCTGCGATCAGTTGCGAATCTGCTGGCTGAGCACCAGCTCGAGGCGGTTGCGCACGCCGAAGACATTCAGGATGGCGGTGACGTGTTCTTTCACCGTGTATTCACTGATGCCCAGGGAACGGGCGATCTGCTTGTTGGACTGCCCCGCCAGCAGCGCATCGTAGACATGGCGCTGACGTTCGGTCAGCGCAGGACCGGACCAGTCGCCGTCCTGGTCGAGAATATCGAAAACCGCCTCGCCCGCCTGGATGCGACGGAAGCCGTCCAGCACATGATCGACATCGGCATTCTTGAGCAGCAGGCCGCGCGCGCCGCGCCGCCGCGCATCCTCCACCAGCGCCGCCTCCGGCGCGGCCGAGATCAGGATGACGCGTGACATCCAGGGGCGCAGGGTATCCAGCATCGCGCCGAAACCCTGGTCCGGCAGGTGCATGTCGAGGAAGACGTAATCCGCCTGCGCGGCCAGCGTCGCGAGGTCGGCGGCGTTGTGGCGGGCATCGATGCGCGCATCGGGATAACAGGCCTGCAGCAGGCTTTGCAGGCCTGCGCAGGTCATGGGATGGTCGTCGATGATCAGCAGTCGCATGGTCGGCGTTCCGGTTGCCGTTGAGGTGATGTCCGGGATTATAAGCATCGCGCGCGTCCGGGGATGCCCCTCCGCGGGGGGAGTTAGGCGCGGGCGCGCAGCAGGCCCGACATCGTTTGCAGCAACAGGTCGGGATTCACCGGTTTGGACAGCAGCAGCAACCCCTCCTGCTCGGCGCGCAGGTGCGTTTCCGGCAGCAGTTCGCCGGACACCAGCAAGCCGCGCGCATCCGGCCAGGCATCCAGCCAGTCGCACAGGCAGTCGATGCCGTCCCGTTCACCGGGCAGACGGATATCGCAGAGGATCAGGTCGGGCTGCTCAGCCGTGTCGACCGTCGCCGGGTCTGCATGATGATCCACCCGCAGGCCCCAGTTTTGCGCCCAGGCCACCAGCGCGGAGGCAGCCATCGGATCATCCTCGACCAGCAGCAGACGACGTCCGTGCAGGTTGGTGACCGCCGGCGGCTTGCGCTCGCTCCTGACGACGCCGGGGCTGGCTGCCGCCAACTGCGCGTCCGGGAAAATGAGGCGGAAGCAGCTGCCCCGCCCCGGTTCGGATTCCAGTTGCAGTCGCGCCCCCAGCAACGACGCCGCTTCCTGCACGATGCTCAGCCCCAAACCGATGCCCTTGGCGCGGTCGCGCGTCGGGTTATCGAGCTGGACATAGGGCTTGAAGACCTGCGCGAACTGGTCGCGCGGAATGCCGATGCCTTGGTCGTAGACGGCGATTTCCAGCGCCTCAGACCGTCGCCGGGCCCCCACCAGAATCGTGGTGCCGGGTTTCGCGAACTTGATCGCGTTGCCGATCAGGTTATCGAGCACCCGGCCCAGCAGGCCGCGATCCGTCCACAGCGACCGGCCGCGCAGGCGGACATCCACGCGCAAGCGCAGGTTCAGCCCGCGATCGCGCGCCAGCTGGCCGTGCGTCGCGCACAGGCTTTCCAGCCAATGATCCAGCGGCAAGGCGGCCGGATTGAGCCGGTAGGCCCCGCCCTCCAGCCGCGACAGGTCCATCAGATTGTTGAACTGCTCGGACAAGGCATGACCCGCTTCCAGGATGCGCTCGACCAGATCGGCGTTGTCCCCGGCGGGCAGACGCAGGCGCAGCGCATGACCCAGCAGCATCACGGCATGCACCGGCTGGCGCAGGTCATGGCTGGCGGCGGCGAGAAAGGCGGACTTTTCCTGGCTGGCCTGACGGGTGCGCGCCACCTCGTCCTTCTGCTGCTCCAACAAGCGTTCCTTATCGTGCGCCAGCCGGATGTTGTCGGCGATGGTGTCGCGACGCTCCAGGGCCGTGCGGACAAGCACAAAATTGTAGAGCGTGAACAGTGCCGCCAGTCCCGGCCAGTGACTGCCGAAAATGCCGGGCAAGCCCGCGATCAAAAGGCCCAGCGAGAGCAGCGATCCGGCCAGCATGTGCGCCAGCCCGAAAATCGCGATGGTGCTCGCACCCGTGCCGACCCCCAGATAAATCATGGTAATGATGAGGTTATGCTCGGGTTCACCGGGGATCATCAGGTGGGTGGAACTGCCCCACAGCAGCCCGACGCAGGCGCTGTAAGCCAGCCCGGTCCACTCGCCGCGCCGCAGTTGCGCCTCGCTCAGGCCATCGCGGTCGGCATGCAGGTAACGGCGGCGGAAGGTGAAACCGAAGGCGGCGATCAGGCTGGCCGAGAATAGCCACAGCGCGATCACCTGCCAGGACAGTTCATGCAGGCCGGTCAGCGACGCCAGCAACGCCACCACCAGCGACAGGTGCGGCCGGGTCTGCCGCGCGCCCAGCGCCATCATTTCGGCCTGGACCCGGAGGTCATAGGCCTGATGGTTGAACAGCGGCACGGACAGGCGTCGGGTCATGTCGATCGGTCGATTGAGGCCCCGGCGGACCGGTCGATCCGCCAGTGGCGAAGGGAATCAGGCGGGCGGAGGAGAGAATCCGCCCGGGTCATAGCATAGCGGCTCGCCGCATCCCTGTCCCGGCGGGAGGAGCCCTCACAACGCCCCGGTTTCCTGCCGCAACCGCTGCCTGACCCCGGCCACCTTAACCGCTCTGTCGCCCCGAAACCTCCCCCCCGTGGTGGGGAGCGGTCAGCCGACCCGATTCTCGATCACCCGCACGAAGCTGGGCGCGCGCTGCACGGGAATCGGCAGCGCATCGTAGTAGGACTCGGGAATATGCACCCGGCTGGCATCGAAACCGCAATCGCGAAAACCCTGGCGGATGGCATCCTCGGAACGGAAATGCAGGCTGACGCGGCTGCGCGTCGCCACCGACAGCCCC
>JAYRMT010000183.1:0-5454 GCA_041912575.1 Fluviicoccus sp. | reverse complement strand
TTCAGGCCAACGCCCCGGGCGGTCAGGTCATGCACGGTGTTCACCAGGTGACGCAGGTCCCTACCCAACCGGTCCAGTTTCCAGACCAGCAGGGTGTCTCCCTCGCGTAACGCTTTGATGCAGGCGGTGTCATTTTCAGAAGACGACTGCACCAATGGCCAAAGGCGAGTGCACCGGGCATTCCGGCAAGGAAAAGGGCTTTGAATGGCGAGAGGTCTGTCAGGGAAAAAGCAAGCCGCCAGCAGGCGGCTTCGAGTAGACGGTCGCTTCACAACAATGTCGACGGGCAGGCTTATTGATCCGGCCCTATTAAGCATTGATTTTCTCAACACTGAAGCTATTGCGCAGCAATACGTTGGCGGTATTGAGCCATCAAGAGAAAGTCGGGCCGGATCAATAGCTTGGGTTTAGGAAGCGAGACACCGCCGCCAAGACTACTTCAGGCGCTTCGCGATGAGGTAAATGATGGCAACCAGGAATGATCACCTGCTTACTAGGGCCGGTAGTCAGCGTGGCGATGTGTCGCGGATATTCCAGCGAACCGTATTCGTCCTGGTCACCGTGGATGACCAGTAAGGAGCGACTCAGCCCAGGAGCAATTTGCTCGATTCGCCAAGTCGCAAAATCGGTCGAGAGCCATGTATCTAGCCAGGCTGACAGCACCCACTTCGCCTTGTCACCATGATAGCGGGCCAGCCGCTCAATCTGCCCAGCTTCACTAAAGGCCTGCTGGGCCGAGAGCAAGCCGCGCACCATGCCCGCATCCACAAAGGCTGGGGCCGCCAACGTAATCACTGCCTCACAGTTATCTGGATTCAGTGCCGCACAACAGACCGCCATAGCCCCACCCACGCTGTGGCCGAGGACCACAAAATGCTCTACCCCCAAGGCAGCACACACCAGCGGGAAATATTGCTTGGCTTCTGTGTGAATGAACTGGGTGTTCCAGCCACCAGGATGAGGCCATGAGCGTCCGAAGCCTAGTCGGTCGTAAGCAATGACCCGGCGCCGAGTTGCGGCGGCCAACATCTCAGGAAAATCGCGCCAAAGCTCCACGCAGCCCAAGGAGTCATGGAAAAGCACGATGGGGGCAACATTGCCCATTCCTCCGTCTAGGGGCTGCCAGCTTTTCGCATAGATATTCCCCTGCGGGGTCGGCACCCAGTATTCCCGGATCAATGAAAATTGGTCTTTTCCAGCGACAAGTTCAGCCTGCATGACTACCTCGTGAGAACGCCCGTGACACACTTCAACGGCCTATTCATATTGTCCTGGTGGCGCTTCAGGTACTATTCTCAAATGGGAAAAACGATAGTCTGATCGGGCCATGAGGCGAAATGAAACGTGTAGCGATTCTTGCTTACGAGGGCTGCTGGGCTATGGGGGTGTTCTCAGCAGCTGACTTCTTCCGGGTAGTGGCCCTGCTTGAGTCTCACCTTGGGCTGGAGCGCTCCTATGCGGTAACCCTGCTTTCACCGAATGGAGCTGACGTGGCTACCGCCAGTGGTCATCGTATCCAGCCGGATGGCCCGATGGAGCCAGCGACCCGCTATGATCTGGTTATCGTGCCTGCCGTAGAAGGCCCCCGCCTGGTCGCTGCTCCGGATAACCGCATCGTTGAATGGCTTACCTGCCAACTTCATGAAAATGCCAGCATATTAGCTCTGACTACCGGCGCTGGTTTGCTGGCGGCTACTGGGCGGGTGGATGGCGTGCTGCTGGCCACACACTGGGCCTTCGTTCGGCAACTGAGTCAGCGATATCCTGCCTCACAGTTCGTGGCGCACAAGTCCTTCCTGCAAACCGGTAGCGTCTATTCTACGGGCTCGCTCAATGGCAGCTTTGATGCGCTACTTGAAATCCTCGCACAGGAACGGGGCGACCAGTTCACGCAGCTGTGCGCCACTCACCTGCTGGTATCCGACCCCTATAAGCTGAATCCCATCCTGCCAGGGCATCGCAATCATACCGACACTGCAATTCTCAAGGTTCAAGACTGGATTGAGTCGCACTACGCGGAGGGCGTAACCATTGAGCAGATGGCGCGAGGCGTCGGCTTGACCGAACGTACCTTGAAACGACGCTTCCAGAACGCCACGGGGATAGCCCCTAATCAATACGCGCAGAGGGTCCGCATCGATAAGGCCAAGAAGTTGCTGCTGGCAACTAGCCTCTCAGTCAAAGAGGTGGCCTATGGGGTGGGTTACGAGAACGTGAGTTTTTTTGTGCGGCTGTTTAAGCGCAATACCGGCCACACCCCTATACAGTGGCGAAAGTACGATAGCCCATGAGGGGCAGAAAATTGTAGGAGAGCCACCATTCAGGTGGTGGGATTGATACCAGAATCGCTGGCGAGTTGCCGCCAGAATAGGGGCTGCCTTCACCAGAATACGCACTCATGCGGCCTTGCCCAGCAGTTTCAATCCATCCGGCCGCAACTCCCCTTTGGGCGATACGTGCCGGTACAGGGTTTGCCGGGTAATTCCCAGCTCCTCACAGAGATCACCGACCCGGGTCTCCGGCTGGCCCATCGAGGCCATCGCCAGCCGCAGCTTGGCCGGAGTCATCTTGTACTTCCGGCCGCCCTTGCGGCCCCGCGCCCGTGCCGAGGCCATCCCGGCCTTGGTCCGTTCCGAAATCAGCTCCCGCTCGAAGTCGGCCAGCGCCGCGAAAATCCCGAAGACCAGCTTGCCCGCTGCCGTTGTTGTGTCGACCGCCGCGCCCTGGCCGGTCAGCACCTTCAGGCCGACACCCCGCGCGGTCAGGTCATGCACCGTGTTCACCAGGTGACGCAGGTCCCGGCCGAGACGATCCAGTTTCCACACCAGCAGGGTGTCCCCCTCGCGCAGCGCCTTCAGGCAGGCGGTCAGGCCGGGCCGGTCATCCTTCTTGCCGGAGGCCAGGTCTTCGTAAAGATGGGCCGGATCCACCCCGGCGGCGGTGAGGGCGTCCCGCTGGAGGTCGGTGGTTTGGCTGCCGTCCGTCTTGGACACGCGCATGTACCCGATAAGCATTTTCCCCCCAAGATCAGATGTCACATAACCGTTCGGTTGCGTGACAACATGATTTGTCGTTTTCAGAAGGCGACTGCACCAGTTCACTGGGCTGGCCGCCGTGTGTGCATAGAACTTCTGACCGGGAACGGTCAGAAGTTCTATGCACGAAGCGCCGCGAGAGATCGGAATTGCTCAGAACTCTTGTGCACGGCGCGACAAAGCCGGAACCGCCGAAAATTCCGGCGATCAACCGGCAAGCTGCTTGATGCGCTCGGCCAGGCGGCCGAAAGCCTCGTTCACGTATTCCAGCACCTTGGGTTCTGCGCCCTGCGTGCGCAGCGAGTCTTTGAAGGCTTCCAGGTCGGACAGCCATTGCCGATGCAGGCGGCCCAGCTCGTCGAGCTGAGGCCGGAAGTCTTGGAGACTGCCGCTCGCACGAAACGCCTGGTAGCCACGCTCAAGCGTGGCCGCCGTGGTCAGCAGTTGCGCGCCCATTTGCTTGTGCTGTTCGGAGAACTCGGCCATGCCGTCATAGGGCCGCGAAGCCTTGCGGCGCTCGGCTTCGGATGCCTCTTCCATGATGCGGGCGTAGCGGTAGAACCCTGGGAACTCGCGGGACAGCGCCATGAGCTGCTGATCGGATGTGCCGACCCAAATCCTGTGCAGGTCAGGCCCGTACCCCATCATGCGATTGATGATGGCATGGGCCTCGCTGACACCCTGGGCGGCAAGCTGCTGCATGTGTTGGTCGATCTTCGCGGCCAGTCGGCGGAATTCGTTCATGCTCATGTCCGTCACAAAAGGCGCGTTGATTGCCCTTGCGCCGTGAGAAGTGCCACCGCCTTCTTATCGAAGGAAACGAAGGTTTCCCCGCCAAGCCAGTTGCCTTCGTAGGCAATGACGCCATCGGCAAAGTCTCCGCCCGCGTCGAGCACCAGCAAGCCAGCCTCCACGGCAGGCCGGTTCACTTCCACATTCGCGGCGGCCAGTAGTGCCCGGATCGCGCTGGCCGCGTCGGCTTGCTGGAAGCCGTAGACACGCAGCAGCACCCAAACAAATTCGCATAGGCACGGCAGCGCGACCGCGATCAACTCGGCGTCGGTCAAGACTGCGGCGGCAACGTCCGCTTGTGCGGGATCGTCACGCACAACCGCACGCACAAGGACGTTGGTATCGACTGCGACCTTCATTGCTTACCTGCCCAGCCTTGCGCCGCCGCCTCGTTGATTTCTTCGATGGTGGCAACCTTCTGCGTCTTGCCCGCGAGCAGGCCGACAAAGCTGGCTATCGTCCCTGCGGGCCGTGCCGCCTTGAGCACGCCCCGACCGTCTGGCAACAAGTCCAGCTCGATCTTGTCGCCTGGCCTGATGCCGAGGTGTTGCAGTACGTCCTTCCGAAACGTCACTTGTCCCCGTGCGGTAACGGTCAATGTGGTCATGGTGGTTTGCCCTCGCAATCAAGGTTGATGCTTCACATAGTAATGCAAAAATGCCTTACCGTCAATGTCCGTCAAACGATCATTAGTCGGCCATGCCGGACACTGTCCAGCAAAGTTATTGCACAACGGGTTGTCGGACATTAAGATAGGCGGACGGAATGACGGACAAGAGAGGCGGCAAATGGCACTGATCGGCTATGCGCGGGTATCGACGGCGGAACAGGACACCGCCTTGCAGACGGATGCGCTACGCAAGGCAGGCTGCGAGCGCGTTTTCGAGGACACGGCTTCCGGGGCCAAGGCCGACCGCCCCGGCTTGGCTGATGCGCTGGCCTACCTGCGCGACGGCGACGTGCTGGCCGTCTGGCGGCTGGATCGGCTCGGGCGCTCTATGCCGCACCTAATCGAAACGATAGGCGCGCTGGAAGCGCGAGGCGTCGGCTTCCGTTCTCTGACGGAAGCCATCGACACCACCACGCCAGGCGGGCGGCTCATCTTCCACGTGTTCGGCGCGCTGGGCCAGTTCGAGCGCGACTTGATCCGCGAGCGCACCAAGGCCGGGTTGACTGCCGCCGCCGCTCGTGGGAGGAAGGGCGGGCGAAAGCCGGTTGTCACCGCCGACAAGTTGCAGCGAGCGCGGGAGCACATCGCCAACGGGCTTAATGTCCGAGAGGCCGCTACACGGCTCAAGGTGAGCAAGACGGCCCTGTACACCGCGCTGCAATCCACCAGTGCAGCCGACTCCTGATATTCCGTGCAGTCGTCTTCTGAAAATGACAGCTCACGCGCAGGTAGATGCGTGCGACTTTCATGCGGGCCTCCTGGTCATTTTGGGTATAGGGAAAATGACCATTGTTTCACGCCTAGCCAAAAAGGGAAGGTTCCCGGTTCAAATGTCGTTTTCAGAAGACGGCTGCACTGAACGTCAGAAGCCGACTGCACTATAGCAGCGGAGGGGTTGGATCCATCAGGCAACGACGGGCTGCTGCCGGCCATCAGCGGACGCAGGGAGGACTTTCC
>JAYRMT010000182.1:0-5487 GCA_041912575.1 Fluviicoccus sp. | reverse complement strand
GTCAGTCGTCGTCTTCGTCGTCGTAGGCGTCATCCAGCCGGTCTTCCGCCTTGCGGATGTCCAGCAGGAAATTGGCCATGAAATGCAGCTTGCGCACGGTGTCGCGGGCCTCGGACCAGTCCTGCTCGTCGAAGTCGATCACGAATTCGCGGGTCAGGCTGGCAATCCATTCCTCCACCTCCATGCGCAGGCTGGCCAGCTCCTCGGCGGAGGCCGCCTCTTCCATCTGCTCGCGCAGCTCCAGCTGGCTGTAGAGGAAATCGGTGTCGGCGATGCTCGTGGTCAGTGACACCGGCTGTCCGGCGCGCTCCAGCAGGTAGGCGGCGCGCTTGACCGGATCGCGAAGCGTGTCATAGGCCCGATTCAGGTGCGACGTCCAGCGGACCGCCTTTTCCTGGTCTTCGGGGCTGTGCGCGAAGCGGTCGGGATGGTACTGGCGCTGGAGCTCGCGGTAGCGGCTGGCCAGCGCATCCGGCTGGAGGTCGAACCCGGGTTCGATATCGAACAAGGCGAAAAAATCGTGACTCAGGTCCACTGCGGGCCTCGCCGGGGCGCGTCAGACGGTGAAGGATTCGCCGCAGCCGCACTCGCCCTTCTGGTTGGGGTTGGTGAATTTGAATCCTTCGTTCAGGCCTTCCTTGACGAAATCCATCTCCATGCCGTCCAGGTAGGTCAGGCTCTTCGGATCGACAAAGATGCGCACGCCGTGCGACTCGAAAACCTGATCGGCCTGTTCAACATTATCGACAAACTCGAGCACGTAAGCCAGCCCGGAACAGCCGGAGGTCTTCACGCCGACCCGGATACCCTCGCCCTTGCCGCGATTGGCGATGAAGTCAGCGACATGCCGGGCAGCCGCCGTGGTCAGGGTCACCGCCATATCAGGCCCCTCCCTCCGACTGCTTCTTGCGGTAATCGGCGATGGCCGCCTTGATGGCGTCCTCGGCGAGCACGGAGCAGTGGATCTTGACCGGCGGCAAGGCCAGCTCTTCGGCGATCTCGCTGTTCTTGATGGTCTGGGCCTGGTCCAGGGTCTTGCCCTTCAGCCATTCGGTGACCAGCGAGCTGGACGCGATGGCGGAACCGCAGCCGTAGGTCTTGAAACGCGCATCCTCGATGACGCCGTCATCGCGGACGCGGATCTGCAAGCGCATGACGTCGCCGCACGCGGGGGCGCCGACCATGCCGGTGCCGACCTGGGCGTCGTTCTTGTCGAGCGTGCCCACGTTGCGGGGATTTTCGTAGTGATCGATCACTTTTTCGCTGTATGCCATGATGCCTTTACCTCGTTAATGCGCGGCCCACTCGACCGAATTCAGGTCGATCCCTTCCTTGTACATGTCCCACAAGGGCGAGAGCTCGCGCAGCTTGTTGACCGCCCCCTGGGCGTGTCCGATCACGAAATCGATGTCGGCGTCGGTCGTGAAGCGACCGATGCTGAAACGGATGGAGCTGTGCGCCAGTTCGTCCGACAGGCCGAGCGCGCGCAGCACGTACGACGGCTCCAGGCTGGCGGAGGTGCAGGCGGAGCCGGAGGACACCGCAAGGTCCTTCAGCGCCATGATCAGCGACTCGCCTTCCACGAAGTTGAAGCTGATGTTCAGGTTGCCCGCGATGCGCTGTTCCAGCGAACCGTTGACGAAGACCTGCTCCAGCTCCTGCAGGCCGGCCAGCAGGCGGTCGCGCAGCACCCGCAGGCGAGCCTGTTCGGCGGCGCCCTCTTCACGGGCGATACGGAAAGCTTCGCCCATGCCGACGATCTGGTGTGTGGCCAGGGTGCCGGAACGGAAACCGCGTTCATGACCGCCGCCGTGCATCTGCGCTTCCAGGCGGACACGCGGCTTGCGACGCACGTACAGCGCACCGATGCCCTTGGGCCCGTAGGTCTTGTGGGCGGAGAAGCTCATCAGGTCAACCGGCAGCGCCTCCAGGTCGATCGGCAGCTTGCCGGTGGACTGGGCGGCGTCCGAATGGAGGAGCACGCCCTTGGCGCGCGTCAGCCGGCCGATTTCCGCGAGATCGGTGATGGTGCCGATCTCGTTGTTCACGTGCATCAGCGACACCAGGATGGTGTCGGGACGCAGGGCCGCCTCGACCATGGCCGCTGTGATCAGGCCGGTGCCCGGCTCGGGGTCGAGATACGTCACTTCAAAGCCTTCGCGCTCCAGCTGGCGGCAGGTGTCCAGCACCGCCTTGTGCTCGATCTTCGAGGTGATGAGGTGCTTGCCCTTGCTCTGGTAGAAGTGAGCCGCACCCTTGATCGCGAGGTTGTTCGACTCGGTGGCGCCGGAGGTCCAGACGATTTCGCGCGGATCGGCGTTCACCAGGTCGGCCACCTGCTGGCGTGCGGTCTCGACAGCCTCTTCGGCCATCCAGCCGTACCCGTGCGAGCGGGAGGCGGGGTTGCCGAAATTACCGTCGATGGTCAGGCATTCCATCATTTTCGCGGCCACGCGCGGGTCGACCGGCGTCGTGGCGGCGTAATCAAGATAAATCTGGCGTTTCATAGGACCTGCTTACGCGGGATTGAGCATCATCGGGTCGCCGGACGACAGCATGTTGTCCATGGCGCGTTGACGGGACTGGCGCACGGAGACGGACTGCACCTCCCTGCGGTTGACCAGCTCTTCCAGGCTGATCGCGGAGAGGAAATTATGAATCTGGTCGCTCAGGTCCGTCCAGAGTTCATGCGTGAGACACATCACGCCCTGCTGGCAATCGCCCTGGCCGCCGCAACGACGGGCGTCAACCAGTTCGTCGACCGCGTCGATGATCTGGGCGACAAAGATCTCGCCGCCGTGACGGGCGAGCTGGTAGCCGCCGCCCGGTCCGCGAACGCTGGACACGAGGCCCTGCTTGCGCAGTTTGGCGAACAGCTGTTCGAGATAGGAGATGGAGATCGACTGACGCTCGGAGATGTCCGCCAGGCTCACCGGCTCGCGGCGCGCATGGATGGCGAGGTCCAGCATGGCGGTGACCGCGTAGCGGCCCTTGGTGGTCAGACGCATGGCGCAAACCCTCTTACCGGTGGATGACGCACTCAGTATAGTCATTCCCGAGCGATTTAGTCAACCTTAAGACCCGACAAAAAGGTAGGTTAATCGGCCGGGGGAAGGATGTCACCTCGTCGGTTGGCGGGGTGGAGCCTTGCATGCTGGGAGGGAGTTGTAGCCCCTGCGACAATACGGGGGATCCAGCCAAGGCAGCGACTCCCCCCGACTTAAGCCATTCAGCACAGAGGCGCGTACGCGAGCGCAGCGTATTATCGCCATAAAAAAACCCGTGTATCACACGGGCTACAGATATTCCGACTGAAGCAGCCGTAGCGGACTCAATAATGCTCCGTCTTCTGCATCAACCGCTCCGCATCAATCTGCTCCGGCTTCTCGTCGCAGAAATCCCCGTTAACCCGCTGCAACGCCGCGCACATCTTGTCCAGCCGCTTGTCCTGCGCCTGCATGTGATCCAGCAGGATGCGCAACGCCTCCACCACCGGGTCCGGCAGATCCGGCGCCGCCGCATAGGCCTGGAAGCCGATCTTCGCCGCATAATGACGACGCGCCTGCTCCTCCTCGCCCAGCTGCAACTCCTGTTTCACGATCACGCGCGACGGATTGCCCACCGCCGTCGCCCCCGCCGGAATCGGCTTGGTGACCACCGCGTTGGAACCGATCTTGGCCCCCTTCCCCACCGTGAACGGCCCCAGCACCTTCGCCCCGGCGCCGACCACCACGCCGTCTTCCAGCGTCGGATGCCGCTTGCCGCGATTCCAGCTGGTGCCGCCCAGCGTCACGCCGTGATACAGCGTCACATCGTCGCCGATCTCGGCCGTCTCGCCGATCACAACACCCATGCCGTGATCGATGAAGAAACGCTTGCCGATCTTGGCGCCGGGATGGATCTCGATGCCGGTCAGGAAGCGGCTGGCCGTGGACACGAAGCGCGCCGGACCTTTCAGACGGTTTTCCCACAGGCCGTGCGCCACGCGGTGCAGGATCAGCGCGTGGATGCCGGGATAATTCACCAGGACTTCGAAGCGGTTGCGCGCCGCCGGATCGCGATCGAAGACGGCGTCGACGTCTTCCCGCAGACGGGACAGGAAAGACAGGATCATGTGGGGTTCCCCTTCTGGCGGATCTCGGCCGCCATGCCTTGCATGCGATTGAAGATACCACGCCACAAATTATATTCCAGCCGGTCCAGCCGCAGCCGATTGAACATCCGCCGGACACGCGTGGGCATGCCGCGCGGATTTTCCGGGTCCATGAAACCGGCATCGACCATCGCCGCCTCGAAATGCGTGTAGAACTGCTCCATGTCGCCGGAACTGACCAATTCCTTGTCCCACGGGGCCTGCGCCAGCGGCATCACCACCTCGGCGTCGCGCAGGCCGTGGTTGCCGCCCTCCGCCGCCAGCAAGTGCGCCATGCGAACTTCGTAGCACAGCACCTGCACCGCCGCCGCGACGTTCAGTACGCCGTACTCCTCGTCGCTGGGAATGCTGACGTGGTAATTGCAGAGTTGCAGTTCCTCGTTGGTCAGGCCGCGCGCCTCGCGTCCGAAGACGATGGCGACCGGATGACGCTCCGACTCCTGCCGGGACAGCTCGCCCGCCTGGCGCGCATCCAGCATCGACCAGGGGATGGTGCGGCTCCGCGCGCTGGTGCCGATGACCAGCGGACAATCGGCCACCGCTTCCTCCAGCGTCGCCACCACGCGCGCGTTCGCCAGCACGTCCGAGGCGCCCGAGGCCAGCGAAGTGGCTTCCGCGCTCGGGAAGTGTTCCGGCGCGACCAGCCACAAGTTGCGCAGTCCCATGGTCTTGAGCGCGCGCGCGGCGGCGCCGATGTTGGCGGACAGGCTGGTGTTGACCATTACGATGCGGATATTGCTGAACATGCGCGGTATCACGGAGTGGCGGAATCGAGGCGGGCGATGGTAGCAAATAAACCGGGCACGCATCAGCAACGCGCGGGAAGGGATCGGGCAAAGCGGCGGGATGTGTGCTGTACTGGGATCATCCGCGCGATCGCGCGTTATGGCCCGGACGGCCGCCACGGGGAACGCTCATGAATCCGACGGAAACGCGTATCGAAAAAGACGCCATGGGCGAGGTCCGGGTTCCCGCCGACCGCCTCTGGGGCGCGCAGACCCAGCGCTCGCTGCACTTCTTCCCGATCGGCGTCAGCCGCTTCCGCTGGGAGCGGCCGGTGATCCAGGCCTTCGGCATCCTGAAAAAGGCGGCCGCCCGGGCCAACGGGGAACTCGGGGAATTGCCGCCGGAAAAAGTGGCCTGGATCACCGCGGCGGCGCAGGAGGTGATCGACGGTCGCTGGGACGGCGAATTCCCGCTGGTCGTGTTCCAGACCGGGTCCGGCACCCAGAGCAACATGAACGCCAACGAAGTCATCGCCAATCTCGCCAACCGGATGGCGGGCGGGACCCTCGGCGCGAAAAGCCCCGTTCACCCCAATGACGATGTGAACC
>JAYRMT010000181.1:0-5488 GCA_041912575.1 Fluviicoccus sp. | reverse complement strand
AGCGCCTGCTGGATCAGGGCGCTTCCCTGACCGACACCGATTACGAGGGATGCCCGCCGCTGGCGCTGGCGGTGCGCCGGGCGGACATCGCGATCGCGCAACAGATGATCGCCAAGGGCGCCGACGTGAACGCCACCTGCGGGAACGGCAACACGCCGCTCCACGAGGCGGCCAGCCATGGACGTCTTGAGCATGTGGAGCTGCTGCTGTCCAGCGGCGCGCGCGTCGATACCCGCGGCTACCGGAAAAGCACGGCCATCACCAACGCCGCGCGCTATAGCTATGACAAGTACCCCGCCATCGTGGTGTTGCTGAAGCTGGCCGGGGCCGACGAAAAGATCAAGGACGAAGACGGCAAGAGCGCTTACAAGATCGCCAAGGAAGATCACCGGGAACAGCTGCTCGATATTTTCGCCCACCCGGACAACCATCGCGACCTGCTGTGGAAACTGCACGGCCAGGCCAAATTCGATCGCGGCGATTATGCGGGGGCGGTCGAGGACTACAGCAAGGCCATCGCCATCCGCCCGCTGCACGAATACCTGCTGAAACGCGCTCGCGCGCAACTGGCGCTGGCGCACTTCCCGGAAGCGCGGGCGGACGGCGAACGGATGATCGCGCTGGAGCCCGGCCGGGCCGACGGCTACCTCATCCGCGCCCAGACCCATGTCCAGGCCGGGGAATTCGCCAAGGCCCGCGCCGACCTGACGACCGCCATGAACTGCGAAACCCTGTTCATCGCCCGCATCGGCAACATCAACCAGTCGCGGGCGCTGGTGGCGAAGGAGCGCTACGAACTGCTCTACACGATGGAACAGGCCGAACACCCCGACGCCTACGCCGCCCTGCTGAAAATGATCGAAAAATACCAGGCGGGCGACACGCCAGGCCGTCTGGACGCCATCACCGACGCCATCCGGCACAATCCGGAGTTCGCCGACTATTACAACCTGCGCGGCGTGTTCGAACAGCAGGCGGGCCAGCTGGACGCCGCCGTGGCCGACTTCCGGAAGGCCATCGCGCTGGACCCGCTGATCGGGCAGTCCTTCGCCAATCTCGGCCGGGCCTATCTGCAGCGCGGGGACAGCGCGGCGGCCGAGGAGCAATTCGCCCTGGCCCAGCGCGTGGACCCCGGCAATGCCAGCGCGACGGCCTCCCAGAAAACGATTGATGACGCCCAGTGGGCCGACATGCAAAGCCGGGCCGCCGCGTACAACGAGCAAACCCGGCTGATGCGCGAGCGCGAAGCCGCCGAGGACGAACGGCAACGCCAGCGCGTGGCGGAAGAAGAACGCGAGGCGGCCAAGCACCGGGAACCCGCATTCCACCTGCCGGTCAACACCAACGGCCCCTGCGGTTTCACCTCCAGCTGCTATTACGACGGCCATTACTACATCGGCGGCCAGAAAGTGCAGACCAGCGAGGAACGGGACAACACCCGGTAAGCGCCGTCGTCCCGGCGACGCGCCGCATTGCCGCCCTCCGCGCCTTCTGTCAGACTGGCTTACAGAACAAGAATGATGCGGAGGACAGGGATGGAGGACACCCCGCCACCGTCCCCGGACGGAACGCCGGGCGCGGCCGAAGAATTCGCGGAGAGCGAGCGCCGCCGCCGCTACGAATACCTGATCCAGGTCGGCGCCGTGGTCACCGGCGTCATGGCCGTGATCATGGGCCTGTTCATCTTGCCCGGCCTCGGCGTGCTCAACGCCCTCGCCTGCGCCGGACTGATGCTGTTCCTGCGCTGGGCGCTGGCCGTCCCCGGGACCGGTCGCATTGACCTCGCGCTCAACCGCGCCGCGACCATGATCCTGCCGGTCATCCTCGCCAACGCCTGGTATACCGGCCAGAGCCAGTCCTTCATCATGGCCTTCCTGCCGACCATCCCGCTGGTGGTGATCCTGATCAGCGGTCATCGCCTGGGTACGTTGTGGATGATCACGTCCGCCGCCTCCGCCGTCGGCATGGGCATCGCGACGGATCTGGCGCCGCTGGCTCCCTCCCACAGCCCGTCCCCGGCCATCCTGGTGCTGATCCAGCTCGCCCTGATCGGTGTCTTTTCCACTTACAGTTTTGCCGTCCGCCGCTCCAGCGAGATCCACATCGAAGCGCTGGACCGCGCCAACCAGTCGCTGTCCGTGCAGAAGCGGCTGATCGAGGAACAGGCCGCCACCTTGCGCCTCAGCCTGGAGTCGGCGCGGGCGGCCAGCCGCGCCAAGTCGGAATTCCTCGCCACCATCAGCCATGAAATCCGCACGCCGCTGAGCGGCGTCATCGGCCTCAACAGCCTGTTGCAGGACACCCCGCTGAACGAGGAGCAACACCACTATGTCGCGCTGGCGCTGGACTCCGGCGATACCCTGCTGCGGCTGATCAATGATCTGCTGGATGTGTCGAAGATCGAGGCGGGACGGCTGGAACTGGAACAGATCGACTTTTGCCCAAGAGAATTGCTGGAAGACATCCTCGGCCAGACGCTGGTGCAAACCCGCCGGAAAGGCCTGCTGCTGCGCGCCGAAATCAACGCCCCGGATTGCCTGTCCGGCGATCCGGCGCGGGTACGCCAGATCCTCGCCAACCTGCTCGGCAACGCGGTGAAATTCACGGCGCAAGGTGAAATTCTCCTGAACTGCGCCCGCCTGCCCGACCGGCGCGACCGCCAGATCTGGCTTCGCTTCGAGGTCCGCGACTCCGGCATCGGCATCGACCCGGCGATCCAGGCGCGGCTGTTCGAACCCTTCACCCAGGCCGACAGCTCGACCACCCGCCGCTACGGCGGCACCGGGCTCGGCCTGGCGATCTGCCGCATGCTGGCGGAACTGATGCGCGGGCGGATTGGCGTGGACAGCCGGCCCGGCGAGGGCAGCACCTTCTGGGTGGAACTGCCGTTCGGGCAGTCCTGTCAGGGCGCGGCCCGGGAGCGAACACCGCTCCCCGCGACGCCCTTGCCGGGAACGTCACCGGTGCGGCGCGTGCTGCTGGTCGAGGACCACGGCGTCAACGAGTACATTGCGGTGAAGATGCTGGAGAAGCTGGGCTGCGCGGTGGAAACCGCGGCGAACGGGCAGGAGGCGCTGGACCGCATCGCCCGCGACACCTTCGATCTGGTGTTCATGGACTGCGAGATGCCGGTGATGGACGGCTATACGGCGACGCGGCGGCTGCGCGAGCGGGAACAGCCGGGGGCGCGGCGGCTGCCGGTGATCGCGCTGACGGCGCAGGCGATCAGCGGGGATCGCGAGCGCTGTCTGGCGGCGGGGATGGATGATTACCTGAGCAAGCCGGTGTCGATGGAGGGGTTGCGGGGGATGCTGGCGCGGTGGGCGCCTACCCCGCCTTCCGGAACGTCAGATTGAACCGGAATCCCCCGCACACCGGATGCCGCCCCGGCGGCACCGGCCGCACCGCATGGAACCCCAGCCGCGCCGACCCGCCCCACACCAGCACATCCCCGTCCTGCAACAACAGATCCCGCCCCCGCCCCGCCGGACGATCGCCCCACCACGCAAAGCGCGTCGGCAAACCCAGCGACACCGACACGATCGGCTGCGAAAAATCCCGCTCGCTGTCGTCGTTGTGCCGCCCCATGCCAGTCCCCACCGCATAGCGGTTCACCAGACAGACATCCGGCGCGTAGTCCGCATACCCCGCCAACGCCGCCGCCTCGCGGGCCAGCGCCTGCCAAGCCGGCGGAATCGGCGGCCACGGCCGTCCGGTCTCCGGGTCCACCGCCCGATAGGCGTAACCGCGCGCATCGCTGGTCCAGCCCAACGCACCGCAATTGGTCATCGCGGCGGCCACCGGATAGCCCATGCGCGTCATCATGTGGCGGAACGGCGCGGCCGCCGACACCGCCAGCAGGTCCTCCCACAGCGCGGCGGCCGAGGTGAACTGCGGCAGCAGCCAGACATCCGGCTGCACCGGTTCGGGCTGGAGGAGGAAAGAGTCCTGGCGCATCTCAGTCCGGCGCTCCGGCCTGCGCCGCCCGCGCGGCTTCCCAGGCGATCATCGCCTGCTTGCGTTCCGCGCCCCAACGGTAGCGGTTGAAATCCCCGGTGGCCCGGATCACGCGGTGACAGGGAATCAGGTAGCCGAGATCGTTGCGGGCGATCGCCGACGCCACCGCCCGCGTGGCGTCCGGACGGCCCAGCCCGGCGGCCACGTCCTGATAACTGCGGATTTCCCCGGGCGGAATGGCCAGCAAGGCCGCCCACACCTGTTGCTGGAACGGGCTGCCCGCCAGCAACAGCTTCAACGGAGCCTGCCGCGCACCCTGTTCCGGGAAAATCCGCGCCGCCAGACCGGCCAGCCTGGCGTCATCACGCCGGCGCAGGGCCGAGGGCCAGTCCGACGCCAGCTCCGCCTCCAGCGCCGCGAACTCGGCTTCGGTATCGAAGAAGGCCAGCTTGCACAGGCCGCGCGCGGTCTCCGCCGCCAGTGCCTCACCGAAGGGCGTCGCGATCACCCCGTAGCGGATTGCCAGCCCCGCGCCGCCCTGCCGGAACTCCCCCGGCGTCATGCCTTCCCACTGCAGCATCAGGTCGTGCAGGCGTCCCGGCCCGGACAGCCCGACCGCCAGCGCCGCATCCAGCACCGGCGCGTCACGCAGGCGGGCGCGGGCGTTTTCCCAGGTCAGGTAGTGCAGGAATTGTTTGGGGGAGACACCCGCCCAGGCGGTGAACAGGCGTTGCAGGTGGAATTCGCTGAGGCCGACGTGACGGGCCAGCGCCGCCAGCGTCGGCTGTTCGCGCTGGTGGGCGTCCAGATAGCGGATCGCCTCGGCGATCAGGGTGTAGGGGCGCGGTTCGGGGACGGGGGCGGTCATGGCGGCATCCGGCGGGTCTGGATGACAGCATAGTGACCGGACGGCGGGAACGGAACCACCCGGAACTTGCGGAAGTGTCACCCCGACCTACACGAGTCCGCGATCCGGCCGCAACACCCGGAACGCGCCCCAGGCCGCCAGCGCCAGCCCGCCCGCCAGCCCGAAGGCCGCCGCCGGATGCAGCAGCCACAAGGCCCCGGCCACCAGCGACGCCGGCAGGTACAGCAACCCGGTGACAAAGTTGTACAGGCCGATCGCCGACGCGCGGCGGTCGTGTTCCAGATCGGCGATGAAGGCCTTGGCCTGCGCCTCGTCGATGGCGTAGAACACCCCGAACAGCACGAACAGCGCCACGATCTCGGCCTTGTTCGACGCAAAGGCGAATCCGGCGCACATCAGCGCATAGACCCCGTAACCCAGCTGGATCATCCGCGCCCGCCCCACCCGGTCGCTGACCTTGCCAATCAGCGGCGCGGCGACCACACAGGCAATGTTGAACAGCGCGTACAGCAGCACCACATCCTTTACCGCAAAGCCGACGCCGTAGGCGCGCAGCAGCAGGAAGCTGAAACTGAAATAGGCCAGCGAAAAGATGCCGGAGGTGACGAGATAGTGCTTGAACGACGGACTGAGCGTGCCCCACACCGCGAACAGGCCCTCGCG
>JAYRMT010000180.1:0-5491 GCA_041912575.1 Fluviicoccus sp. | reverse complement strand
ATCTGCAGGCCCGCCTGCTCAACCGCACCACGCGGCGCATCGGGCTTACCGAAAGCGGCCAGGCCTACTACGAACGCTGCGCGCAGTGGCTGCACGAGCTGGAGGCCATTGAGGCGACCGTGGGCGCGCAGTCGCTGAATCCGCAAGGCACGCTGCGCATCACCACCTCGGTCGGTTTCGCGCTGAATTACCTTTCTCCTGCGCTGGTGGAAGCCAAGCGGCGCTTTCCCTTGCTGCAATTCCACGTCTCGCTGTCCGGTCGCGTAGTGGATCTGGTGGAGGAAGGTTTCGATCTTGCCCTGCGGATCGGTCCGGTGGGATCGCAGCATCTGGTGGCGCGGGAAATCGGCCAGACCACGCTGCTGCATGTGGCCTCGCCGGGTTATCTGTCCGCCGCGCCGATGCTCCGCGCCCCGGCCGATCTGGCGGATCACGACTGCCTGCTTTACGAACATGATTCCGAAGGCCGGATGTGGCGCTTCACCGGGCCGGACGGCGCGCGGCACGAAGTCAAGGTGTCCGGCTCGGTGCAGTCGGACAACTCGGAATTCCTGATGGAAATGGCGGCGCGCGGCCAGGGCGTGTTCAGCACGCCCTGCTATATCGCACGACCTCACCTGGAGGCGGGCCGCGTGGTGCGGGTGCTGCCTGACTACGAAAGCGAACGGCTGCCGATCTACGCGGTCTATCCGAACCGGCGGCATCTCTCGGCGAAAGTGCGGGCGTTTGTCGGCTTTTTCGCGGACTGGATGCGGGAACAGGCGGAACGCCGGCATCCGGCGGAAGACACCCGGCGCGTACCGGGACGGGATGCCGTGAGCATACCCCTGCCCGGTGCGCTGACCGCATGAAAACGCTCGCCTTCATCCACCGCAACGACGCCCGGGCCGCCATCGCGGACTTCTCGCCGGTGCTGTCGGTCCTGTCCTGGTACGACCTCGGGGCCACCACCTCCCCTTTCCTGCTACTGGACCATATCGGACCGGGCAGGCTGATGCCGCACAGCCACGCGCGCGGCGTCCACGATCATCCCCATCGCGGGTTTGAAACGGTGACGATCGTCTACGACGGCGAGATCGAACACCGTGACTCGGCGGGCGGCGGCGGTCGGGTCGGGCCCGGCGACGTGCAGTGGATGACGGCCGCGCGCGGCGTGGTGCACCGGGAGTTCTTCAGCGAGGCTTTCCGGGAACGCGGCGGCCGGTTCGAGATGCTCCAGTTGTGGGTCAACCTGCCCGCCCGCGACAAGCTGGGACCGCCCGCATACCAGAACCTGACGGCGGCGGCGATTCCGGTCGTTGCGCTGCCCGCGGAGGACGGCCAGGTCCGCGTGATTGCCGGACGCTACGGCGGGGTAATGGGACCGGCGCGCACCCATACACGGATAAACGTGCTGGATGTGCGACTTCGTGCGGGCGGTTCCCTCACCTTGCCGACGGCCGAGGGCGATACGGCGCTGGTCTATCTGCTGTCCGGTCGCGTCGGCTTCGGGGAGGACGGCCCGATGGAGGACAACGGGCTGGCGGTGATGTCGCAACAGGGGGCCGGGGTCACCCTCAACGCCCTGGAAGCCTGCCGCTTGCTGTTCCTGTCGGGCGAGCGGATTGACGAACCGATCAACGGGCACGGGCCGTTCGTGATGAATACCTACGAAGAGATCCTGCAAGCCTATGAAGACGTCAAGGCGGGACGGCTGACGGACGCCTGAGGGCATTGGCATACGGCGGGCGAACGTGGCAAGCTCCGGAGAGCCCCCCGACCTGCCCCAAGGAAACCCCAATTCATGAAACGGATTTTATGCGCGGCCCTCTTCCCCGTGCTGATGCACGCCATCCCGACCCTGGCCGGAGAGCCCACGGCAACGGCCTCCCCCAGCGGCGACGAGATCCGCGCGATGGTGCTGGCCCAGATGCCGCCCGCCCCCGACGGCTTTGCCTGGAACATGTTCCGCAACGCGGTGTTCCTGGAACCGAAAGGCTGGTTCAGCCATGACCTGCAACGTCCGGCGCAAGGCCCCGTTTTCGCCACCCATGCCTTGAGTCCCAAGGATTTCAGTCTGCAGCAGCCCTTCGAAACCGGGTTTACGGTGCAAGTCTTCTCCAACCTGATGAAATACGGCAAGCCGTCCCCGAGCAAATCGGCGGAAATGATGCTGGGAATCATCGCCAAGGGTCATGCCAAAGAAGATATCCGCTATTTCAGCCAGGCGGACAAAGGCGATTTCAAGGTCAGCTGGCTGGAATACCGGGACGCCCCGCCGGGTCTCAAGCCGATCATCGTGCGCCAGTTCTATCTGGCCAACGATACGACCGACAACCTGGACGTTTTCGTCTTCGAAAGCCCCGAGTCACGCTGGGATCAGGACTGGAAGAGCTACGGCGAGGTCATGTTCAAGCGGCTGTCGGCGATTCCGGCGTATCCGAATGACTGAGCGTGCGAAAGGAAAGACCGGGGCTTCGCGTGCCGGGATTTCCCGCCTCCGCTATAATCACGAAAGAACCCTACCCCCGGAGCGCCTCCCAGCTTGAACAGCAGCATCACTACCCTCCGCCAGATCCACCTGGCTCCGTCCGACCCCCAGCGCCTCAACACGCTCTGCGGTCCGCTGCATGCCCACATCAAGCTGCTCGAAGAGCGCCTCGGCATCCGCATCCACCATCGCGGCTACCACTTCCACCTGCAGGGCCCGCTCAGCGCCGTCACCCGCGGCGAGCGGCTGCTGGACGCGCTGTACCGTGAAACCGAATTTGCCCGCGAACTCGACCCGGAGACCGTTCACCTCATGCTCCAGACAAGCCAGGAGGACGGCGACGAATCCGACGTCCCGGAAACGCCCGAACCCGCGCCCGCGCCCGCACCGGTTGCGGAAGACGAAGATGTCGCGCTGTACACGCGCAAGGGGAGCATCCGCCCGCGCGGTCCCAACCAGCGCCGCTACGTGCAGAACATCCTCAAGCATGACATCAGCTTCGGCGTCGGTCCGGCGGGCACCGGCAAGACCTATCTCGCCGTCGCCTGCGCCGTCGACCAACTGGAGCGGGACGAAATCCGTCGCATCCTGCTGGTGCGTCCCGCCGTCGAGGCCGGGGAAAAGCTCGGCTTCCTGCCCGGCGACCTTACCGAGAAGATCAACCCCTACCTGCGTCCGCTCTACGACGCCCTGTACGAAATGCTCGGCTTCGACCGCGTCGCCAAGCTGATCGAGAAACAGGTCATCGAGGTCGCCCCGCTGGCCTACATGCGCGGCCGCACGCTCAACCATGCCTTCATCATCCTTGACGAAGGCCAGAACACCACCCCGGAACAGATGAAGATGTTCCTGACCCGCCTCGGCTTCGGCTCGCGCGCGGTGATTACGGGAGACATCACCCAGGTCGACCTGCCGCGCGGCCAGCAATCCGGCCTCGCGCACGCCGCGCGGGTGCTGGAAAACGTCAAGGGCATCCACATCACCCGCTTCACCTCGCGCGACGTGGTGCGGCATCCGCTGGTGCAGCACATCGTCGAGGCTTACGAGGCCTGGGACGCATCGCAACCGGCGGCCAAGCCGGAGAAGCGCTCGCCGCGGCCGGCCGCCGAAGATGCCGGAGACGACGAGGCATGAGCCGAACGCTTTGCACGGTTGACCTGCAAAAGGCCGTCACGCACAAGGACCTGCCGAAAACCGCCGATTTCCGCGCCTGGGTGCAGGCCGCCCTGGAAGGCGCGGGACGCCGGAAGCCCTGTGACGTTTCAATCCGTCTGGTGGATGCGGACGAAAGCCGCACGCTGAATCATCAATACCGGCAAAAGGACAAGCCGACCAACGTGCTGTCCTTCCCGTCCGAGCTGCCGGAAACCGTGCTGGACAGCCTGCCGCGCGAGCCGCTGGGCGACATCATCATCTGCGTGCCGGTGGTGTTCGCGGAAGCGGAGGAACAAGGCAAGGCCGCCCGGGACCACTGGGCGCACCTGACGGTGCATGGCGTGCTGCACTTGCTGGGCTTCGACCACATCGCGGATGACGAGGCCGAGGAAATGGAAGGGCTGGAAATCGTCGTGCTGGCCGGACTGGGCATCGCCAATCCCTACCGGGAGGACGCCGGGGAATAAGGCTTCCCGGCGTCAGGCCGCCTTACTGTCGGTTGGTCTCGCGGGCCGCCTGCTCCAGTTGCGCGTTGGCGGCGTCATTGGCGTTGAGCGCGGAATCCACTTTTTCGCGCACGGCATGGCCGTTGTAGCCCATGGGATCGGCGGCTTCGAGGCTGCGCGTTTCCGGACGTCCGTGATCCACCGCGGGAGACGGAGGGGGCGGCTCCTTGGAGCAGGCGGCGAGCATTGCCGCCAATAAGGGAACTGCGCGCCAAGTCTTCATCCGTTTACCCCTTGGAACCGGAAACATCGTTAATCACCTGTTCAAGCATGCCGCCACGCTGCTTCAGGACAGCCGCCACGCGTTTGTTCACCTGTTGTTTGACCGGGGGCAGAACCAGCAGAACGGCCAACACATCGCTGAGGAATCCCGGAAGGATGAACAGGACGGCGGCAAAGGCCGTCACCAGTGCATCTATGGTGGCGTCATCACCGTTGGCCGCCAGGGCGCCCCGGCTCAGCGCCGGCCCCAAAACCACCGCCGCCGAGCGCATGAGCATCAAACCGACGCCAATGGCCAACGCCCAAGCGACCAGGACCGCCGCCCAACCTGTCTGATGGGCCACAAGAACCGCAAGGACAATGTCCACCAGCACGAGACCGACCAGTACCAGAACTTTCATTTTTACCATCCTGAAAATTAACAAGAGAGACCGTATCCCGGTCATATCTGCCCATTCTAAAGATAACCGCCACGAAAGCCTATGGCATCCGGACTCCGGCTCACTAGCATTTCCCGGTGACAAACTGCACAATCCGTCCTTTAGGACACCCTTCGGGACATCATGAGCGACGATCGCGGCCACGAGGCCGGCAAATCCTGGCTGGACCGCCTGACCCACCTCCTTTCCAGCGAGCCCCGCAATCGCGACGACCTGCGCGTGATCATCCGCGACGCGGGCAGCAACGGCGTGCTGGATGCGGAGTCGCAGCGCATCATCGAAGCCACCCTGCGCGTTTCGGACATGCAGGTGCGCGAGATCATGGTGCCGCGCGCGCAGATGACCTGCATCCGCGACAATTCCGAACCCAAGGACTTCCTGCCGATCCTGATCGAGTCGGCGCACTCGCGGTTCCCGGTGCTCGCCGAGGACAACTCCGACGAGGTGGTCGGCATCCTGCTGGCGAAGGACCTGCTGCGCCTGGTGGGTCGGCCGCAGGAGCGCTTCGACCTGAAGGACTATCTCCGCCCGGCCTTCTGCGTGCCGGAATCGGCCCACATCGACCGTCTGTTGCGGGAGTTCCGCGACAAGCAAAGTCATATGGCGATTGTCGTGGACGAGTACGGCGGCGTGTGCGGGCTGGTGACGCTGGAGGACGCGCTGGAGCAGATCGTCGGCGACATCCATGACGAACACGA
>JAYRMT010000179.1:0-5493 GCA_041912575.1 Fluviicoccus sp. | reverse complement strand
GCGAGCCCGGTGGCGACGACAAACATCCCTATGCGCTGGTGTGGACGGACGACCAGGGACGCGAACAAAGCCGGTACTACGACCCGCAAGGGAACAAAGTGCATCACCCCGAAACAGGGGGCCTGCAGGGGCCGCTGTGGACGGGAGCGCAGGACAGCTACGCACCCGAGGGGACGCAGTTTGCGCAGGACTTCGTCAAACTGGCGGCGCACTACGCGATCAAGTCAACAGCGAAAGTAAAGACACCTTTCCGGCCACTTGACGAGAGCGCGAATGACAACTGTTGGAGAAAAAGGCAAGGAGGTGCGCTATGAGCGCGGAAAAGATCTGGCAACGCGTGTGGCCCCGATACATATGGGTATTTTTCTTCGTGGTCATTAGTCCCGCAGCTTTTCTCGTTCCTAACGATGTATTTGCGCAGTACCCGTGGACGCGAACCTATGCGGAATGGTTGGCGCGGGGAATTCCGATGATTGATCGGGCGGCACATTTGCATCCCCATCCTGAAAAATTCAAAGTGTTTTTTGCTTATGCATGGAGTTGCATGCCTGTATTTCTGATTGCTACTTGGTTTGGCGATGCTCCAAGAATGAGAGCAGCATTGCTGGACCTAATAGAAAGGCAACCTGGTGTAGCCTTCTTTGGCTTTGTAGTTCTTGTATTCGGAGTCTGGAATGTTGTCTACGCACCGGGGCAAATGTTCGGAAGCCTGCAAGAGATATCGCAGCTGATGAATCGGCATGAAGCTCGCTCGCGGCTGTACTCCAGCGATATGTCGCTGTTCCTATATGGGGTCGTACAAACCTGCGGCGCAACCCTTGTCGCTGTCTCCTGCTGGCACGGGCTCGTTGCGTTGCAGGCAAGCATTAGCGCTATCAAAACTCCAGGACAGAAGGACGAAGCATGAGCGGAGCGACAAATAGCCTCTCTGGCTCGTCGACTCTTGGCAGCATTGGTACGCCAGCTATACAAGGTAATCGAGTTGCCGTTCTAGTCAACGGGAAAGTGGTCGGCTACACAGAAACAGTTACCTTCAGCCAGCCCACAGTAGTCAACCAAGCCGTGCACGCGACATTGCCTACCGCCGCTGACCTCACGGCGAAGGTGACCTACGCGCTGAACTATGGGCTTGATGGCAGATTGCAAGGCGGAACGATCACGCAGACGGGGGGATTGATTCGCAATGAAAGTCATCGCTACAGCGTCGGCGCAGATGGAAAAATAGGTGCCGCAACCGCGGGCACGCCGCTACCCGTAGAAATCTCCAACATCAAGTTACCGGACTACAGTCCTTTTGCATTTGCCGATCACACAGGTGCGGTCCTCAGTACAGCCGAAGATTTCAAGGGAGGCACAGTTGTTGGAAAGTTGGCGGGATTTGTAGGAAATAGGATTGATGGCGCAACGCTTGGCTCGTCTGCGCTTTCCGGTGACTCGCGAGGCGTGGTCGCTGAGGGCAGTGGGATTGTAGGAGGGGTTGCTGCGGTCGCCTCTGGTAGTGGAGTTATCGCGGGGTTCACAACGGTTAGTCCGGTATTTGGTGTTCTCGCCACCGGGGCCCTTTACTTCGGAGGCAATGCAACCGCCAAAACGCTCGCCCAAAACATCCTCAATCACGAACCCTACGACGGCTACGTCTACGACAACGGTAGCCCGTCGCTGTATCGCGGCGAAATTGTCACGCGGGAGCCGGGCTGGTATCAAAGCACAGCGAACCCGACGTTGTATCGCGGTGAGCGGGCAGATGCGACAACCGCGGCCGAACTGGGAGCACGGCGCGTTCTGGCTGAATCCGTGCGCGGGCAGTATGGCGACGCTGCCTCGGATCAGGTCTCCCGAATGACGCTGGACCAACTGCGCAACTTTGCCGCGCAGAACCCGACGGACCCGGCGGTTGCAAGTCATATCGTTCCTCACTTCGCCCAGATCGGCATGCCGCTACCTGCCGATTTAGGCAGCTTGCCGCTCAGCCCTGCGGACACGCAGCAGCAAGGCACGCAGGATTCATTCGTGCGCGGCGAAATCAATGCAACGAACTCGACTGGACCCAATGGATGGCCCTTGGGAACGCGCATCGTCAGCGGCAACAGCAGCGAAACCTGGAGTGCTACTTCCGAACCCGGAAAACTCATCAAGACCATTGAAATCAAAAGCGGCGACACTGTCACGCGCGTCACGCAGGTCGTGGACCGTGCAAGCAATCGCGTCGACAACGAAGCTGTCCATGAAGGAAGCTCGCAGGGCGGGCCCGACAGCTATAGGGTGGTTGGTGCGACCGACTATCAAAGTGGCCAGCGCTGGACGCTGAACCGCGATAGCGGGCAGATGGAGCAGAGCGCCGTCAGCAGATACAACGCAACCACTGCCCTTCCAAGCTGGAATGGCGACAACGCAATCACCGTCCAACCGGGCGATACCGTGACCAGCGTTGCGCATCGCTTTGGCATGGAGCCCGAGCAGTTTGCGGATCACTTAAAAGCTATCTACGGTCCCAACGCTGACCTGAACAGCATCAACGCGGGGTCGAAACTGCCGATTCCGCAGGACGTTTATGAACGCACGCTTGGGGGCATCAACGGGCTGGACCTGCCGGCTGCGCCGCCAGCAGCACCGCCTGCGCCAACGTCCCCGGCGCTGGAGCCTGACCTGACCGATGACCAGGTTAGTCAGCTGGAGGAAACACTGGGCCTGACGCCCGCGCCATCGCCCGCACCCGGCGTGCAATACGCCGATGCAGGCACTGGCGGCGTGGTCACAGATGCCGGTTCCGGCAGCGACTCCGCGTCATCGCCCCCACCCCCATCGGCTCCGGTCTTTACCACCATCCGCGCTAACACCAACACTGTCTTCACCCTGAACGAAGATGGCGACATCGTGAGCGAGACGGTGACGGGCCGTGGCAACTACACGGTGACCCGTGACATGGATGGCAGCCGCGGCTATGCGGACGGCAGCGGCAACCCGATCACGCAGCAGCAATACGACGACTACCAGGCTGCCGCCGCTGCTACTGATGCGGCCGCCGTGCAGGGCGCGGGCTACGTGGGCTTCGTTAACGCAATGGCGGGGCTGCGCAACTGGGACGACATGAGCGACGTGCAGCGCCTGTCGGCGCTGACGGGTGTGATCAGCCAGGCCAATGGGCTGACAGAAGGCGGGCTCGCAAATGACTTGGGCATCAGCAACTCTGCGTTGCAGGGGGCGGGGGCAGCGTTGGGCTTCCTGGCGGCGGCAGAGCGGGGCGACACGGCCGGGATGGTGATCAACGCCGTTTCTTTCGCAGACGCGGTGGGCGACCAGATAGCGAGCAAGGCCCTCGGCCCCGCGTTGGGGATCGATGCAGCGGGAGTGTTGCCGGGGCTGAACACAATCGCGGCCATCGCCCGGGGCGATGCCATGGGCGCGATGACGGGGGCCATGAGCACCATCCTCGCGGTGAATGCTGTACCTGTGGCGGGGCAGGTGCTGGCCGCGTTCATGGTGGTGGGCAGCTTCCTGATGGGCAAGGATGAGCCGCCGCAGCAGCACGGACAGGCCCAGGCGCAATGGGGCGACACGGGGGAGCTGGCCTATGACCTTGAATTCAACGAAGGCGGAGGCGGCAAGTCGGCGCAAAAATACGCTGCCGCGCTGATGGAGGGGTTGCAGCAAGCGCTGGACAAACAGCCGGGGTTCGCGGTCATCCCCGAACGCGTTCCGCAGGTGGGTTGGGTACTGGAGCCCGCGCAGGACAACCTGGACCGGGTCTACCTTGCGTGGGTAGACGACAGCGGCCAGCGGCACACACGCTGGTACACGGACGAAGGCCAGCCCCAGCCCAACCGGCACGGCGAGGCGGCCGGGGTCAAGGACATAGGCAGTGACTTCCTGGAAATCGCGCTGAGCCAGGGGGCGATAGCTCCGGCGGCGCAAGTCAAGGAACTGCGTCAGAACTGGATAGAGGCCATGGCGCCGGTGGTGACGCTGCAGGCGCAGGTTGCCGAACTGGACAAGCTGGCCGAGCCGGTGCGTCCCTACCAGGCGATGCAGGGGGAACAGGGAACCGTCTGGTACGACAGCGTGAATCCGCTGCGGCTGGCCGAGCTGGAAGGGCAGATGGCACCGCTGCAGCAGCAGGCCTTGGACCTGAGGGCCAAGGCGCGGGCGCAGTTTGAAGCGGAATTGAAGGGCATCGAAGGTGTGGGCGCAGGGGCGGGCACAGGCAACAAGCCGCAGACAGCGCTGGAGCTGCAGTTCTTCAAGGAAGTGCTGGCAGATGGCAGCGGCACGCTGCACATCACGCGCGACGGAAAGGGTGGCGAGATCCGGTTTCTGGACGCCAACAACACACGCGTCTTCGACGGCAAGGCCGAACACACGCACGGCGGCGTGCTGGACCCCAACAAGCCTGCCGAGCTGAACATAGAGGCTGGCGACAAGGGGCTGCTCAGCACGACGAACCGCACGGTTGCCAGCACCACGGTGCAGACGCGCACAACGGTGGGCGTGGACGATGCGCGCCGCGTGGACGGCGAAGAGGGCGACGTGCTGCGCGGGCAGGACAGCGGGCAGCAGACGCACATGGGCCCAGGCGGCAGCGCCGTGGTGGGGGACGTGCCCTCAGCGCCGGTCGCATCGACAGCGACCACTCAGGAACAACCCGCGGCAGACGAGCCGGCAGCGCCGCGGGAAACCGTAACGGTGGGCGCGCAGGCACAGGCCCCGGCCCCTTCGCCAGCGGAGACGGCGGCCGAAGCGATCGAGCTGACCAGCACGGTCACACAAGGCCAGGACGCCACGCAACAAACCGCAGGCCAGGCCGCGGTACAGGACGGCACAGCGGGCTCAGAGCAAACCGGCCAGTCACAGAATCAACAGACGGTACAGACCGCCGATGCCGACAGTGTGCAGAGCGACGACACAGCCACCGGCACGACTACATCGACGGGCGACACCATCACCGTCACCAAAGGCGACTCGCGCATCACCAGCGCCACGACGCCTGCCCCGGCGCCTCGCGCACCCGCGCCTGCGCCTGCCGCCGGACCTGCCTTGGCCTTCGTGCCGCAGCAGCCGGCCACGCAGGAGCAGGAGCGCCGCCAGGCCCTGGCCGCCATGGTCAACAGTGCGCAATCGGCCAGCCCGCTGGGTGGGGACGCAGGCCTGGCCGGGCTGGCGGCTGTTGGCGTGGCTGCCGCAGGCGCGCACCTGGGCGCGCAGGCTCAGCCGCTGGTGGCGCAGGCCGTGGCCGTGCAGCAGCAGGCTGAACAGGCGCAGACGCAAAGCCAGATTGCGGCGGCAACGGCACCCGCATCAACGCCAGCTTTCCAATCAACATGGGTGGCCGATGCGCCAGTACCCTCCGCCGCCACAGGCAGCGGGGACAGCACAGCCCTGCAACTGATGCAGGTCAACCTGGGCAGCTACCAGGTGGGCGGGGTGGCGTCGCAGCCCGCTGCGACAGCGCCCGTGGCGGCGTCCCCGGCCGAACCGGCGCAACCCGCGGTCGGCGCC
>JAYRMT010000178.1:0-5517 GCA_041912575.1 Fluviicoccus sp. | reverse complement strand
TGCGCGGCGTGCCCCAGCGACGCACTTCCACGTTGTCTTCCTCGCCCTTGCCCGCGGGCACGCTCTCGTGCGGCAGGTTCGGAATGGCCAGATGCAACGCGGTGGTTTCGTGCTGCAGGGCCTCCAGATCGGTCTTCAGGCCTTCCAGACGGGCGTTCACTTCCTGCATGCGCGCCATGATCGGCGCGACATCGGCGCCGGACTTCTTGGCCTGACCGATCTGCTTGGCGCCCGCGTTGCGTTCGGCCTGCAAGGCCTCGGTTTCGCTTTGCAGGGATTTGCGGCGTTCCTCCAGGGCCTGGAGAGCGGCGACGTCCAGGGTGACCTGACGTTTCTGGAGGATGGCGGCAACGGCGTCGGCTTGGCCGCGCAACAATTTCGGGTCTAGCATGGTCGGATTACAACTCGTTGATCACATCCACGCCCTTGGGCGGCGTGAACTGGAAGACGGAATCGGCGATTTTGCCATTAAGACGGATGTCGCTGAAAGTGATATCGGTTTTCTGACCCAGCGAATCCTTCATCTGCATGCTGACCAGTTGCGGTCCCTTGAAGGCCAGCCGCATCACGTCGAACAGCGCGTCCTTGCTTTTCGGACGCAGCAGGAAGGCCTTGAGGTTCTTGGGCGCGGTCTTGTCATCGGCAATGGTGAAGGAAGCGGACATCTTCAGCGTGTCGCCGGACAGCAGCAAGGCGGGCGTGTTGCCGACCTGCTTGTCGAGCTGCTGCTTGGTCGCCTGCTGCAACTCGGGGTCATACACCCAGACCACCTCGTTGTTGGCGACGATTTCCTGCGTGAACGGCTCCTGCGTGTCCCAGCGGAAGTTGCCGGGGCGCTTGACGCTCATCGTGCCCTTCAGGGTTTGCAGCGGCTTGCCGTCCGGGTCCAGCGTGTACTGGGTGAAGGTCGCCTGCATGCTGGTGATCTTGCCCAGCACGGCGTTCAGGCGCTTGGTCGGACTGTCTTCGGCAAAGGCGACCGGCGCGGTCATCAGGCCGGCCAGCGCGAGGGTAGTCAATCGCATCGGGGAATCCCTGTCTTTCAATCCGGTCCAGTATTCCCGCCGGACGCCGGGCATGCCACCCGAGTCCGGCGGGACTTTGGTTACGGGGCGTAACCGCCTCAGTCGTTGTGCGGGACGATGATCTCGCGCTGGCCGTTGCTCTGCATCGGGCTGACCAGCCCCGCCATTTCCATCGCCTCGATCAGGCGCGCGGCGCGGTTGTAGCCGATCTTGAACTTGCGCTGCACGAAGGAAATGGAGGCGCGGCGCGTTTCCAGCACGAAAGCCACCGCGTCATCGTACAACGGGTCCTGCTCGGCGTCGGCGTCCTCGTCGCCCATGCCGCCGGTCACGCCCTTGGCCGGGGTGCCGTCCTCGTTGAGCTCTTCCAGGATCTCGTCCACGTACTGCGGCTCGCCTTCGGCGCGCCAGTAGTCGCAGACCTTGTGCACTTCCTCGTCGCTGACAAAGGCGCCGTGCACCCGTTCGGGAATGTTGGTGCCGACCGGCTGGAACAGCATGTCGCCGTGACCCAGCAATTGCTCGGCACCGCCCTGGTCGAGGATGGTCCGGGAGTCGATCTTGCTGGACACCTGGAAGGCGATGCGGGACGGCACGTTGGCCTTGATCAGGCCGGTGATCACGTCCACCGACGGGCGCTGCGTGGCCAGGATCAGGTGGATGCCGGCGGCCCGCGCCTTCTGGGCGATCCGGGCGATCAGTTCTTCCACCTTCTTCCCGACGATCATCATCATGTCGGCGAACTCGTCGATCACGATCACCACGAAGGGCATCTTCTCCAGTTTCGGCGGCGTGTCGCGCAGGCCGGTGTCTTCCTTCTTCCACAAGGGGTCGAGAATGTTCTCGCCGCGCGCTTCCGCTTCTTCCAGCTTCTTGTTGAACCCGGCCAGGTTGCGTACGCCGACCGCCGCCATCAGCTTGTAGCGGCGCTCCATCTCGCCCACCGACCAGCGCAGCGCGTTGGCGGCGTCCTTCATGTCAGTCACCACCGGCGTCAGCAGATGCGGAATCTTGTCGTAGATCGACAGCTCCAGCATTTTCGGATCGATCAGGATCAGGCGGACTTCATCCGGCGTAGCCTTGTACAGGATGCTGAGGAGCATCGCGTTCACACCGACCGATTTCCCGGAACCGGTGGTGCCGGCAACCAGCAGGTGCGGCATGCGCGCCAGATCGGCCACCAGGCATTTGCCGCCGATATCCTTGCCCAGCGCCAGCGTCACCGGCGATTCGCGCTCCTGGAACTGCGGCGCGGCCAGGATTTCCAGCAGGCGGACGATCTCGCGGTTGGCGTTGGGAATTTCGATGCCGACAAAGGGCTTGCCGGGAATCACTTCCACCACGCGTACCGAGATCATTGCCATGGAACGCGCAAGGTCCTTGGCGATGTTGGTGATCTTGGCGACCTTGGTGCCCGGCGCCGGGTCGATCTCGAAGCGGGTGATCACAGGGCCGGGATGGGCGTCCATGACCTTGGCGTCGATGTTGAATTCCTTGAGCTTGATTTCCAGCAAGCGTGACAGGCGTTCCAGCTGTTCCGGCGAGAAGCCCGGCTTGCGGTTGAAGTCGGGTTTTTCCAGCAGATCCAGCGACGGGATGGTCCAGCGGGAGCGCGGGGTCAGGGCGACCGGCGCAACCGGCGGCATCAGCGGGGCCGGCGCGGAAGGGGCCGGTGCGGGCGTCGGCGGGGCAACCGGCTTGGGCTCGATGATCGCGTCCTCATCCACCAGGAACTCGGTCACTTCCTCCGGGTGCTCGGCCATGGCGCCGACCATCTCGTCGATGGCGGCCTGCTCCTCGCGGCTGATGAAATCGAGGTCCTCGTCATCTTCATCGTCGATAAGGCGGGGTTCAACGGGCGGCTCGTCCGGGGTGAACGGCGGCTCATCAGCCGGCACGTCGACGGACTCGCGATGCAGTTCGGGCAGGATGTCGACCGGCAGGTCGCTGTCGTCCTCGTCAGACTCTGCGGCAACAGGCAGCGGTTCAGGGTGAGTCTCGCGCAGCACCGGTACGGCAGCTTCAACCGCCTCTGCAGCAGCCGTCGGCATCAACTGTCCCACGGACTCAACCACGGCTTCATCCAGCTGGGATTCCAGCGGCTGTTCCTGCGTGATATGGCGGTTGACCGCCAGCGCTTCAGATGCTGCCGGTACGGCGTGCGCGGGCTCTTCTTCCAGGGTCGGGAAGTCATCGAACGCGTCCGCGGGATGTCCGGATGGCTCATGGGACGGGGGTGTTTCGGAACCTGTGGCCGGGGACTCCGCCGGATGATCCGCAGCGGACGCGGCGACTTTTTCCTCCACGTCAAACCCGGCAATCACCTCGTTCAGTTCCGCCATCAATTGCGGGACTTCCGTGGCGGCAGCCGGTTCGGTCACCGGCTCGGCAGCCGCGTCGAGGACCGGAATGTCCTCAACGACCGGCATGACCGGCTCGACGCGCGGTTCGGCTATCTGCTCGGCCACCTTCGGGTTGGAAATATTGAGTTTGAATTGGTCCTCGGCGCGTTGCATCGCCCGTTGCAGTTCCGCTTGCTGCTGCATGTGCTCGCGATACTCGCGACTCTTCTTGCGCATGCCATCCTGCACAGCGAGCAGGATGGCGTAAGGGAAATACCCCAGCGCCTCCAGCAGCAGGCTCCAGGAAAAGCGGGACACCAGGCTGATATTCGCCACCAACACCGCCAGCAGCAGGCCGGTGCCCGCCCACAAGCCGTAACTGCGGTAGAGTCCCTGCCCGATTTCCAGACCGACAATGCCGCCCGCCGCATTGATGATGTTGTCATCCGGCTGCACGTCATGCAGGGCCAGCAGGGCGGCGGCGGCGACCAACGCGATCGCGTTGCACATCCAGCGCAGCGGCATGCCCATCAGCATGGCGCGGGGACGCCAGACGGCATGCACTTCAAACAGACAGAACACCGGGATCAGCAACGCCGCATTGCCGATGAAGCTGTGCAGGATATCGGCGATCCAGCACCCGGCCACGCCGGCCGCATTGGACACCGCCATCGTGTCGCTGCTGACGCGCGACCATCCCGGATCCAGCGGCGACCAAGTCAACAACGCCACCATGAAATACAGGCCCAGACCGATCCAGATCGCGGTCTGGACTTCGCGCCAGCCCTTGTGGACGGTCGTCGGACGGACGGGTGCGGGCTGCGGCGACAGCGGGATGTTCTTGTTGGGATTCTTGGACAGGGAAGCGGTCACATGCAGTTCCGTATCGGAGGGTTCGGCAGGAAAAAAGGGAATGTATGCTACCGGCGCGGAGAATGCCAGTCCCGCGCGCAAAAGTGTCGGCCGGGTCGCCAAAAGACCCGGCCGCGCGGGGTTTCAGGGCCGCCCGGGGATGCCGGCCAGCGCCGGGTGGACCACCCTGCCCGCCTCCACGGCCACCGCCGACGCCATCCCGGGCGGGACACTCCCCTCACCGTCGGCGAGCACCCTGGCCCACAGCTGCACGGCGCGCGACAGCGCCTGCGCCGAGGTACGCGGCACTGCACCGGGCAGGTTCGGCACCGCGATAAAGCCCAGTCCGTCCTCCCAGTACGCCGGATGCTCCCAGTCGGTCGCGCGGATGCCCTCGATGCAACCGCCCTGGTCGATCGCGATATCCACCACCACCCGTCCTCGCGGCATCAGCGCCAGCTGTTCGCGGCTGACCAGGTGCGGCGCTTCCGCACCGGGACGCAGGACCGCGCCGATCAGCAAGTCGGCATCCGGCAGCACCAGCGGCAAGGTACGTTCTCCGGCACGGACCGCATTGATATTGCGGTGCTGGGATACCAGGGTTTCCAGGGCGGCGTCCGAGACGTCCACCACCCAGACATCGGCCCCCAGCGCCGACGCCAGCACAGCAGCATGTGTCCCCGCCACACCCGCGCCCAACACGACCACCTTGCCCGGCGGTGTCTGCGCGATACCGCCCAACAGCACGCCGGCGCCGCCGCACGGCTGCTGCAGATAGTGCATGCCCAACTGCACCGCCAGCTTCCCGGCGATAGCGCTCATCGGTGCAAGCAGAGGCAGGCGTCCCTGCACCACCAGCGTTTCGAAGGCCAAGGCCGTAACCTCACGTTCGAGCAATTGCGCCATGACCTCGGGGTATGCCGCCAGATGCAGGAAGCAGAAGAGGACGAGTCCGGGACGCAGGAAGGGATACTCTTCGGGTTGCGGTTCCTTGACCTTGACCACGAGGTCAGCGGCGTAAACCTCGGCCAGCGTGTCGGCCAGTTGCGCGCCCGCCGCGAGAAATTCGTCGTCCGGATAGCCGCTGAGCGTACCCGCCCCGCGCTCCACCCGGATCTCGTGTCCGGCGGCGACCAGCATCGCGACCGCCTGCGGCGTCAGGACCACGCGCCCTTCGCGCAGCTTGCGCTCGCGCGGAATGCCGATTTTCATGGGATACCCCCTTGGTTTTTATCCGGCCAACCCCGATTATTTGACACAGTCACTGCCGGAATCCAAGTCCCCCTTCCGGTTTTCCC
>JAYRMT010000177.1:0-5524 GCA_041912575.1 Fluviicoccus sp. | reverse complement strand
TCCGTCACGCCTACCTGAATTACGGGAAATGGACAGTGGGCCAGACCTGGTCCACCTTCATGGACACCAATGCGTTGCCGGACAGCCTGGACTTCATTGGCGGCACCGATGGCGCGATCTTCGTGCGTCAGGGCTTGGTGCGTTACACCGAGGGCAACTGGCAGTTCGCCGCCGAGAATCCGACCACGACCGCCACCGCCGTGGGCGGCGCCACCCGGGTCACGGCCGATTTCAAGCCCGCGCCGGACCTGGTCGGACGGTACAATTTCAAGACGGACGCCGGGGCCTATTCGGTGGCCGTGCTGGTCCGCGATCTCGCCATCAAGCAGCCGCAAGGCAATGACCACGTGCTCGGCTACGGCGTTTCGGTGTCGGGGAAGGCCAACTGCGGCCAATCCGACGAACTGCGATTTACACTGAACGCCGGCAAGGGTATCGGCCGCTACATGAGCCTTAACACGGCCAACGACGCCGCCCTGACGCCGGGCGGCGGGCTGAAGGCCATTGGCGCCTCGGGTCTGATGCTGGCCTGGAAACATGCCTGGAATCCGCAATGGCGTTCCAACCTGATCCTGGCCGCCGAAACCATCGACAACCCGGTGGCGCTGACCGGGAAAACCCAGACCTCCGCAACCCGTAGCGCCACGGTCAACCTGATCCATCAGCTGGCGAGCAAGCTGTCGGTGGGCGTGGAAACGCGTTACGCCGCCCGCGAGCTGGAAAACGGCCAGACCGGCGGCCTGCTGCGCGTGCAGTCCTCGCTGAAATACGACTTCTGACGGAGGGGAAGGGGGCAGCCTTCCCGCGCTGAGCTCTGCCCATTGCCCGCGCCCGCCCGGTCACCATCCCCATGGCCCGGGCGCGGGCCTTTTTCTTGCCGCGCCGTCCGGTCCCGGTCCTGTTTTGTTGTATAGTCGTGGCGAGTGTCTGACCATAATTCGAATAGCCTCGCAAGCTGACACGCGGCAACCCGGGAATCGCCCATGTCAATACGGACCAAACTCATCTTCGCCCTGCTGCTCACCAATCTCATGTCGGTGGGATTCGTCGATACGGTCGCCTATCTCAAGCTGGCCCAGAAATTCAATGAAACCCTCATGCAGGATGCCTTTGCGCGCTTCCGCGAGGATGTCACCGCGTACCTGAAGACCTACGGCGATTGGCCCACGGCCAAGGTCAGCGAGCCCTTCGAGCTGTTCGTGATGCGTCATGAGTTGCAATTGGGACGACCGTTGAGGCATGTCGCGCCGGGGGGCTTTCCGCCCGGGGACGAGCCGCCTCCGCCCGGCGATCGTCCCGAGCCCGCCTACCGGTTCATCCTGTTTGACGACCGTCATCGCGCGCTGCTGCCGACGCCGCCCTACCGGGAGGGGGATGAAGTCCGCCCGCTGGACGTCGAGCGCGCGCAGCCGATTCAGGTCGAGGGCAAGACCGTGGCCTGGGCCTCGCCGCAAGGCGCGCCGACCCTGTCACGCCAGGATCGCAACTATCTTGCCGCCATGCGCGAGGCGCTGGCGTTCGGCGTGGTGGCGGCGCTGACGCTGGCCGTGCTGTTGGGCGTCATCCTCGGCGACGGCCTGAGCCGCTCGATCCGCCAGCTGACCCAGGCCATCAAGTCCATGGCCCCGGGCGCGGTGCGGCAACGGGTGGTAATCGACGGTCGTGACGAAGTCGGCCTGCTGGCGCGCGCCTTCAACCGCATGAGCGAGGAACTGGCCGAGCATCACGAGCGGCTGGAGGAATCCAACCGCACCATCCGTGAACAGGCCGAACAGCTCAAGGAACTGAGCATCCGCGACGGTCTGACCCAGCTTTACAACCGCCGCCATTTCGATGAGTACGCCGCGCGCCTCTATGCCGAAGCAGCGCGTTACCAGCGTCCGCTGGTGGTCATGCTCGCCGACATCGACCATTTCAAGCGCATCAACGACCGCTTCTCGCACGCGGTCGGCGACGACGTGCTGCGTCAGGTCGCCGAAATCCTGATGGCGGGCATGCGCGCCAGCGATGTGGTGGCGCGATACGGCGGTGAGGAATTCGTCGCGATCTTCCCCAACACGCCGTTCCCGCAGGCGGTGGCCTTGTGCGACCGCCTCCGTCGCCAGATCGAAGGCTTCCCCTGGCAGAAGTTCCATCCCGAGCTGGCGGTCACCATCAGCATGGGCGTCGCTGACGAACGCGGGCAGGGCGATGCGCGCGCAATGATCAAGCTGGCGGACCGTTATCTCTATGAGGCCAAGAGCGGCGGCCGCAATCAGGTCCGCCACGCCCCGTACGACCAGCCTGCCTGAAATAACCTTTTACTTTTTGCGGCTATTCGCTATCATGGGCGAAAGGGAGGGATGGCAAAAAGCAATCATTCTCAGTTGCAATTCGCTATCATTTCCCTGATAATGAAACCAGTTCTCATTTAGAGGGTGGGGGATAGCATGACGGCTCACGTTACGCTGAACGCGCTGCACAAGCTGGCCAACGGCCGGAAGGGCACCATCGCCTCCATCGCTGTCTCCCCCGAATTCGCCCACCGACTCAGCGCCCTCGGCCTGCGCGTGGGGGAAATGATCGAAGTGGTCCGTCGCGCCCCCTTCGCCGGCCCGCTCCATCTCCGTATCGGAACGACTGATGTCATCATGCGCCGCCAAGATGCCGCCAGCATCGTCGTCATCCCCGCTTGATCCAGACCGCCGCCGCCGAATTGCCATCATTGGAATGCCCAACACGGGCAAATCCACCTTTTTCAATCGGCTGACCGGCGCGTCGGCGCGGATCGGCAACTGGCCTGGCGTTACCGTCGACCTGCTCTCCGCGCGCCTGATTGTCGGCGGCAGCGTGGTCGAGGTGGTAGACCTTCCGGGCATCTACGACATGCGCGGCTTCTCCGACGACGAAGCCGTCGTGCGGGAATTCCTGTCAGGGACCGCCGTGGATCTCGTCGCGCTGGTGGTGAACGCCGTCCAGCTCGAACGCCAGTTGCACATCGCCCTGCAGGTGAAGGCGCTCGGCCTGCCCTGCGTCCTGTTCGTCAACATGAAGGACGAGGCCGACCAGCTCGGCATCCGCATCCAGCCGGAAACCCTGTCGCACAAGCTCGGCATGCCGGTGCTGCTGATCAGCGCCAAGCAGGGGCAGGGCATGAACCAGGTGCTGCCCGCCTTCCAGTCCGCACTGACCGCCGCTTGTCCGGTGCAGGTGCCCGACACCGCCTTCGCGCAATTGCCCGAGGACAGCGCGCTGCGCCAGCAGACGCGCGCCATCGCCCAGGCGGCGGTGGACGTCCCGACCCTGGCCTCGGACGGGCTCAGCCACCGGCTGGACCGCTGGTTGCTTCACCCGTGGCTCGGTCTGCCCTTTTTCTTCGCCATCGTCTTCGCGTTGTTCGAGGCGGTGTATGTCATTGGCTCCCCCTTGCAGGACGCGGTGGACGCCGCCCAGGGCTGGGTCAAGGGCGATCTGCTGACCCCCTTGCTGGCGCATGCGCCGCCCCTGTTGTCCGGCTTCCTGCTCGACGGTCTGTGGGACGGCTTGGCGACGGTAGCCACCTTCGTGCCGATCATCATCGTGTTCTTTCTGTTCATGGCGGTAGTGGAGGACACGGGCTATTTCTCGCGCGCGGCCTACCTGCTCGACGCCTTCATGGCGCGCATGGGGCTGGACGGCCGCAGTTTCGTGATGATCCTGATGGGCTTCGGCTGCAACGTGCCCGCGCTGATGGGCACGCGGGTGATGCGCTCGCGCAAGCTGCGCCTGCTGACGATGCTGGTGATCCCGTTCTCGCTGTGCTCGGCCCGCCTGCAGGTGTTCCTGTTCCTGACCACCATCCTGTTCACGGCGAAGCAGGCGCCGCTGGTGCTGTTCAGCCTGTATTTCCTCAGCGTGTTCACGGCAATGGTCACGGCCTTCCTGCTCAAGGGCAGGTTCGCCGACCGCGAGCCGTTCGTGTTGGAATTGCCGCCGTACCGCCTGCCGACGTTCCGCATGCTCTGGCTGCGCGGCTGGCAGGAAGCCCGTCACTTCCTGACCCGCGCCACCAAGTTCATCACTCTCGGCGTCGCGCTGGTGTGGGCGATGACCCACCTGCCGCCGGGCGTGGAGGTCGCCGGCGCCGACAGCCTGGCGGGCCATGTCGGAGCCTTTTTCCAGCCGGTGCTGTCGCCGCTGGGCATTGACGGCAAGATGGCGATTGCACTGATTTTCGGCTTCGTGGCGAAAGAGATCGTGGTGGGGTCGCTGGCGGTGATCTACGGCCTGCAGGGCGATGCGCTCAGCCAGCAGATCGCGCACAGCATGGACTGGGTGCAGTGTTACAGCTTCATGATCTTCACGCTGGTCTACACGCCCTGCCTGTCCACGGTGGCGACGCTGCTCGCCGAGTCGAAGAGTCGCCGCTACACGGTGTTCGCGGTGGCGTGGCCGCTGTTGCTGGCCTGGGTGGCGTCCTTCGTGTTCTACCAGGGGGCGAGGGCGTTGGGCTTTTAAGCGGGGAGGGGGCTGAAAGGGGTTGAACTCATGCGCAGCGCCAAGGTTGTGCGCTACGCATGAGTCGCCAAGTCAAAGATTGGTATCCTGCTTGACCTGATTGACGATCGTGGTAAGCGGCAGCAACTGGACCAGGAAGCGGTTCCAGCGCGTGATGCCGGCGGCGCCCACAAAGACCACATCCCCGGGCTTGACCGTGAATTCGGACGCCAGCGCGAACGCGGCGGGAGACTTCGCATCCAGTTGGTAAATGTTCGCCGGTTGCTTGTTGATGTTCTTGCTGTCCCGAATCACATAGACCGCTTTGCCTTTCGCCGTTGTCTGGCTGAGCCCCCCTGCCTTGCCGAGCACCTCGGTCAGGCTTAGGTGCGTGATTTTGTAGTTGATCGGCCCCGGCTTGTTGACCTCGCCCATCACATAAACCTCCTTGTGGTCGTTAAAAGGCAGGAAGATCTGATCGCCCGCCTTGAGCCAGATATTGTCCGCGCCGTTTGGCGTCTGGCTGATGGCATCCAGATTGAGGTGATATTGCTGGCCATCCCGGGTCAGCACCAGATTGGACAGATCGGCTAACACACTGTTGATGCCTGCCGCGCCAACCGCTTGGGCCAATGAGAGCGGTGTCACGGTGATCGGTAGGGGAGCGGTACTCATGAAAGCCCCCTGAACCGTGATACGCTGGCTACCGTACGAACTGACGCTGACGTCGACTTGCGGATTCTTTGTCACGGCGGAGAGCTTGGACGCGATGGTGGCGCGCAGCTCTTCCAAAGTAAGACCCGCAGCGGGAATCACGCCGATGTAGGGATAAAACAAGGTGCCGTCGTCGCGAACCAGACGACCATTGGCTCCCGCGCCGCTACTCATGACGGAGTTGGTCAGGATGGATGTTCCAGCGATCGGCCCCGTCGAGACACCCGCCGGGATGGTCAGTTCGGGGTGCTCCCAGACCGTGATGTTCAAGGAGTCCCCAAGCCCGATACGGTAGGGGGCGGGCTTGTACGTCAGCAATTCCGAAGGAACCAAGGCGGGAAGGCCCTTTAGTTGG
>JAYRMT010000176.1:0-5532 GCA_041912575.1 Fluviicoccus sp. | reverse complement strand
CCCTCGCCTTCGGCGGTCCGGACGGCTGGCGCTACGCCATCGCCTGCACCGGCGTGATCGCGATCATCTACAGCGTGATCTTCTACCGCGGCGTCCGCGACACCCCGGAAGGCTCCACCTACTTCAAACCGCAAAAGACCGGCGGCCTGGAAGTGACCTCGAAGGGCGACTTCATCGCCTATGCGCTGATGAACCTGCCGCTCTACCTGGCGCTGGCCGTGCTGACCTGGCGTCTGTCCCCCGCCGGGCTGAAACTGCTGTCGATGAACGCCGCCTACGTCTGTTACGCCGTGATCGCCGCGCTGGCCGCGTATCAGTGGAGCAAGATCTGGCACGTCAACAAACACCTGTTCACCGGCGAACATCCGGCCGCCCCGCGTTACCGGTTCAAGCAAGTGGCCATCCTGAACGTGGCCTACATGGCCTGCTTCGGGTCCGAACTGGCGGTCGTGTCGATGCTGCCGATGTTCTTCATCGACAATTTCGGCGTCAGCAAGGTGATGGCGGGCATGACCGCCGGCTGCTTCGCGGTGATGAACCTGTTCGCCCGTCCCGGCGGCGGCTTCCTCTCCGACGCCTTCGGCCGTCGCCGCATGCTGATGATCGCGCTGGGCGGCCAGACCCTCGGCTACGCACTGATGTCGCAAATGAACGGCAGCTGGTCGCTGGCGGGGGCGATCGCGCTGGTGCTCGGCACCTCGGTGTTCGTGCAATCGGCCTGCGGCGCGGTCTACTCGGTGGTGCCGCTGATCCAGCGCCGCATGACCGGCCAGATCGCCGGGATGGCGGGTGCTTACGGCAATGTCGGCGGCGTGCTGTTCCTGACCGTGCTCAGCCTGGTCAGCCCGTCGATGTTCTTCATCACCCTCGCCGCCACCTCCGCCGTCGCCTTCCTGGGCAGCCTGTACATCAGCGAACCCAAGGGGCACATGGTGGAGAAGGATGCGGAAGGCAATGTGCATCTGATCGCGGTGGAGTGAGGCTGTCCGTGACCACCCTCGCCGCCCGCGCCGCCCAGCGTTCCGCCACCGGGCCCAAACCCGGCAACGATGACGCCATCGGCCTGCATCTGCCGCAGGGGCACGGCCTGAGCGCCTGCACCCTCGCGGCGGCCATCGCGGACGGACTGAGCAGCGTCGAGGGCGGCCGCGTGGCGGCGGAAACCAGCGTCACCAACTTCCTCTCCGATTTTTTCGCCACGCCCGCCAGCTGGTCGGTCAAGACCGCCGGCAGCAAGGTGCTGGAAGCGCTGAACCGCTGGCTGCACGGCCAGGGACAGCATTACCAACATGCGCATCAGGCCTTCCTGACCACCTTTACCGCGCTGGTCATCCGCGGCGCGACCGGCCACATTTTCCATATCGGCGACAGCCGGCTGTGGCGCTTGCGCGGCAATGACTGGGAATGCCTGACCCAGGACCACGCGCTGGTCACCCGGCACGGCAACCAGCTGACCCGCGCGCTGGGCATGAGCTGGCGGGTGGACATGGATTACCGCGAGATCGAGGTGCGGCCCGGCGACCTTTACCTGCTCAGCACGGACGGCATCCACGGCTTCGTGCCCGAAACGGAATTGCGCGACATCGTCGCCATGCGCTCCGAGCCGCTGGAGGCGCGCTGCGACGAACTGCTGGCCGCCGCCGAAACGCGGCACAGCGACGACAACCGCTCCTGCCAGCTGGTGGAAATCCTCAGCCTGCCGCCTGCGGATCTTCATCCCTCCGAAGGCGAGGCGCTGCCGCTGTTGCCGGATACGCTGACCCCCGGGCAGATTATCGACGGTTACCGCATCGACGCGGAAATCCACGCCAATGCGCGCAGTCATCTCTATCGCGTGACGGATACGGCGAGCGGCAAGACCTACGCCCTGAAATCGCCCTCGCCCAACCTCGCCGACGATGAAGAGGCCTTGCGCGCCTTCCGCCGCGAGGACTGGATCGGGCAACGCTTCCAGCAGGCCGAGATCGTACGGACCTACGCGCCGGAGCGGCCGCGTTCTTTCCTCTATATCGTTCAGGACTTTATCCCGGGCCAGAGCCTGCGCGACTGGCGGACGGCCAACCCGGACGCGCCGGTGGAAACGGTCATGGCGTTCGCGCTGCCGGCGGTGAAAGCCTTGCGCGCGCTGCACCGGCGGGAAACGCTGCATCAGGACGTGAAGCCGGACAATTTCCGGGTGACGCCGGAGGGCGCGCTGGTGCTGGTGGATTTCGGCAGCGCCACGGTGGGCAGCCTGAGCGAAAGCCGGGTGTTGCGGCCGGGCGCGGCCGAGTACGCCGCGCCGGAATATGCGCTGGGCGTGAAGCGGGATCATCGCGCCGACCAGTTCAGTCTGGCGGTGATGTTCTACGAGTTGCTGACCGAGCGCTATCCCTTCGGACCAGGCTACAAGGATGCCGTGACGCCGTCGGATTTCCGGAAGCTGACGTACACCAGCGCCTGCAAGCTGAACCCGCATGTGCCGGTGTGGCTGGATGCGGCGCTGGCGAAGGCGCTGAGCCTGAATCCGGAGCAGCGGTATGAGGAGCTGAGCGAGTTCCTGACGGATTTGCAGAAGCCGAACCCGGCGTTGACGGCGGCGGGAAAGCCGTGGATCGAGCGGGATCCCTTGTTGTTCTGGAAGGTGCTGGCGGGGTTGTCGGTGTTGGGGAATCTGGTGTTGGCGGGGATGGTGTTCGGGCGGTAGGGGACTATTTTATATAACCCAATATTGAGTTCATATACTTTACTTTTGAGAGTATAAGAACTAGCCTTGAGTTCTTAAAAGGCCATACCCGGTGCATCATGCTGGAACCCTTGTTCGGCAACATCAGCAAGGAGCGCATCCTGATCTTCCTGTTCGCGCGGGAAAAAGGGTATGCCCGCGAGATCGCCGCCGCGTTCGAGGCGCCGGTGACGCCGATCCAGCGGCAATTGGAGAACCTTGAGGCGGATGGAGTCCTCTACAGTGAGCCGGTTGGCCGGACGATTGTGTATGCGCTGAATCCGCGATACGCCTTCCATCAGGAGCTGAAAGCCTTGCTGGAACGGGCGATGAGCTACTATCAGCAGGAACAGAGGGAGTTGTTGCTGATGAACCGGCGGCGGCCGCGGCGGCAAGGAAAGCCTCTCACGATATGAAACCGATCAAGGACATGAATCTGCCGGAGTTGGCGGCGTTTGTCTCGGACCATCTGGCAAACCGGGATATTCCCGTGGTGCTGGTCGGGGGCGGATGCGTGTCGATTTACAGCGAGAACCGCTACCAGACGAACGATCTGGATGTTGAAGCGTGGGCAATGAGGGAAGGGATGACGGGGAAGTTCAAGGACTTTCTAGACAGGCTGGGGCGCTGAGGCATCCAGCCCATCCGATGCAAGATAAAATCACCTGCATTACCGCGCCTATGGCGGAAACCTCAACCGCGAGAAATTCCGCCCCGCCCGGATCGCCGCCGCCTCAATCTCCGCAGCCGACCCGATATATCCCTGTTCCTCCAGAAATAGCAGAAAGGCTCTTGTACTGACCTTCTGGCAATGCTCCGGCAGCAGAAATCCCGCCCGCGCAATCTTGTGATCTTCGAAAAGGAATACCCCGCTGACCGGCGGAACGGACAGCGCGAAATCGTGCATGACTTCCTGGATCGCCAGCTCTCCGAGATGGGCGGTGCGCAGCGGCGTCTCACCTTCAGACTGCATGGCCTGGTAACGCGCAAAGGTCCGGGTGCCGATCAGCGGCACGTTTGACGACCAGGCTTTCAGCTTGCGGCTGGTCGGCGTTTCCTGTCGGGTGACTTCCGCCAGCACCATGTCCACCACTTTGACTGTCCAGCCCGGCCTGGCCAGTACGTCCAGCGCATCCGCGTAGGCCAGGGTGATCAGCGGCCCGGCATCGGGCAGCAGGATGATATCGGCGGGTGACGCCATGGTTCAGCCGCCGTTGCGCGGCAGGTTGTTCAGGCCATTCACCATGGCGCGGGTGACCTCTTCCGGCAAGCGCGGCATGGGCAAGTGCGCTTGCGCCATCAGCAGGAACAGGTCTTCCTCCGAATCCAGCCCCAGACGCTTCATCGCGCTCAGGTCATCCAGCCGTCCCAGCGAGAAATCCACGAGGATGCGGAAGTTGTCGTTGCCGTGGTTGCGAGAGGCTTCGTAGGTTTCCACGAGGTAGCGAAGTTCGGCGTTGAACAGGGCGTTGACGGAGGTGTCGGCCTGGGCGGCCAGCACCTTGGCGCGCTTGAGCAGGTCGCGGTCGATGGAGCCGGTGAAGTTGACGTTGGTGGACATGGAGGAGTCCCTCTGGATCGAACACATAATCAAGTGTAACACATGGATACGTGCTTCCCAGCTGGCGTACTCGGGAAATCGAGTGCCGAGCGGCACTGGCGCCTACTTCTTCTTCGCCTCATACCCCCGCAACTCCTCCCTCACTACCCGCCGCAAAACATTCTCCAGATCCCCCTGCCGCAATACCGCCTTCAGCACCGAGTTGATCTCCGTCTGATAGCCCACCCCGTGCTCATTCGCGCGCTGCTTGAATCCCTCGATCACATCCTGGTCCAGCATGATCGTGATCCGGGACTTGCGCCCCTGATCCTGCCGCAAGCGGTTCAGATGCGGCACTTCAGTCGCCCGCTTGGCATTCGAAAAATCGTATTCATCGTCCATAGGCCAGCCCCTCGTTAGCCGTCGCCCGTCGGGCGGAAATCAACCGGATCACGTCGGCATCTTCATCCCAGATCGCGTAAACAACGACCAGCAAACGCAGTCTGGCGGACATCCCCAACAAGATGAAACGCAGTTCCCCGTTATCCCGGTCCTCGCGCACCAAGGCACGCTCATCAAAAAGCGCGGTCAGAGCCTCTTCAAAGCTCACGCCATGTTTGCGCAGGTTTCCAGCCGCCTTGCCGGGATCAAACGAAATATCCATCCCTCAAGTATGCATACATTATATGCATAATCAACCCAGCCTCTCCCTGAATCCCGACGGCGCCACCCCCTCCCACCGCTTGAACGCCCGCCGGAAATTCGCCATGTCCGTATACCCCAGCAAATACGCGATCTCCTGCACCGACAGGCTCCCCGCCCGCAAATGCTCCACCGCCAGCCGGTGCCGCACCTCGTCCAGAATCTTTGCGAACGACGTCCCCTCCGCTACCAGCCGCCGGTGCAAGGTCCGCGTCGTCATGTGGAACAGGCGCGCCACCACCGGCAACGACGGAAACCCGTTGCGGTCCTCCAGCAACACCCGCCGCACCCGCGCCGCCATCGACACCTGCCGCCGCATCGCCTCCAGTTCCGCCCCGCAGATGCGCGCCGCATCGCGGTAGGCCGCCGGATCCGCCATCTTCAGCGGTTGGTCCAGCAAGCCCAGCGGCATCTCGAAACCGGTCCACGCCTGACCGTAAATGACCTCCCCCCGGAACAGCTCGCGCGCCAGCGCCGCGTCCCGCTCGCCCGGATCGGGCAGGTCAAAACCGGTGCGCCGGATCGGATTCGCCCCCAGAGTAATGAAATCAAGGATATTGCGGATCGCCAGCACCACCGTCTCCAG
>JAYRMT010000175.1:0-5549 GCA_041912575.1 Fluviicoccus sp. | reverse complement strand
CATCGATACGCCGGAGGATGCCACCCGCGTGGCGGAACGCATCCTGGAACAGATCCAGGCGCCCTTCGCCATCGGCAGCCAGGCCGCCTACAGCTCGGCCAGCATCGGCATCGCCATGGCCAACGAGGGCCACCAGGCCGCCGACGAACTGCTGCGCGACGCCGACCTCGCCATGTTCCGGGCCAAGAGCCTGGGCGGCGCCCGCTGCGAGTTCTTCGACGAAGGCATGCACGCGCGCGCCATCCGCCGCATGGTGGTCGAGCACGATATCCGCCGGGCGCTGGAAGAGAAACGCTTCGTGCTGCACTTCCAGCCCATAGTGTGCCTGCGCACCGGCCGCATCAGCGGCTTCGAGGCGCTGGTGCGCTGGCAGAAAGCCCCCGGCGAGCTGGTCTACCCCAACGACTTCATTCCCGTCGCCGAGGACACCGGCCTGATCGTGCCCATCGACCTGTGGGTGCTGAACGAGGCCTGCCGCACGCTCCGGCTGTGGCAGAACGAATTCCCCCGCGAGCAGCCGCTGACCGTCAGCGTCAACCTGTCCGCCCGCCTGCTGTCGCGCCTGAACCTGGCCGAGCAGGTGGAGGACATCCTGCGCGCCAACGGCGTCGAACCGGCGTCGGTCCGGCTGGAAATCACCGAAACCATGGCGATGACCGACGCCGAGCGCGCGCTGCACCTGCTGAACCAGCTCAAGGCGATCGGCGTGCAACTGAGCATCGACGATTTCGGCACCGGCTATTCCTCGCTGAACTACCTGCACCGCATTCCCGCCGACGTGCTGAAGATCGACCGTTCCTTCGTCTCGCAGATGGACGACAGCGAGGAATGCCGCCAGATCATCCGCACCATCATGAACCTGGCGCGCAGCCTGAGCATGCGCGTGATCGCCGAAGGCCCGGAAACCGAGACGCATGTCGAGCAGCTGATGACGCTGGATTGCGATTACGGTCAGGGCTATTTCTTCTCGCGCCCGGTGGCGGCGGAACAGGCGCGCGCGCTGTTGCAGGTCTCCCCCTTCGACCGCGCCTGAATCAGGGCCTGCGGAAGCGCCGCAGCAACGCGACCGTCCACGCCAGCGACCAGCCGATGAAACCCGCCAGGGCCATGCCGATCGCCGTTGCATCCAGGTGCGGCGGCGTCGTGGCATTCGCCTGCACCACCAGCCCGTGCACCGCACCGAGGAAGCCCGCCAGTCCGGTGCCGAACCACAGGCTGTGCGCCTGCAGGGCGTCCAGCGTCGCCTGGCGGCGCGCCGGGGCCAGCAAGTAGTCCTTGTTCGGCAGATTGATGCGCTCGGGCGGGAGACGGGACAGGCTGCCCGTCACCAGGACCAGCAGCAGGGGAATGAACAGGGCGATTGCCGCCATCAGCGCCAGATAGCCGTCACGGGGCATGAAACCGTTGGCGCGACCGTCGGCAACGAAATGGGACGCCAGCAAGGGCGGCAGGCGGTCGCGGGTCGTGAAAAGGCAGGCCAGCGTCAGGCACTCGACCAGCAGGAAGACCGTCCAGGCCGGTTTCAGTTTCACAATCCCACTCCTTTTCCAGCGCGCTTGCTGCCACGATAGCATGCGCCCGGGAAACCTCCCGCCTGTTCCGGATGAACATCATGCCTGTACCGACCGCTTTCCGCCCGTTGCTGGCCGCCCTGTTTGCCGCCGCTGCCGCACACGCCAGCGCCGCACTCACCGACCAGACCCTCGACCGCCCGGAAGGGCAACGCCACTACCTGCTGGACATGCCTGCAGGATTGCCCGCCGGTCTGCATCCGCTGGTGATCGTGCTGCACGGTCACGCCGGTTCGGCGGCGCAGGTCTTGGGACAGGAACGCAGCGCCTCGCCCTTCGCCGTCTGGCGCGACATTGCCGCGCGCGAGGGCCTGCTGGTCGCCGCGCCCGACGGCCTGAAAGGACCGGACGGACGGCAGGGCTGGCATGACTGCCGCAGCGATGCGGCGGACAATCCGACCGCCGATGACACCGGCTTCATCCGCGCATTGATCGAGCGGGAAATCGCGCAGCATCATGCCGATCCGTCGCGCATCTACGTGATCGGCATGTCCAACGGCGCCATGATGGCCCTGCGACTGGCGATCGACCTCGGCGACCGGCTGGCGGCGGCCGGGGCGGTGAGCGGCTCGATGGCCGCGAAAAGCAGTTGCCCGGCGCCCGCACATCCCTTGTCGATGCTGGTGATCGCCGGGACCGCGGATCCGCTGGTGCCTTTCGGCGGCGGCGAAGTGAAACTGTTCCGCACGCCGCGCGGCACAGTGATCGGCATCGAGGACACGGTGGCCCGCTGGCGGCAGGCGGACCGGCTGCCGGATACGCCGGCCGTGAACGAGGCGATTCCGCACCGCGAGCGCCGCGACCGCACGCGCGCCACCCGCCTGCGCTGGGGCGACGACCCGAAGGGCCTGCAGGTGGAATTCCTGCGCATCGACGGCGGCGGTCATGTCGAGCCCAGCCCGTCGCGACGCATCGGCCGCCTTTACGGCCTGATCGTCGGCGCGCAGAACGGCGACGTCGAGGCCGCCGAGGAAGCCTGGGCCTTCTTCCGCGACAAGCGCGCCCGCTGAGCGGCGCGCCCTTCCGTCCGCGCGCGGACCGGGCTACCCTTAGCGCCCGATCCGCCTCCGCCCGGTAGCCGCCATGGCCGACGAGAAATTCACCCGCGAGACCGTGCTCTCGGTTCGCCGCTGGACCGACACCCTGTTCAGCTTCACGCTCGCCCGCCCGGCCCATTTCCGCTTCACCGCCGGGCAGTTCGCGCGCATCGGCATCGACACCGTCAATGCGGACGGACAGCCGGAACGCATCTTCCGCGCCTACTCCGTGGTGTCCTCGCCTTTCGCCGATACCCTGGAGTTCTTCTCGATCGTGGTGCCGGACGGCGCGTTCACCTCGCGACTGCAATACCTGAAAGCGGGCGACCCGCTGCTGCTGGAAAGGATCCCCTACGGCTTCCTCACCCTCGCCCGTTTCCAGCAACCCGCGCCGCAGGACCTCTGGCTGCTGGCCACCGGCACCGGTCTCGCGCCCTTCCTGTCGATCCTGCAGGATTTCGAGCCCTGGCAACGCTACCGGCGCATCGTGCTCGCCTACAGCGTGCGCACGGCGTCGGAGCTGGCCTACCGCGCGGAAATCGCCGACATCGCGGCCGCGTTCGGCGAGGCTGACGACGCCGCCGGATTCACTTTCCTGCCGGTGATCACGCGGGACGCCGCCGCACCGCTGCACGACCGCTTCCCGACGCTGATCGCCGACGGCGGGCTCGAGCGCGCCGCCGGATTGACCTTCGATCCGGCCGCCTCGCACGTCATGTTGTGCGGCAACCCGCAGATGGTGGAAGACACCCGGCAGGCGCTGATGGCGCGCGGGCTGACCATGAACCGGCGCGGGACCGGGAATATCGCGGTGGAGAATTACTGGTAGGGCGATCGGCCGACTTCGCGCTCGAGATCGGCGCGCAACCCGGCGTCGGCGAACAGGTCGAGCTGCGGCCAGAACGGCGTGATGCGTTGCCGGGCTTCATCCCCCTGCCCGGAGCGGGCCAGCGCCAGCGGGAGATGGGCATTGACCAGCGCCAGCGTCGTCTCCGCGACCGGAAGCTTCTTCGCCACGGCCTGCAGACTGGTCGAAGCCGCCCGCAACGGGGCCTCCGCGCCGGCCGGATCGCCCTCACGGAGCGCGATCATCCCCCGGCACCAGTTCACGTAGTTGACCGCCAGCGGCGTCACCAGCGCCGGATTCAGCCCGTCCAGCAGCCGACGCGTTTCCGCCAGATCGCCGAAACGCGCCTCCGCCGTCGCCAGTTCGATCGCCCGGGTGGCATCCTCCGGCGCGGCCTCGTAACTGGCGCGGGCGGCGGCGCGATAGCCGGGATAATCGCGGGCGGCCAGATAGATCCCGACCAATCCGGAGTCAAACGTCCCCGGCTGGTCCGCCAGCCGGTCGCGCCAGGCCGACAGGCTCTCGATCACGGTCGCGATCGGCTCGCCCGCGCGGGCGCGGATCTGCGCCTCACGGACATCCAGGTCCATGGCCAACTGGGTCGAATTCGCGGGATGGCGGCGCATCCGGGCGATCAGGGATTGCGCCTGCGCCCAATCGCCATGCGCCATGGCCAGCTGGAGCTGCCGGTAATCACGCAAGGGGCCGCCTGCCCGGAACGAGACCAGAAACGGGGCCGCCAGGGCGGACAGAAAGACCCAGGCGCGCAGCGGGTGGTCGGAGGCCAAGGCCTGCGCGGCAAGCGCGCCGAAGCACAGCAAATAAATCCATGACCGCCGCGCCACCTCGACCATCACCGTGGTCCCGCCCGATCCCTGCGCGGCCGTCATGAAACGGACCCGCGCCCGCGCCGTTTCCTGGCGCTCCCCGGGCGACATCGCGTCCAGATCATCCTGGAGCGCTGCGGTGGTCCGGTTGCTCAGTATCTGTATCTGCCGGTAACCCGCCATGACCAGCTTGCCGTGCGCGGCCTGCGCATTGTCGGCTTCCATCGCGCCGGACGCCGGGGAACCGTCAGCGGCGACGGCCTGATACAGGAAATGGGGCATGACGAAGGCGCTCCGTGTCGTGACGAACACCGCGCGCAGACCCGACCCGCGCGGCACGGCTCCATCTTAGCGACGCCCGGCGCAACTGCCTATGCCGGGCTCAGACCCGCCACAGCACCGTCGAGCCCCAGGAAATGCCCACACCGAAGCCTGACAAGGCCACGCAGCGGTCATCCTTCACCACCTCATCCGCCAGCAACAGCGGAATCGAGGACGACACCGTATTGCCATAGTTCCCGGCCAGGAACGGCGCTTTCTCGTCCGGCACGTCCAGGCGGCGGGCGATCTGGTGCACCACATGGCGGCTGCCCTGATGCAGCAGGAAGCGGTCCACCTGCGCCAGCGCCACGCCGTTGATCTCCAGCGCGTGCAGGATGCTCTCCGGCACCTTGCGCGCGGAGAAATTCAGCACGGCGCGGCCGTTCATGTGGAAGTGACGGCTGTTGGCGGGCACGGCGAGATCATCGGCGTGACGGCCGTCGCTGCCCAGGTCGAAACGGCCGACACGCCACACCGGGCGGTCGGTGATCAGCGTCGCGGCGGCGGCGTCGCCGAACAGCAGGCTGGTGTTGCGGTCCTGCGGATTGATGATCTTGGAATAGGGGTCGGCGGTGACCAGCAGGCCGCGTTTCAGGCCCTGCGCCTGGATCAGGGCCAGGATGATCGACAGGCCGTAGACATAGCCGGAACAACCGAGCGAGACATCGAACACCGCGCAGCGGGTCGACAGGCCGAGCTTGCCGTGCACGCGCGCGGAACTGTGCGGCAGACCGTGGCCGTCCGGATTCTGCGTCACCACCACCAGGCAATCAACCTCGTCGGGCCGGACCTCGCCGCGATCGAAGAGGCGCTGCACGGCCTTGACGGCCAGGTCGGAGGTTTCCTCGTCCGCCGCCTTGCGGCTGACGCGCAGCACGCCGATCTTGTCGCGCAGCAGGTCTTCACCGGCATCCAGCGCCGCTGCGCGCGCCAGGTTGTCGAGGTA
>JAYRMT010000174.1:0-5674 GCA_041912575.1 Fluviicoccus sp. | reverse complement strand
TTGTCACCTCCGTTTCCGCCCGCGACGCGCGGGCGGTGCTCAAGGACGGTCGCGAAATCCGGCTCGACTGGGCCGCCATGAGCTGGGCGCGTCCCTACAAGAGCGTGAACGCCACAGGCCCGGCACCTACCAAGGCAACGCAGATCCTGAAAGGCGGCGACGTCATCCGCGTGACGGAGACCAATGGTCATTGGCGACTGAGCCAGATTCCGGCCGTTCAGGGCCAGTTGGTGGCCATGAATCCCGAGAACGGCGCCATCGAGGCGCTGGTGGGCGGGTTTGACTATTACCAGAGCCAGTTCAACCGCAGCATCCAGGGCTGGCGTCAGGCCGGCTCCACACTGAAACCCTTCATTTATACGCTTGCCCTGGAACGGGGTTTCACGCCGAACAGCATCATCAATGATTCGCCGCTGACCATCGGCAACTGGTCTCCCAGCAACTCTGACGGCGAGTTCATGGGCCCGATCACGCTGAGACGGGCGCTCTATCTCTCGCGCAACCTGGTGTCCGTGCGCTTGCTGCAAGCCGTGACCGTGGAGCGGGCGCGGGCGTATCTGGACCGTTTCGGCTTTATTGACAACGAACTGCCCAAAAATCTGACCCTGGCCCTGGGCACCGCGCAAGTAGTGCCGATCCAGATGGCAACCGCCTACTCGGTTTTCGCTTCGGGCGGCTATCGGGTGAATCCATACTTCATCGAACGGATCGAGGACGCCAAAGGCAAGATCATTTTCCAGGCAAATCCGGAATACGCCTGCGCCGACTGCGACGCCCAAAAGCCGGATGCGGTAACGCCGACAGACGCGCCGGTCGAAATCACCGGAGACGGCGCCGGAATTTCGGTTACCGATCCCGCGACCGCATCCACGCCACCGGCCGTGACACAGCAACCTCTCGTCCATCCGCGCGCCAAGCGCGTCATGAGCGCCAAAGCCGCCTACCAGATGGGCAACATCCTCCGCGATGTCATCATTCATGGCACTGCGCGCAGCGCCTTGCGGCTGCAACGGAGTGATATTGCCGGCAAGACCGGAACCACCAACGACGCCAAGGATGCCTGGTTCGCCGGATTCACACCCAGGATGGTGGCCGTCGCCTGGGTCGGATTTGATAACCCCGCCCCGCTCGGTCGGCTGGAATACGGGGGCTATGCCGCACTGCCGATCTGGACCCGGTTCATGGAGCATGCACTGGCCGACATCCCGGACAAGTGGCTGAACGCCCCGCCCGGTGTCGAGCCGGCGCCTGTCGGGCCGCCCAAAACAGATGATCTGGGACCGGAAGCTCCCGATGGCGCCACGCCGTTGACCGACACTCCTGCGGACAACACCCAAGCTCAACCCTCAGGCCAGCCCGATAATCCGGACGCCTTGTTCCAGTAAGCGGCAGTCAAAAAAAAACAGCGTGTCACCGACACGCTGTTTTTTTGCCGCAATCCCGAGAAATTACTTCTTCAGGGAGCCGCGGACGCCGAAGCGCTGCTTGAACTTGTCGATACGTCCGCCGGTATCAACAATCTTCTGCTGGCCGGTGTAGAACGGGTGGCACTTGCCGCAGACGTCCAGATGGATGTTCTTGGTCAGCGTGGAACGGGTCTTGATCACATTGCCGCACGAGCAGGTCGCGGTGATCTCTTCATAACGGGGATGGATATCGGCTTTCATGGTTCACCTCAAAAAGACTGGTTAGGGGGCATCGCCCCCCTGCGTAGCCTCGGCTTGGCAGGAACGATGCACGACCATTCTTTTGGCCCACCCCGACTGTCGCTTCGTCAGAGCCAGGCGCAACAAGGAGGCGGAATATAGCAAAATCAACCGCCGGATACACTTGTTTTTTGATCGGCCGCCGCTAAAATGGCAGTCCCGCTGACGGCATGCCGAAATAGCTCAGTCGGTAGAGCAACTGATTCGTAATCAGTAGGTCGCAGGTTCGATTCCTGTTTTCGGCACCAACTCCCGCACAATCCCGCATGGCCAAGCGCAAGAAACGCCCCGCCGCTCCCGCGAGCGCGCCCGCCACACCCGCAGAAAAGCCCGTGCTGGCGCCGATGCGCATCCGCCTTGCCGCCGTTGTTTACGACGCCTTGCTGATTATCGCCTTGAACGCGATTGTCGGCGCCATTCTCGTCGGCATTGCCACACCGAAGGAAATCGCCGCCCAGCACCGGGCCACGGCCCTGCCCGCGGATTTCCGGCACTTCGTGCTGTTCCCTGCGATGGTGCTGACCACCTGGCTGTTCTACGGCTACTTCTGGCGCAAGGCCGGCCAGACCTTGGGCATGCAAACCTGGCGAATCCGGGTGCTCCGTCCCGACGGCGGTTATCTGCGCTGGTCGGAGTCCTTCGGTCGCTGCGCGGCGGCGATGATCCTTCCTGCGTGTTGCGGCCTGATCGGCAAGGTGCTTTACGGAACGGACAGCGCATTTCTCGCCAGCGTGGCTACGGGCTTTTTCGCCAACTACGGCTGGTCGCTGATCGGACGACGGGGACTGGCCTGGCATGACCAGCTTTCCGGCACCGTGGTGATCCGCCTGCCCAAGGAACAGCATCCGAAGCGCAAGTTTTTCGGCTGGTTCTCCGATCGCGACTGAGTCGTACCCGATTCAGCTGTTCATATCCCCGGTTTCCAGCCGTTGACCAGCGGGTAGCGGCGGTCGCGGCCAAAGCCCCGCGTGGTGATACGCGGACCGATAGCGGCCTGACGACGCTTGTATTCATTCATGTCCACCATCCGGATCACCCGGTATACGGCCTCGCGGTCATGCCCGGCCTTGATGATGTCCTCCGCGCTCTGGTCCTGCTCGACATAGCGGGCCAGGATATCGTCCAGCACGGGGTATGGCGGCAGGGTATCCTCATCTTTCTGTCCGGGCGCCAGCTCAGCGGACGGCGGGCGATCGATCACCCGCTGGGGAATCACGGGATAACCGGCCTGGCGGTTCCGCCACGCGGCCAGACGGAACACCAGGGTTTTCGGGACATCCTTGAGCACATCGAAGCCGCCCGCCATATCGCCGTACAGGGTGGCGTAACCCACCGCCATTTCCGACTTGTTCCCGGTTGTCAGCACCAGCCAGCCCTTCTTGTTGGAAAGGGCCATCAGCAGGACGCCCCGTGAGCGCGCCTGAAGGTTTTCTTCGGTCTTGTCGCGCGCTGAGCCCGCGAATGCCGGCGCGAGAATGGTGGTTAACGCCTCCACGGCAGGTGCGATTTCCATGACGGAATAGCCGATGCCAAGATTTCGCGCCTCCAGCTCGGCATCCTCCAGGCTCATGCCGGAGGTATAGTGATAGGGCATCATGACCGCCTGAACGCGATCCGCGCCCAGGGCATCGACGGCAATCGTGGCGACCAGCGCCGAGTCGATGCCGCCGGACAAACCGAAAACCACGCCCTGGAATCCGCTTTTGCGCACGTAGTCCCGCACGCCCAGCACCAACGCCTGATAGACCGCTTCATCCGGATCCATTTCGGCGGCCCGCGCCCCCGCCACGAACCGGGCGGCCGTCGTGTCATACGTCACGATCTCCAGTGCGCTGACGAACCGGGCCATTTCCACGGCAACCCCGCCGTCCGGATTGATCGCGAACGATCCGCCGTCAAACACGAGCTCGTCCTGCCCTCCCACCAGATTGGCATAGAGCACCGGCACCCCGTTAGCGCTCGCCTGCACTGCAACGGCTGACCGGCGTTGCGACTGTTTTCCCGCATGGAAAGGCGATGCGTTGAGGTTCACCAGGACTTCGGCGCCCGCCTCTCGCGCCAGTCGCGCCGGTTCGGGATGCCAGATGTCCTCGCAGACGGTCAGGCCGAAGCGGACGCCATGCCAGTCAAAAACACCGGCCTGCCGGCCCGGCGTGAAGTAGCGCTTCTCGTCGAAGACCTGATAGTTCGGCAGTTGCTGTTTCGCATATTCGGCCAGACAAACGCCGTTGAGCCAGGCGCCGGCAACGTTATACAGACATTCGCCTTCGCGACGCGGATAGCCAAGCACCATCACGATATCCCGGACCTCCGCCAGCCGTGCCAGCGCGGCATCGATGCGGGGCTGAAGGCTGGGCCGGAAAAGCAGATCCTCGGGCGGATAACCGGTCAGGGCCAACTCGGGGAACACCACCATGGCGGCGCCCTGCTCCCGGGCGCGCGCGGCCAACGCCAGCACCCGGGCCAGATTCCCGTCGATATCCCCGACCGTGAAGTTTTCCTGGGCAATGGCAATTGGCAGCAACATGATCAATCCCGGCTTGCGACATAGGTCGCATAGGATAGACTAGCGCTGTTTGCGGCAAAAGCGCGATAACGAGAAGATCATGGGCATGTTGTTCCGACTGCTGTTCCTGGCGGGGATAGTCTGGCTGATTGTCCGACTGGTGCGCGGCAATCCCTCGCCGACCGGCGTAGTACGGACCGTGGAACCGCCCATGATGCGGCAATGCCGCCAGTGCGGAATCCACATTCCCGAGACCGAAAGCACGCAATCCCGGGGACATTTCTTTTGCTGCGAAGCCCATCGCGACGAATTCCTGAAACACCAGCCATGACCGTCCAACCGCCCGGCTACGCCGAATCCGATGACGACTGGCGTCTGCTGCGCATCTACGTCTATTACCGCGTGGTGCTGGCACTGTTGCTGGTGGGGCTGTTCATGTTCATGCCGGGCCCGCCGCTGCTGGGCGCGGCGCATCCCGGACTCTACGGCTACGCCAGTTCGTTGTACCTGCTGATCGCCGCCCTGAGCCTGGTCCTGACCGGGAAACTGCGCAGCGATCCGCGCACCCAGGGCTTCGTCATTACCTTGACCGACGTCATCGCCGTCACGGTCATCATGCACGCCAACGGTGGTCCGACCCTGCAGCTCAGCATGCTGTTCCTGGTCATCGTCGCGGCAGGCAACATACTGCTGCCCGGCAAACAGGGGCCTGTGATCGCGGTGGTTGCCACCGTCGCCTTCCTTTGCGAACAGTACTACCCCTACTATACGAACAGTCTGCCGCTCGATATCCAGACCTTCGCCCAATCCACCCTGCTCGGTCTCAGCTTCATGGCGGTGGCGCTGTTCAGCCAGGTGACCAGCCGACGGTTCCGCCAGGTCGAAGCCCTTGCCCGCCAACGCTTCCAGGAAATCGCCAATCTCCAGAAACTGAACGCCCAGATTATCGAGCGCATGCATACCGGGATCATCGTCGTCAACAGCGAACGGCGACTGATCCAGCTCAACCACGCCAGCCGGCAGCTCCTGGGCATTGGCAGCGTATTCTCGGGACTGAATCTGAAGGAAATGTCCGCCACGCTGGATGCCGGTCTGATCGCCTGGAGGCAGAACTCGATGCTGCGCCCGTTGACCTTCAAGAACCAGCCCGGCTTTCCGGAAATCAGTGTGTCCTACATGAGTCTGGGCAATGACGCTCAAGGTGCGTACACCCTGATCTTCCTGGAAAACACGGCGCTGATGAGCCAGAAAGCCCAGCAGATGAAACTGGCTTCCCTGGGACGTCTGACCGCGAGCATCGCGCACGAAGTCCGCAATCCGCTCGGGGCCATCAGTCATGCCGCACAGCTGCTGGCGGAGTCCCCGACCATCGAGGGACCCGACCGCCGGCTTCTGGTCATTGTCCAGCAGCATTGTGTCCGGGTGAACGGCATTATTGAAAGCGTGCTGCAATTGTCCCGTC
>JAYRMT010000173.1:0-5696 GCA_041912575.1 Fluviicoccus sp. | reverse complement strand
TGGCCCCGCAACTGTATGTCGCCGTCGGCATCTCCGGCGCCATCCAGCATCTGGCCGGCATGAAGGACTCCAAGGTCATCGTCGCCATCAACAAGGATGAAGAAGCCCCGATCTTCTCCGTGGCGGACTACGGCATCGTCGGCGACCTGTTCGACATCGTGCCGCAACTGGAAAAGCTCGTCTGAGTCTTTGACCGTTGACGAAAACGCCCCGCCTGTCGGGGCGTTTTCATTGGCGGGGAATTTTGATCTCGCTGCATCCGCCATTCCCGCCTTGACGTATCTCACAAGAAAGGGACAAAGGTTTGCCACACCGTCGCAAACGCTTTAATGTACCCCTCAGACGATGTTAAGGACGATTAACCCCATGCTCATCCAGTACCATTTTTCATTTGATGACGGCAAAGAGCTCACCTATGAGGTGGACCTTGACCGCGTCTACAACGCCAAGCGCGATACCCAGAAGGCGCCTGCCTGGACGAAGCTCGACAACAATCAGTGCCAGAATTGTCCCCTCAGCAAGGCCGATCACAGCCATTGCCCGGCGGCGGTCGATCTGGACGGCATCATCCGGGATTTCCACAGTTTCCAGGCCTCCTCGCGCATCAATGTCCGCGTGACCACGCCCGACCGTGAATTTCTCAAGCGGGTCACGCTGGAGGAAGGGGTGCGCGCCCTGATGGGACTGGTCATGGCCACCAGCGCTTGTCCGGTGTTCCGCACCCTCAAGCCGAACGCCCGTCACCACCTGCCGTTCGCCCGTCAGGAGGAGTACATCCTGCGATCCGCGTCCCTGTACCTGATGAAACAGTACTTTGTCTGGCGCGATGGCGGTAACCCCGATTGGGAACTGAAGGGACTGGTCAAGACCAATGAGCAGCTGCAACTGGTCAATCATGCGTTCTGGCAGCGCATCATGACCGAATTCCAGAGCGATGCGAATTCCAAGGCCCTGCTGAGTTTCTTCACAATGTCCTCCAGCGTGTCATCGTCCTTGCAAAGTCAGCTGACCAAGATGAAGAACGTGTTCTTCACTTCGGACTGAACACCACTCATGACATGAAGACTTTCCTGGTCGCCCTGACGCTGGTCCTGTTCTTTGTCGGCGGCCAGATGCTGCTGTTGCGCCCAAGCGCCCGGGAGCGTGCGCTTGCCGTCTTGCGGGAGGCAGCCCGCTCGCGGGGATTCACGGTCCACGTGCTACCTTGTCCCGCCTGGCTGAGCGGCAAGGTGGAGCGCATGGTGGCGTGTTACACCCTTTCCGCGCCCGAGCTGTCTGTCGAGCGACGGATCACGCGCGGACAAACGGGTCGGTGGGAAACAGACAGCCCCTTACCGTCGTCCGTCACGGCCTTGCCCATGTCCGTGGTCGGGCTGGAAATCCATCCGGGACGCCTCGATATCTACTGGCGCGAGCAGGAAGGCATGGAATTGCTTCCTGTGCTGCAGGCGCTGCCCGAGACGTTTTCAAAAGCACACTGCAGCGATCTTTGACGTAGCAGTCCTGTACGCTTGCTTGACCGTGGCTACAAGACGTCATATATATGCCGCCTTGTCCTGCACGATGCATTTTGCATCTCCCTGATTCCTGATCCTGGTTTTTTATGGCTAAAGCTCTGGTTATTGTCGAGTCCCCCGCGAAGGCGAAAACAATCAATAAGTACCTGGGGAAAGACTTTATCGTCAAATCCAGCATCGGTCATGTGCGCGACCTGCCCGTGAGCGGCGGCGCGAAAGAGGAAAAGGAAAGCACGCCGAAGGCGCGCGTCAAGGCTCCGACGGACAAGGCTGAAAAGGCCCGCAGCGCCCTGATCTCCCGCATGGGGGTCGATCCCGAGCATGACTGGAAGGCGCACTATGAAATCCTTCCCGGCAAGGAAAAGGTGATTGCCGAACTCAAATCCCTGGCCGCCGGGGTCGAAACCATCTATCTGGCGACTGACTTGGACCGCGAAGGAGAGGCCATCGCGTGGCATTTGCGCGAAGTGATCGGCGGCGGCCCGGAGCGCTATCAGCGCGTTGTTTTCAATGAAATCACCAAGGCCGCGATCACTTCCGCCTTCAAGTCGCCCAGCGCCCTGAACATGGATCGCGTCAATGCCCAGCAGGCGCGTCGATTCCTGGACCGCGTGGTGGGTTACATGGTCTCGCCGCTGCTCTGGGAAAAGATTGCCCGCGGTTTGTCCGCCGGACGCGTCCAGTCGGTCGCCGTGCGTCTGGTCGTGGAGAAGGAGCGCGAAATCCGCGCATTCGTGCCGGAAGAATACTGGGAAATCCATGCGGACACCCTGACACCGCTTCAGGTCGCCTTGCGGCTTCAGGTGGCACGCTACAAGGACCAGAATTTCCGGCCGAAAAACGAGAAGGAAGCGCAAGATGCGCTGGCCCGACTGAATCCTGCTGTGTACAAGGTTGCCCGTCGCGAAGACAAGCCGACCCGTACCCGGCCGCCCGCGCCGTTCATTACGTCCACACTGCAGCAAGCGGCGAGCACGCGGCTCGGATTCACGGTCAAGAAGACCATGACCTTGGCGCAGCGGCTATATGAAGCCGGCTACATCACCTACATGCGAACGGACTCCACCAACCTGAGCCAGGATGCGCTCAATGCGGTGCGCGGCTTCATCGACACGCACTACGGACAGAAATACCTGCCCGCCAAGCCCAATTTCTACGCCAGCAAGGCGGGCGCCCAGGAAGCCCACGAAGCCATCCGCCCCTCCGATGTGAATACCCGCCCGGGCTCCATCCCCGGTCTCGAACGCGACGGCGAGCGTCTGTACGAGCTGATCTGGCGACAGTTTGTGGCCTGCCAGATGCCCGATGCCGAGTACGTCAGCACGACGCTTGCTGTCGAGGCCGGTGATTATGAACTGCGCACCAAGGGTCGCATACTGACGTTCGACGGATTCACGCGGGTGCTGTCACCGGTGCAGAAGGACTCTGATGACATCATCCTCCCTGAGGTCAAGGTGGGGGAGACGCTCGGTCTGGAAAAGCTGACACCCACGCAGCATTTCACCAAGGCGCCTGCGCGCTACACCGAAGCTACCCTGGTGCGTGAGCTGGAAAAGCGGGGCATCGGACGCCCCTCAACCTATGCGTCTATCATTTCGACGATTCAGGAGCGCGGCTACGTCAAGCTGGACAGCAAGCGCTTCTATGCGGAAAAGATGGGCGATATCGTCACTGATCGTTTGCTGGAAAGCTTCCACAATCTGATGGATTATGACTTCACCGCGCATCTGGAAGAGGATCTGGACAAGGTGGCGGAAGGCAATCGGGAGTGGAAGGCTGTCCTCAACGAGTTCTACGCCGATTTCCGGGGACGTCTGCAACAGGCGGCCGGCGAGCAGGGCATGCGGCGCAATCAGCCGGTCAGCATCGGTTTGTCCTGCGCCCAGTGCGGTCGTCCGATGCAGATCCGTACCGCAAGCACGGGCGTGTTCCTGGGCTGCTCAGGTTACGCCTTGCCGCCCAAGGAGCGCTGCAAGGGTACCGTCAACCTGGTGCCGGTGGAGCATATCGCGTTGGCGGATAATGACGAGGATGGCGAAACCAACGAACTTCGTGCGCGCAAGCGCTGTCCGAAGTGCGGTACCGCCATGGACAGCTATCTGGTCGATGCCGGACGCAAGCTGCATGTCTGCGGCAATAATCCCGACTGTGACGGTTTCGTGCTGGAAGAAGGGCAGTACCGCCTGAAAGGCTATGAAGGCCCGACCATCGAGTGTGACAAGTGCGGGGCGCAGATGCAGCTCAAGAGCGGCCGTTTCGGGCAGTATTTCGCCTGCGGCAGTTGCCCGAATACCCGCAAGGTGCTGAAGAACGGCGAAGCCGCGCCGCCCAAATCCGATCCGATTCCGATGCCGCACTTGAAGTGCGCGAAATCGGATGACTTTTTCGTCCTGCGTGACGGTGCCGCCGGCCTGTTCCTGGCGGCCAGCCAGTTCCCGAAGCATCGCGAAACCCGTGCGCCCACCATCGGCGAACTCCGTGATGCGGCGGATCGTCTTGATCCGAAGTACCATTACCTGCTGCAAGCACCCTTGACGGATGATTACGGGAATCCCGCCCAATTGCGTTTCAGCCGCAAGACCAAGGAGCAGTACGTCACCACGGAAGATGAGGGCAAGCCGTCTGGCTGGCAGGCCTTCTACCGCGATGGCCACTGGCAGGTCGTCAAGGGAAAGAATCCGAAGGTGTGATCCGGCGGAGGCAAGATGTCCGATCCTGAATTGCTGGAAATCGTCGAACTGTCGGATGGCGAGGTTGTCCTGCGCCGGGCGGATTCAAGCGAGGGAACGGGAGAGCCCTTGGTCCGTATCCGCTTTTCACGTGAAGCCCGCGGTTTTTTGGGGGACCGTGCCGGTGCGCTCGGGAAGTCGATGATTGCCGCCGGTTTGCAGATGCTGGGCGCGATTTTTGCCCGGCAGGACGGAGCGCCTGACGACGATGAACCGCGATCGGCTGGAGATGAAACCGGCGATGGCGTGTCTGACGACGAAGACCGCCCGGCTGGAACGCGCCTGCATTGATGAAGGAGCGAGGCAGGGGGCTTTACAGGAAGTCCAGATTCTCGTTGCTGAGGATTTCCCGTAATTCGTCGGCCTCCTTGGCCTTGCCGCCCAGAACCTCCTTGACGAATTTCAGGTAGACCGTGTGAACGGTGCGGATTCCGTCGTCCCCGGTCACGACAAAAAAAGGCGCCCTGTCCACACCCAGCGCGCGGGCCAGCACCATGCCGGCGGATTCAGGATCGCGTTCATCCGCGACCAGAATCTCGTCGATGTATCGCATCTGATCTTCCGACGCCATCCGCTCGAGTACTTCCCCGCATTTCTTGCAGGGTGAGCCATCGGCAAGAATCTTCTTTACAAAGATGATATGCATGGGGGTCACCTCGCCGCTGTCAGGTTTACTTCGGATTTCCGGTGTGGAGGCCGCATTCCTTCTTGGTGGCTTCCTCCCACCACCAGCGGCCCTCGCGCTCATGCTGGTTCGGCAACACGGGGCGGGTGCAAGGTTCGCAGCCGATACTGATGAATCCCTTGGCGTGCAGTTCGTTGTAGGGAACATCGTTATCGCGGATGTATTCCCATACCTGCGCCGAGGTCCAGTTGGCCAGCGGATTGAATTTGACCAAGGACTTCCCGGGGCCGGAAAAAGCGGGATCAGGTTGCGCAACCGGGATATTCAGACGGGTTCCCGGGCTCTGGTCCTTACGCTGGCCGGTAATCCAGGCGTCCAGCGTCGCCAGTTTCCGCTTGAGGGGACCCACCTTGCGCACGGCGCAGCATTCCTTGTGGTCGTCCTGATAAAAGCTGAACAGGCCTTTTTTGTTGACCATGTCCTCGACTTGCGCGTAATCCGGAAAACAGATCTCGATGTTGATCTTGTAAGTCTCGCGGACCTTTTCGAGGAGGCGGTAGGTTTCGGCGTGCAGTCGCCCGGTATCCAGGCAGAATACGCGATAGGGTTTGCCGAGGCGGGAGGCCATGTCGATCAGCACGACATCGTCAGCGCCGCTGAAGGAAATCGCGGCATTTTCCCCAAAGGTGTCAAAAGCCAGCGCCAGGATTTGCAGCGGCGTGCGGCTCTCGTATTCGGCGGCCCACTGTTGGACCGTTCCGGCGTTGATCGTCATGGCAAATTCCCGTCAATCGGCACTGAAAAAGCGAGGGGGTATTGTAGCAG
>JAYRMT010000172.1:0-5700 GCA_041912575.1 Fluviicoccus sp. | reverse complement strand
CGGCGACGGCCAGGACTTCCAGGTTCTGCTCGATGCGGTCGGCGATGCGCAGCAGGATGTTGCTGCGTTCGGTCACCGAGGACTGGCCCCAGACCTTGAACGCGCGGTGGGCGGCGTCGAGCGCGAGATCGATGTCCTCGGCGGAGGAGCGCGCCACCTGGCAGAACACCTCGCCGTTGACCGGGCTGATGTTGTCGAAATACTGGCCCTTCACCGGGGCGACCCAGCCGCCGTCGATGAAGTTGTCGTAGCGGCCCTTGAAGTGGAGGACGGAACCTTCGTGGTTGGGATTGGCGTAAATCATGGTCGGAACTCCCGGATTGTTCTTGTGTCGGGGTGGGGGACGGCCCGGACAATCCGGACCTGTTAGCAACCGACATTAGGGAATTCCGGGGCGGCGCACTTGACGGTCCGTCCGGATGACTTTGCCCGGCGTCCGGGAATGCGGCGGACGCGCGGGACGCTCAGCAGAAACCGAGGCTGATCCCGGCCAGCGTCGCGCCGAGCGCCGCGCCCGCCAGCACGTCGGTGGGATAGTGCAGGCCGAGCACCATCCGCGACAGCGCCACCAGCGCGGTGAACGGCGCCAGCAGCGGCAGCAGCGCCGGGTAGAAATGGCCGAGCATGACCGTCAGCAGCACCGCGTGCAGGGTGTGGCCGGAGGGGAAGCTGAAGTGGTCGAGCGGCCGCTCCCCGAGCACCACCGCCTGGTGCACCTGGTAGGGGCGCGGGCGCAGGGTGCGGGTCTTCAGCAGCTTGTAGATCGCCGTGCCGGTGAGCGCGGTGAGCAGGGTTTGCGTGACCGGCGCGATCGCGGCCGCACCGTCTTGCCAGAGAATCAGTCCGGCCAGCGCGTACCAGAAGCAGCCGTTGCCGAGGCGGCTGACGTGGCGGAAAAACAGCGCGACGGCGTTGCGGTCGGCGTAGCGGTTGAAGCGCAGGCACCAGTCGAGGTCCCAGGCGTTCAGGCGGGAAAACAGCGGGGTTCGCGAATCGGTCATGGTCTTTTTCTCCGGGGCGGGGTCCACGGGCCGGCGTGCGCGAGACGTCCGGCGACCCCGCGAGGTCTGGTTAATCTTTGGCCAGACCATCATCGCGCTGCCGGTTGAACGGTTGATGACGCCCCGATGTCGCTTTGATGACATGATCCGGATCACTTTGACGGCACACAAATCCCGCTTAAGCTTGCGCTAAGGATTCTTGCGGCGCCCGGCCGCTAGAATCGCTCCGACCCGAATTCCCGACCGGATTACTGTGACTTTTTGCGCCTTCCGCCTGTCCCCTGCCGTCCTCCGCCGCCTGGCGCGGACGATCCTGGCCGTCTATGCGGCCTGGTGGCTGGCGCTGGCCGGAGCCAGCCTGTTCACGCACAACGCGGCGGATGACGCCCCGCACGTGCGCATGGACGGCCAGGAATGGGTGGTGCTGACCCACCACGCCGATACCGGCGGGGCCGACCGCTTCGACGAGGCGGCCCCGGCGGCGGCGCACGCCCTGCACCATGAGCTCAGCCTCAAGCTCGACGCCTCGCGGCTGCAGTTGCTGCTGGCGCTGGCCCTGCCGCTGCTGGCGGTCGCCCTGTTGCTGGTCCTGCCCTTCCGGGCCGGGACGAGCGCCTCGCCGCCCCGGCCGGGCGGCTTCCGTTTTCCCCTGCGCAACCATCCCACCGCGCTGATCGCCACGCTGCGCCTGCAGGTCTGATCCGCCCGCCGTCCTGGTACGGCACCGGCCCTCGCGCCGTCTCCTGACTGACCGAATTCCGTTTTCCTTCGATTGATCGAGGCTCTTCGTCATGCCGAAATTCCGCTTGCCGGCCCTGGCCGGTCTGGCCTGCCTGTCCGTCGCCCACGCGGGCGACCTGGCCCTCTCCCCCGCGCAAGTCCGCGCGCTCGGCGTCGCCGTGCAAACCCCGCAAGTCCTCTCCGCGCCCCGGCAGACCGCCTGGCCCGCGCGGCTGACCGCCGCCCCCGGCGATGAACGGGTGATCAGCGCCCTGTACGAAGGCCTGGTCAGCCGCGTGCGCGTGGTGGACGGCCAGGCCGTGCGCGCGGGTCAGCCCTTGCTGGATCTCCAGGCCCCGGCGCTGCTGGAGCAGCAACTGGCGGTGGTGCGCGCGGGCAGCCGCGCCAAGCTCGCCGCCGACACCCTGAAACGCTATCGCGGCCTGCTGGCCGAGGGCCTGATCGCGGGCCGGAAAGTCACCGAGGCGGAGGCCGACAGCCTGACCGCCGACGCCGAGCTGCGCACCGCCGAGGCGGGCCTGCGCCTGGCCGGGATGAGCGAGGCGCAGATCGCCCGCCTGCGCGCGGGCCAGAGCCCGGCGACGGAGCTGACCGTGACCGCGCCGCGCGACGGCCGCATCACCGGCCTGAAAGCCGCGCCCGGCCAGCGCATCGAAGCCGCCGGGGAACTGATGCGGCTGGTCGCGGGCAACGCCCTGTGGGTGGAAGCGGCGGTGCCGGTGGAGGCCGCCGCCGCCTTCCGGCCCGGCCAGACCGTGCCGGTGGACAGCGGGCGGGCGCGGGCGCGCGTGATCAGCGTCGGCGCGGTGGCGGGCGAGGCGCAGTCGGTGACGGTGCGCGCCGCGCTGGCCTCGCCGTGGCCGGGCGCGCTGCCGGGTCTGGCGACCTCGATCGGCGCGGCGAGCGGCGACGGTTCCGCCTGGCAGCTGCCGCAGACGGCGGTGACCCGGCTCAACGGCCGCACCGTGGTCTTCGTGCAGCGCGCGAGCGGGTTCGCGCCGGTGGACGTGCAGGCGTCCGGCGACGGCCGCACCGCCGCCGTGCGCGGCGCGCTGCGCGCCGACGATCCGGTGGCGGTGTCCGGGGTGACGGCGTTGCGCAACGCCTGGCAGGCGGGGAACTGACATGCTCGACTGGCTGATCCGTTTTTCGCTGGCGCAACGGCTGCTGATCGCCGTGCTGCTGGCCGTGCTGGCGGGCGGGGGCTGGACAGCCTTCCGCAGCCTGCCCATCGACGCCTTTCCCGATGTCTCGCCCACGCAGGTGAAGATCATCATGAAAGCCCCGGGCATGACCCCCGAAGAGGTCGAGAGCCGCATCGCGGCGCCGATCGAGGTGGAAATGCTGGGCATTCCGCACCAGAGCCTGCTGCGTTCGACCAGCAAGTACGCGCTGGTGGACATCACCATCAATTTCGAGGACGGCACCGACATCTACTGGGCGCGCCAGCAGGTCACCGAACGGCTGGCCGGCATCAGCGACCAGCTGCCCGCCGGCATCAGCGGCGGCCTGGCGCCGATCACCACGCCGCTCGGCGAGATGTTCATGTTCACCGTGGACGGTCCGCAAAGCCTGCGCGAGCGCCGCGAGCTGCTGGACTGGGTGATCCGTCCGGCGCTGCGCACCGTGCCGGGCGTGGCCGACGTCAACACCTTGGGCGGCGAGGTGCGCGCCTTCGAGGTGGTGCCGAAACCCGCCGCGATGGCCGCGCTCGGCGTCGATATCCGGCAGCTGCGCCAGGTGGTGGAAGACAACAACCGCAACGACGGCGCGGGCCGCGTGCAGGACGGCGAGGACGTGCTGCTGGTGCGCGAGGCCGGGGCGGTGAGCGGCATCGACGACCTGAAAAACCTGGTGGTGACGGTGCGCGGCGGTGCGCCGGTGACGCTGGGCCAGGTGGCCGAGGTGCGCACCGGCGCGCTGACCCGCTACGGCGCGGTCACCCGCAACGGGCAGGGCGACGCGGTGGAAGGCCTGGTGCTGGGTCTGGCCGGGGCCAACGCGCGCGCCGTGGTGGAAGGTGTGCGTGCGCGGCTGAAGGAAATCCAGCCCGCGCTGCCGCCCGGCGTGACGCTGAACGTGTTCTACGACCGCGCCGGGCTGGTCGAAAAAGCGGTCGGCACCGTGACCAAGGCGCTGGTGGAAGCCACCGTGCTGGTGCTGGTGCTGCTCGGCCTGTTTCTGGGCAACGTGCGCGCCGCGCTGGCGGTGGCGCTGGTGCTGCCGATGTCGGCGCTGGTCACCTTCATCCTGATGCAGCGCTTCGGCATGTCCGCCAACCTGATGAGCCTGGGCGGCCTGGCCATCGCCATCGGCATGCTGGTGGACGCCGCCGTGGTGGTGGTGGAGAACATCGTCGCCGAGCTGGCCAAGCAGTCGCACCGCCGCCTGCCCAAGATGACGCAGGTCTACCACGCGGTGAAGGAAGTGGCCGCGCCGGTCACCTCCGGCATCCTGATCATCATCACCGTATTCCTGCCGCTGCTGACCCTGCAAGGGCTGGAGGGCAAGCTGTTCGCGCCGGTGGCGCTGACCATCGTCTTCGCGCTGGCCGGTTCGCTGCTGCTGTCGCTGACCGCGATCCCGGTGGCCGCGTCCTGGCTGCTCCAGACCGGCGCCCACGAAGATCCCTGGCTGCCGCGCCAGTTGCAGCGCCTGTACACGCCGGTGCTGCAACTGGCCGTGCGCCACCAGAAGGCGGTGTTCGCCGGGGCGGCGGGCCTGCTGCTGCTGGCGGGCTTCGCCTACACGCAGGTCGGCAAGACCTTCATGCCGACCATGGACGAAGGCGACGTGATCGTCGGCGTGGAAAAGGCCCCGACCATCGGGCTGCCGGAAAGCACGCGCCTGGACGGCCGCATCCAGCAGGCGCTGCTGGCGCAGGTCCCGGAAATCCGCGGCATCGTCGCCCGCGTCGGCTCGGACGAGATCGGTCTGGACCCGATGGGCCTCAACCAGACCGACACTTTCCTGCAGCTCAAGCCGCGCGAGCAGTGGCAGGTCGCCGACAAGGACGCCCTGCTGGCGAAGATCCGCACGGTGATGGACCAGTTCCCCGGCCTCAATTACAGCTTCACCCAGCCGATCGAGATGCGCGTGTCGGAAATGATCATCGGCGTGCGCGGCGACCTGGCGCTGAAGATCTTCGGCCCGGACCTGAAGGAGCTGAACCGCCTGGCCGCCGAGACCGAGCAGGTGCTGAAGGGCCTGAAAGGCGCGAGCGACGTCTACACCCTGCAGAACGACGGCGTGCAATACCTGCAAGTGCATATCGACCGCCTCGCCGCCGGACGCCTGGGCGTCAACGTCAGCGACATCCAGGCCGCGCTGCGCGTCTTTGTCGAGGGCGAGAAGGCGGGCGTGGTGATCGAGGGCAACAAGCGGGTGCCGATCCTGATTCGCGGCGAGGACGGCGCGCGCCTGTCCGAACAGGGCTTCGCCGGCCTGAGCCTGACCGCGCCGGACGGCCGCAGCTATCCGCTGTCCGCCGTGGCGCGGCTGGAAACCACCGGCGGTCCGGTCAAGGTGGACCGCGAGATGGGCAGCCGCTTCAGCGTGGTCATCGCCAACGTCAACGGCCGCGACCTGGTCGGCTTTGTCGACGAGGCCCGCGCCGCCGTCGCCGCGAAGGTGAAGCTGCCGCAAGGCTACCGCCTGCAATGGGGCGGCCAGTTCGAGAACCAGCAGCGCGCCGCCAAGCGCCTGTCGCTGGTGGTGCCGGCGGCGCTGGGCCTGATCGGGCTGCTGCTGTTCTCCACCTTCGGCTCGGTGCGCCAGGCCCTGCTGGTGCTCAGCAACATCCCCTTCGCGCTGGTGGGCGGCATCCTCGCACTGTGGATCAGCGGCGAGTACCTGTCGGTGCCCGCCTCGGTCGGCTTCATCGCGCTGCTCGGCATCGCGGTGCTGAACGGGGTGATGCTGGTCAGCTACTTCAACCAGCTGGTGACGCACGGCATGC
>JAYRMT010000171.1:0-5726 GCA_041912575.1 Fluviicoccus sp. | reverse complement strand
AAAGCGCCGCCATTGCAGGCAGGTCCGCGAGATCGCCGTCCATGCTGAACACGCCGTCGGTCACCACCAGTTTCCGCACTTCGGAAGCCTCCGCCAGTTTCCGTTCCAGATCGGAGATGTCATTGTGCCGGTAGCGGGTGAAGCGCGCGCCGCTGGCCAGACCGCCGTCCAGTAGCGAGGCATGGTTGAGCCGGTCTTCCAGCACCAGATCGCCGCGCCCTGCCAGCGCTTCGATGATGCCCAGGTTCGCCATGTAGCCTGTCGAAAACAGTAGCGCAGCTTCGCGACCGGTAAAGGCCGCCAATTCTTCCTCGAGCGCCTGATGCTCGCGGTGGTGTCCGCACACCAGATGCGCCGCCCCGCTGCCCACCCCGTAACGATGGGCGGCGTCAGACAGGGCGGCGGTCACGCGGGGATCGGCGGCGAGGCCCAGGTAATCGTTGCTGGAGAAATTGAGGTATTCCCGGCCGTCATGAATCAGGCGCGGGCCTTGGGCGGAATCATGGGTGCGGCAGGCCCGGTAACGCTGCTGCGTGCGGCGCTCGGCCAGCCGCCGGGCCAGTTCGAACGCCGGAGGGAACATGAGGGCTCCGCTCAGGAGGCGGCCATCGCATCCCGCCACAGCGTGGCTTTCGCCTGCACCGGCAACGGCGCATTCTCCGCCGCGGAGGTCTGGACCTGAAGGTCGTGAATGCCCAGTTTTTCGAACAGCAAGCGGTCGGCGTGGGTTTCCGGATTGCTGGTGGTCAGCAGCTTTTCCCCGTAGAAAATCGAATTGGCCCCGGCGAAGAAACACCAGGCCTGCAACTGCTCGTTCATCTTTTCGCGTCCGGCGGACAGGCGGACGAAGGACTTCGGCATGAGGATCCGCGCCACCGCGACGGTGCGCACGAACTCGAAAGGCTCCAGGTCCTCGACATCGCCCAGCGGCGTGCCGGCGATCTTCACCAGCATGTTGATCGGCACCGAATCCGGATGCTCCGGCAGGTTGGCCAGTTCCATGAGCAGGCCGATGCGGTCCTCGCGCTGCTCGCCCATGCCGATGATGCCGCCGGAACAGACCTTGATGCCCGCTTCACGGACGTGAGACAGGGTGTTCAGGCGATCGGCATAGCTGCGGGTGGTGATGATCTTGCCGTAATACTCCGGCGAGGTGTCGAGATTGTGGTTGTAGTAATCCAGCCCGGCATCGCCCAGCGCGCGCGCCTGGTCGGCGGAGAGCATGCCCAGCGTCATGCAGGTCTCCATGCCCAGCGCCTTCACCTGACGGACCATTTCCAGCACATACGGCATGTCCTTGTCGCGCGGGGAGCGCCAGGCCGCACCCATGCAGAAGCGACTGGCGCCGGTATCGCGCGCGGCCTTGGCCTCGCTGACCACCTTCTCGATTTCCAGCAGCTTTTCCTTGTCCAGGCCGGTATCATAATGGCCCGACTGCGAGCAGTACTTGCAGTCCTCCGGGCACGCGCCGGTCTTGATCGAGAGCAGCGTGCTCACCTGCACGGCGTTCGGATCGAAATGGGCGCGATGCACCGATTGCGCGCGGAACAGCAGCTCGTTGAACGGCAGTTCGAACAGGGCGCGCAGTTCGGCGCGGGTCCAGTCGTGGCGCAAGTCGGTCATGACGGTTTTCCGGTCAGCTAGGGAATGCGCCGATCGTGCGTCCCCCCCGGCTGCCTGTCAAGTTTCAACGGACGAAAAAGTTGACATGAGGTCATTATTCAGCCAAATCCTCTTTCCCGAGGAAGCCTGCCTGCTGTGCGCGGTGCATCCCGCTACTGCCGACGGCCCTTGCGCCGCGTGCGTGCGCGACCTGCCCTGGCTACTGCGCGCCTGCATGGGCTGCGGGATGCCCCTGCCGCCGGACCTGGACGCTTGCGCCTGCGATCCGGCCGACTGGCCGTTCTCCGGGGTACTGTGCGCCCTGGCCTTCGAATTCCCTGCGGACCGGCTGGTGAAGCGCTACAAGGAACGGCCCGACCTGCGGCTGTCCCTACCGCTGGCGCGCTTACTGCACCGGCGCATTCGCCAGGCCGGCAGGCCGCGCCCCGCACTGCTGGTTCCTGTGCCCGCCGCGCCGGAACGATTGGCTGTCCGCGGTTTCGACCAGGCTGTGGAGTTGAGCCGCGAACTGTCGCGTCTGTCCGGCATTCCCTTCCGCAGCGACATCATCCGCCGGGCCGCCGGGGGCAGCGCGCAAAAATCCCTGAGCCGGCAGCAGCGCGAACGCAACCTTGCCGACCTGTTCTCGCTGGCGCCGGACATCCGCTTGCCCGCGCGGATTGCACTGGTGGACGATGTGGTCACCACGGGCGCCACCGCCCGACACCTCGCCGCGCTCTTGCGGGCGCGCGGAGCGACCGATATCCAGGTCTGGGGCGTCGCCCGGACGCTTTAACGGACCGCTTGCAAGAAAAGGCTCCCCTTTCGCGACGGTTTTAGGGTTAAATACAATCCGATCGCAACAATCCCCGCCCGTGATGACCCCAACCGAGAGAGACTGACGGATGCTGATGGCCTTTTCCCTGAATCGCGGCGTGCTGGAGCAGATGGCTATCAATGCCGCCGCCGATCTGGGTCCCGAGGTCATCTGGGTCGATGTGATCAACCCCACGGAGGAAGAGCGCGACTGGATCCGCGTCGCGTACGCCCAGGAGCTGCCGACCATCGACGATCTTTACGAGATCGAGGCCAGCTCCCGCTTTTACGAAAACGAATACGGCCTGCACATCAGTTCGTACTTCCTGAACTACGCCGACAACAATCCCGAGAACATTTCCGCCGCCTTCATCTTCAACGGCGACCGGCTCTTTACCCTGCGCGAAGAAGAACTGGCCGCGTTCCGCCTGTTCCGCATGCGCGGCCGCAAGGGCCTGGTGAACATCAGCAACTCCAAGTCGATCCTGCTTGGCCTGTTCGAAACCAAGGTGGAAAACCTCGCCGACATCCTTGAACGCGTGCACGCCGACCTGGAGGAAACCAGCCGCCAGGTCCTGGGCAACGCCGAAAACGACGACATGGAATCCGTTCTGACGGACATCGCCTCGCAGGAAGACATCAACGGCAAGGTGCGGATCTCCATGATCGACCTGCAGCGCATGCTCTACCTGCTGCTGCGCGCCGGGGTGCTCAACGCCGAACAGAGCGAGCGCCTGCGCGACATCATCCGCGACTCGGAGTCGCTGATCGCGCACAGCTCCTTCCTTTTCGACAAGATCAAATTCCTGCTCGACACCACCCTGGGCTTCATCAACGTCAACCAGAACAAGATCGTCAAGATCTTCTCCGTGGCCGCCGTGATGTTCATGCCCCCGACGATGATCGCCAGTATCTACGGGATGAACTTCGCGTGGATTCCCGAACTGCACTGGCATCTCGGCTACCCCTACGCCATCCTGCTGATGGTGCTGTCGGCGGCGCTGCCGTACTGGTATTTCCGCCGCCGCGGCTGGCTCTGAGGCCGGAAACGCGGCGTGGTTGTTACATTCAGCGCGTTGGCGTAGCCCTGCGTGCGCAAACACGGCATAATCGGGGCGTTTTTTGCCTGAACGGACTTGGTCGTCATGCTGAACCCACTACAAAAATATCTCCTCGTCGCTTTGGGCGGCATCGCCCTCCAGGCTACCGCAGCCGAGCGCCCCATCCAGTTTCCGGCTTATGAATCGTCCCTTACCGTGGCCGGCACCCTGAGCCAGTCCGTGCGCAACGTGCACAAGCCCGGCTGGGCCATCGGCGGTGAATCGGTTTACGCCCGCGACAACTTCAGTTCCGGCGGCGAAATCAAGTACTTCCCCGAAGGCACCGACGACCCGGTGTTCAACGCCTTTGTCGGCATGGGCTACAAGCGCCTGGCGCAATTCCAGGTCGGCTTCGGCACCGAACGCGCTGTCTATCGCTTCCGCAGCGAAGTCGACCTGCCCTGGCTCTGGGTGCTCGGCCGTCATGTGTCCAACGGCAACCTGTCGCTGCCGAACCGCTTCGACCACTACCCCAACAACCGTTTCGTGGTGATCTTCTCCGCCGAGAAATACGACCACCATGAATACCTCGACAACGTCTCCGTCGGCGTCGGCCTGCGCTACTGACCTGTCAGCAAACCGTCACCCAGGGCGGCTAGACTGCGGAATCCTCCGTCCGCAGTCCGCCGCCGATGCTCTCCCCGCTTGAACGCCACCTCCCCGAACTGATCCGGCTTGAACACCTGGTCCGGCGTCATCCCGCGCGCATTCGCGCCAAGCCGCTGCTGGAGGTGCGCACCGCCGGCCTGAACCTGCCTGTCTTGGAACTGGAACTGGGCAGCGAGGCGCCGGACGCGCCCACGCTGGGCCTCTTCGGCGGTATTCACGGCATGGAGCGCATCGGCAGCCAGATCCTGATCGCCTGGCTGGAAAGCCTTTCCGCGCGGCTGGACTGGGACGACTCCCTGAATGACCTGTTCGGTCGCGTGCGGCTGGTCTGCATGCCGATGATCAACATCGGCGGTCTGTACCACAGCACCCGAGCCAATCCCGCCGGGGTGGACCTGATGCGCAATGCGCCGGTCGAGGCGGAAGGTTTCACCGCCTGGCCGCTGGGGGGGCAACGGCTCAGTCGCCGCCTGCCCTGGTATCGCGGCCGTTCCGGCCTGATGGAACCGGAAGCACAGGCGCTGGTGCGCACGGTGCAGGAGCGTCTGCTCGGACAACCGTTCGCCCTGGCCATGGATTGCCACTCCGGCTTCGGCTTCCGCGACCGCATCTGGTTTCCCTGGGCCAATCGTCGCGAAGCCCCGCCGCATTTGCCCGAGGCCGTGGCCCTGCGCGAAGTGTTCAACAACACGTATCCCAACCACGACTTCTACCTGATGGAGCCTCAGTCGCTGAACTACACCACGCACGGCGACCTCTGGGATTACCTCTACGCCGGTCACCTGCAGGGCGGATCGTCGGCAGTGTTCCTGCCGTTCACGCTGGAAATGGGCTCGTGGCTGTGGGTGAAGAAGAATCCGCGCCAGTTGTTCGACTGGTTCGGTCATTTCAATCCGGTCCTGCCGCACCGCCAGAAGCGGGTGCTGCGCCGTCATCTCACCCTGTTCGACTTCCTGTTGCGCGCCACGGCGTCGTGGAAAAAATGGCTACCGCGCGATGCGGCGCAACGGGATGCGCTGCGGATCGCCGGGCTGGAGCGCTGGTATCGCTAAGCGCCGCACGGGCGGAACCCGACGCCGACTTGAGGCATAATGGCCGCAAACCACAAGAACGGCCCCGGCATGTCCCGTCTCTACCTGCAAGTCGCCCTCCCCGTCCCGTTGCGGCATGTCTTCGACTACCGCATTCCGGCCAGCTTCGCGCATGTACCGACGCTGGGCGCGCGGGTGCGCGTACCGTTCGGCAGCCGCGAACTGGTCGGCATGATCACCAACATCACCGACCATACCGACACGCCCGAGGAAAAGCTCAAGACCGCCCGCGACCTGCTCGACGCCATCCCCCTGCTGCCGCTGGTGCTGATGGACCTGCTCGGTTGGGCCGCCGGGTATTACCAGCATCCGGTCGGCGAGGTCTATGAAGCCGCCTTGCCGGTGCTGTTGCGTCAGGGCGAATCCCTGTTCGAGAACACCACCTGCTGGCGACTGACCCACGCGGGACGCACCACCGACGCCGCCTCGCTGCGCAAGGCGCCGAAGCAGCTGGTCGCCTGGGAAGGACTGGGCCTGCACGGCGAACACGGCATCAGCGAGGATTTCC
>JAYRMT010000170.1:0-5854 GCA_041912575.1 Fluviicoccus sp. | reverse complement strand
GGACTCTGGCGCGCGCGTCGTACCGGCTGGACTATTCATCCGGGGCGCGTAAACTGGCGGAGCCTCCGGCGCAGGGCCCGCCGCCCCCGGGGCATGAACAAGAACTATTCTGGAACCCCCATGATTTCAATCAAGCATTCCTGGCTGTCGCACGTGCAGAAGATAGGCCTGCTGTTGCTGCTGGGCGCGATTATCCCGGTGTTTACCGGCCTGGACACCTTCTGGCTGGCGTATCCCTATGACGAAAGTCGCGCCCTGCAAATGGTGGCCCTTGCCGTCCTGTCGGTCGTGGCGCTGCTGTCCGTCGGATTCGGCGAGGAGGCGCATCGCCCCCCGTTCGCTTTTTCGCCCGCCAGCCGGCGCACGCTGGTGGTGCTGGGAGGCGTGTTAACGCCCGGTTTCCTGCTGACGCTGGCCGGCGCCCCGGTGCCGGTCTATTCCCTGAGCGATGCGGGGTTATGGCTGATCCTCACCGCCGGCGCGATCGGCGGCTACATGGCGATGCGCGCCAACCCGCGCTTCGCGGCGGCGCTGAGCGGCGTCGCGGCCCTGCTGCCGCTCCTGTGCGTCCTCCGCCTCTTCCATTCGCTGTGGGTGGTCCGGCATGGCGGGCAGCCGGAGGACTGGCAGCCGAATTTCGCCAACATGCGGATCTACGACAGCGCCGCCCTGGCGAGCCTCTTCCTGCTGTGGGCGCGTCCGGGCTGGCTGTCTCGTCCGGTCTGGCGCTGGCCCGTGGTCGTGATCTCGGGGCTGTACCTGATGAGCCTGCTGGTGGACGGCGCGCGCTCGGTCCTGCTGGGCATGGCCATCGGGTTGGGCGGGGTCGCCCTGATGCAGCGCGAACGCTGGCGCGAATGGGGCGGTCAGGCAGCGGCGCTGGTTCTGGGCGGCTTGCTGTTCGCTCTGGTGAGCAACGGCCTCCATGCCTCGGCCGACACGCTGGTCAGCGGCGGTGACCTGGTCCGCCAGGACGACTCCGGCCGGCTGCCGCTATGGAGCAAGGCATGGATGATCTGGCATAACCATCCCCTGACCGGGATTGGCGGCGGCATCTTCGGCGCCGCGCTGCCGGCCGGGCCGCTCATGCACCCCCACAACCTGCCGCTGATGCTGATTTCGGAGTGGGGCGTCACCGGCATGACGTTGCTGGTCCTGCTGGGGATCGTGGCCCGCCAGTTGTGGGTCCATCGCCGGACCGTTCCGCCGATGTTGCTGGCGGGCGTCGCCGCCATCGCCGTGGACAGTCTCTTTTCCGGCAACATGGTCTATCCCACGACCCAGTTGCTGTGTCTGTGGACAGGCGCCCTGGCCCTGGCCCACACCCCCCTGGCCGATCAGGGGGAAAACCGCTACGGCTGGCAAGTCGCCGGCAAGACGGTCGTGCTCCTGCTGGCGGTGACGGGCATCCTGGCGCTGACGGTCCAGCATGCGGGCGATCTTCGCTGCGTGGGCTGCATCAGCAAGGATGACTTCGGCTCTCCCCGCTTCTGGCAGTTCGGCCGCGCCATCCATCTGACGCCCGATCCGTCTCGCGCCGCGCCCTGAGCGGCTTTCCGGCGCCCCCTCAGGGCGCCAGCCGCTCGACTGTCCAGCCGTCGCCCGCCTTGCGGTACACCAGCCGGTCATGCAGCCGGCTGGGCCGTCCCTGCCAGAACTCGATCACCTCCGGAATCACGCGGTAACCGCCCCAGTGCGCCGGGCGTGGCGGGTTATCGCCGAATTGCGCCGTCGCGTCGGCCAGCGCGTCCTCCAGCGACTGGCGGTCCGGGATCACCCGGCTTTGCGGCGAGGCGTGCGCGCCCAGACGGCTGCCCAGCGGGCGCTGGCGGTAATAGGTGTCGGACTCCTCGGCGGAAACTTTTTCCACGCGGCCCTCGATGCGCACCTGCCGTTGCAGTTCCAGCCAGAAGAAGAGCAGGGTGGCCTGCGGATTCGCCGCCAGCTCGCGGCCCTTGCGGGAATCGTAGTTGGTGAAGAAGACGAAGCCGTCGTCGGTGTATTCCTTGAGCAGCAGGATGCGCGCGCAGGGCTTGCCGTCGGCGTCGGCGGTGGCCACGGTCATGGCGTTAGGCTCCGGAATCTGCGCTTGCCGCGCCTCCTCGAACCAGCGGTGGAACTGGTCCAGCGGATCGGGCAGCACATCGGTCTCGTCCAGCCGTTCCTTCATGTAGTCCTGGCGCAGGTGGGCGATATCGCTCTTCATGGTGTCTCCTGATGGCGCGAATCATTGGGGTGCAAATGATCGGGCGGGAAGCCCATCGCCTGACTTTACTCCATTCGTCACCGTTCCATCACCGTTTTTGCCTTCCTGTTCCGGGGAATTCTGTTCTACGCTTAAGTCAGCACGTCATTCTGCCGGACGCTCCGTTCATGTCCCTGTGGTCCCCGTGGCGTTTCCTGACCGCCGGGCTGCTCGCCCTGTGGCTCTGCCTGCAACCCGCCCTCGCCGACGCGCCGGGCGGCAAGGACGCGCGCGCCGCCCAATTGCCCCTGGGCCACGGCCTGCGCGTGCTGGAAGACGCCACCGACCGCCTGACATGGGACCGGCTGCCCGCCAATCCCGCCGCCTGGCAGACCATCGACCGGGAAATCCCCCATTTCGGCTACTCCGGAAGCGCCTACTGGCTGGAAGCGCGCCTGCGCAATCCCGGCGGTCGGTCCTTGTCGCGCCTGCTGGAAGTGGCGTATCCGCTGCTGGATGATGTGCAGGTGCGGCTGATCGACAGCCAGGGCCGCCTCGCGGCGGAATTCGCCACCGGCGACAACCTGATTTTCGAACAGCGCCCGCTGCCGCACCGCCTGTTCCTGTTCCCGCTGACGCTGGAGCCTGGCCAGGACTACCGCCTGCTGGTGCGTGTCGAAAGCTCCAGCGGCCTGCAAGTGCCGCTGACCCTGTGGTCGCCGGAGGCCTTCCTGCGCCACGACGTGACCCGGCAGGCCGCGCTAGGCTTCTTCTACGGCGCGCTGCTGATCATGGCGGGCTACAACCTGTTCATCTGGCTGTCCATCCGCGAGAAGAGCTACCTGTACTACGTGCTGTTCGTGCTGTGCTTCAGCACCATGCTCGCCTCGCTGGACGGCCTGACCTTCCAGTACCTGTGGCCGCATGAATTGTGGTGGAACAACAAGGCGATCGCGGTGACGCTGGCGCTCTCGCTGGGCATCAGCCTGCTGTTCAGCCGCGAGTTCCTGCACACGGCCGTCTACAACCCCCGGCTGGACCGGGTGGTGGCCGGTTACGGGGTGCTGATGGCCTCGCTGGCGCTGGCCTCGCTGGCGCTGCCGTACCGCATCATGATCGTCACCATCATCCTGCTGTCGATCGGGGTCGCCTTCACGCTGATCATCACCGGCATCCTCAACTGGCGGGCGGGCAACCGTTCCGCGCGCTTCTTTGTGCTGGCCTGGGCCTGCCTCACCACCATGGTGGTCGTCTACGACCTGAGCCAGCTCAAGGTGATTCCCAAGTCCGAGCTGACCAACATCGGCATCCAGATCGGCGAGTTCTGCGAAGTGCTGCTGCTGTCGCTGGCGCTGGCGGACCGCATCAACATCGCCCGGCAGGAGAAGCAGGCCGCCATGGACCGTGCGCTGGCCGAGGAGCGTCGCGCCAACGCCGAACGCGAGGAACACCTGCGCACCAAGCTGCACGCCCGCGACGAGGAAATCCGCGCCCGCCAGGAAATCGGCCAGGCGCAGGCGGAAAGCCGCGCCAAGAGCCTGTTCCTGGCCACCATGAGCCACGAGATCCGCACGCCGATGAACGGGGTGCTCGGGATGTCGGAGCTGTTGCAGAACACCGAGCTGACACCGCAGCAGGAGCAGTACGTGCAGGTGATCAGCGGCTCCGGCAAGGCCTTGCTCAACATCATCAACGACATCCTCGACTACTCGAAGATCGAGGCGGGCAAGATGGACATCGAGCACATCGACATGGATCTGGACATGCTGATCCTGGAGTGCGCCTCGGTCTTTACGCTGACCGCCGAGCAGAAGCAGCTGGAGTTCCTCGCCTTCATCGACCCCGGCGTGCCGGTGTTCATCAACGGCGATCCGACCCGGCTGCGCCAGATCGTGCTCAACCTGCTGGGCAACGCGTTCAAATTCACCCAGCGCGGGCAGGTCAGCCTGCATGTGCACCAGGCCCCGGCCGAACAGGACGGCGTACCGGTACTGCATGTGGAAATCCGCGACACCGGCATCGGCATACCCGCCGAGCAGCGCGACCGCCTGTTCCAGCCCTTCGAGCAGGCCGACACCGCCACCACCCGCCGTTTCGGCGGCACCGGGCTGGGGCTGAGCATCTGCCATCATCTGGTGACGCTGATGGGCGGCCGCATCGGGGTGGAAAGCACGCCGGGCGAGGGCAGCAATTTCTGGTTCACCCTGCCCGCGCCGCCCGCCAGTCCGGATTTCGTCAGCGACCATTTCGTGCCGCTGACCGCCTTGCAGGGCCTGCGCATCCTGTTCGTCGACGACTCGCGCGACTTCACCCACATGATGCTGGAGCAGGCCACCGCCTGGGGCATGCAGGCGGAAGCCGCGCCCGACGGCGAGCAGGCGCTGGCGCTGATGGAAGCGGCGGTGTGGTCGGGGCGGCCCTTCGACATCGTGACGCTGGACATGCGCATGCCGGGGCTGGACGGGCTGGAGGTCGCGCGGCGCATGTCCGCGAATCCCAAGCTGGCGCCGACGCGGCGCATCCTGCTGACCGCGATGCGCGTGTTCCCCGACCGCGCGGCGCTGGCCAGAGGCGGGCTGAGCCTGGTGTTGCAGAAACCGACCTCGGCGTCGGTGCTGCGCGACGCCTTGCTGAAGCTGCTGGGCTGCAAGGAGCAGTACAGTTCCGCCTCCGACCGCCGCAACGAGCCGGGGGCGGTGCGTCACTGGCTGGCGGGCAAACATGTGCTGGTGGCGGAGGACAACGCGGTGAACCAGATGGTGATTGCGGGCATGCTGAAGAAGCTGGGCCTGACCTGCGACCTGGCAGCGCACGGCCGTGACGCCTTGCGGTTGTATGACGGGCGTCCGGAGGCCTACCAGCTGGTGCTGATGGATTGCGAGATGCCGGAGATGGACGGCTACGAAACGACGCAGGCGATCCGCGAGCGGGAGGCGCGGCTGGGCCGGGCGCGGGTGCCGATCGTGGCGCTGACGGCGCATGCCTTGAAGGAGCAGCAGCAGCGGTGTCTGGCGATCGGCATGGATGATTACCTGACCAAGCCGCTGGAGCTGGAGCGGCTGAAGCAGTTGCTGGTGCGGTTGTTCTGGCCTGCCGAAACCTAATACAGTTACCTCCCTTATTCACTCGTTTTCAGGAATTCCCCATGCGCATTCTCCACACCATGCTCCGCGTGACCGATCTGGAGCGTTCCCTGCGGTTCTATACCGAGGTTCTGGGCATGAAGCTGTTGCGTCGCAAGGATTATCCGGACGGGCGCTTTACGCTGGCCTTTGTGGGGTACGGGGAGGAGAGCGAGGGGGCGGTGATCGAGCTGACGCATAACTGGGATACGGACCGCTATGAGCTGGGCAATGCCTATGGGCATATCGCGCTGGGGGTGGGGGATGTGTATGCGGCCTGCGAGAAGATCCGGGCGGCGGGGGGGAAGATTACGCGGGAGCCGGGGCCGATGAAGCATGGGTCGACGGTGCTGGCGTTTGTGGAGGATCCGGATGGGTACAAGATTGAGTTGTTGGGGTGAGGGTTTGGCGCTCGGCGTGTGTTTGAACGGGCGGTATCGCTGCACTAGACTCAGGTCTTCAACCGGAGATTGATCATGGGAACCGCGGTAAAGCAGATTGATCCGAATGAGCTGGACCAGACGACGCTGATGGCGATTGCGGAGTT
>JAYRMT010000169.1:0-5862 GCA_041912575.1 Fluviicoccus sp. | reverse complement strand
GCTGAAGTCGCTGGAAAAAATGCTCGTCCGCGATCATGCGAAAACCAAGATCACCCAGGTGTCGGAGCTGGGTCTGGTGGAGATGACGCGCAAGCGCACCCGCGAATCGCTGGAGCACCTGCTGTGCGAGACTTGCCCGACCTGCCAGGGGCGGGGATCGGTCAAAACCGCGGAAACCGTCTGTTTCGAGATCTTCCGTGAAATCCTGCGCGAGGCCCGCGCCTACGATGCCGCCAACGGTTACATGGTGATCGGCAACCAGAAGGTGATCGACCGCCTCTTGTCCGAGGAGTCGCAGGCGGTCGCCGATCTGGAGCAGTTCATCGGCAAGCCGATCCGCTTCCAGGTCGAGAGCCTGTATACGCAGGAACAGTACGACATCGTCCTGTTGTGATCCGTCCGCTTTACCGGCTGGAAACAGACACTCCGGCGCGACCGACCTATACTTCCAGCCTGTCCCCGGATTCTTTCTCGCGATGTGGTTGAAACGCCTTGAACCCTATGGGCCCGGCCTGCATCGCTTCCTTCACCGGGCCTGGCACTATGCCTTGTGGATGCTGGCTTTGCTTGGCGTTCTCTACGTCCTTGCCCAGCAGTTTTTCCCCGCCATCCGCCATTACAAGCCCGAGATCGAGGCCCGTCTCACGTCGACGCTGGGCGCCCCGGTGACCATTCGCGAGTTGACGGCGGAGTGGCAGGGGGTTGAGCCCGAACTGCGCCTCAACGGCATTGCGATCCATGATCCCGCAAGCCCGGCAAACGTATTGCTGGAGGTGCCTTTCGTCAAGGTCGAGCCTTCGCTCTGGGAGTCGCTCCGCCGGTTGTCCTGGCGACTGAATGTCCGTGTGGACGGGCTGTCCGTCCATGTGCGCGAGCAATCCGGGCATTGGGCCGTCAAGGAACTCGAACCCTTGGGCGCGTCATCCCCCGACAGCGCAAGGCAGGCTCTGCGCTGGTGCCTCCGGCAGGCGGAATGGCACTTCCGCGATCTCGGATTGGTCCTGACGCCAGAGGGGCGTCCCGCGCTGCTGTTTACAGGGTTGGATCTGGTCAATCGAAATCATGGCGACCTGCATCGCCTCCGCCTTGCCGGCCGGGTGGATGGACTGGAGGTCCGAGCCCGCGCCGACCTGACTTTTCTCGATCCCTTTGCTCCGGAAGCGATTACCGGAAAGGCTTGGGCCAGTCTACCAGTGCGTGACTGGTTGCCCTGGACGCCCGCGTTGCCGGAGGGATGGCGGTTAACAACCTTACGGACCGGGGGCCAACTCTGGTTGAGTCGTGAAAAAAACGGTACGGCGCCGGACGTACTGTTGAAAATCGCGGTGCTGGATGCGGGGCTCTCAACGCCGCGCGGCGTGCGACAGCTGGAGGGCGTGCAGGGATTGGTGCATGTCCGCGCGGACGGACCGGAAGGGTGGACCGTTGACGCGCAAGCGCTGTCCGGTCAGCTGGATGCGCGGCCGATTCCTTTGGCGCGCCTGGCGATCAGTCGCGAACACGAGCGTTACCGGGTGCTGCTGGCGGACGCGGACGCGGGCGGCCTGGCCCGGGCGGCCGCCAATTCCGGAGCCTTGCCCGCGCGCGTGACCGGCTGGCTCGCTGATGCCTTGCCGGAAGGGGGCGTGCCCGCCGCGAGCGTGGAGTTCACAGGCGGAGATGCCCCCGCACTGATCGCCGCCGCCGCGCGTTTTTCACGCATGGGTGCGCGCGCTACCCGCGACACCCCGGGCATGACTGGGGCTTCGGGTTGGGTGGATTACCGGGGCGGTGTCGGTGTCGCAGCGCTGTCACTGAGAAACGGATCGTTGGATTTGCGTCAGGCATTTCGCGAACCCGTTGCTATCGGCGAGCTCACCGCGCGCCTGTCGTTCCGGCATCAGGGCGCGGGCTGGCTTCTGCAGAGTGACCGCTTGCGCCTTGCCAATGCGGATGCGAATGCCGACGCGTTGCTCTCGCTCTGGCTGCCCGACGGCGATCCCGGCGGCGCGGAGCTGCAACTGACTGCGGACTTGCGGGACGGGCGCATGAGCAGCGTCTGGCGTTATGTCCCGTGGCCGTCCGCCGGTGATGAAACGCTGGCCTGGCTACGCCAGTCCCTGCGTCAGGGCGTCGTGCGTCAAGGCGCTTTCCTGTATCAGGGATTGCTGGTGGACCGGCCAGGGAGTCCGCCCTCGCTGATGCAAATGCATTTTGATGTCGACAGCGGAGAACTGGCCTATGCGCCCGGCTGGCCGGCCCTGCGCAACCTGTCCGCCGGCATCGATATCAACAACCACCGGTTGGAGGTCACCGCGCATCAGACGCAAGTCTACGAGTCGGTCGCCCGCGATGTGCGCGCGGACATCCCCGATCTGGAGCACCCGGTGCTGCATGTGCTCGGCGATATCGACTCCACCGGCAGCGATGTTGCCCGTTTGTTCCGTGAAACCCCGCTGAAGGAGCGTGCCGGCCGGATGCTCGACCTGGTTTCGGTCAAAGGGGAAGTGACCGGGAAGCTGGACATGACCATGCCGCTGGCTGACAGCGGCCAGACGACCGTGTCGGTGGATGCCGAGCTTCCCGGCAATCCCGTGGTGCTGAATGAAGCCCGCCAAGTCGATTTGTGGCTGAGCGGCCGCTTGCATTACGACAGCGCGCACGGTTTGTCGAGCCCGCCCATGCAGGCGTATTTCCTGTCGCAGCCGGTCTCGGTCCGCTTCAACAGTGTCCAGGAGCAGGGTGAGGTGCTGGCCTTGCAGCTGAATGTGGACGGCAATGTCAATCCGCAGGCCCTGCATCCGCTGCTGGGCGGGTTCAGCAGCCATTTGAAGGGCAATGCCCGCTATCACGCCGCCCTGACCATCCCGACCAACCCCGATCCCCTGCATCTGGCGCTGGCCTCGGATCTGGCCGGCCTGGAAATCGCTTTGCCCGCCCCTTTGGGCAAGACGGCCGAGTCGGTTGCCCCCATGCGCCTGGATGTCCAGTGGGATGAAGGCGGGGACGGGCAGACGGTCTATGTGGAACAGGCCGGCAACTTCCGGGCGCAGGCCGGTTTGGCACACGGTCGCGTGCAGCGCGCCTTGATCCGCTTCGGCGACGGCCGGCTGGACGATTTACCGCCCGCCGGTATCTGGGTGTCCGGACGCATGGGGCGGCTGGATCTGGATGAGTGGCTGGCCTGGTGGCGGCCGCAACATGGCGCGAACGAGCTGACGTCGATTCCCTTGCCCGAGCTGGAGAGTTTCAACGTGCAGCTCAAGGAGCTGGTGTACGCCGGATACCGGCTTCACGACTGCCGTCTGGGGGCCGAGCCTGCCGGTAGCGGTTGGCGCTTCCAGATTGAAAGCAAGCCTCTCTCCGGTGTGGTGGTTGTTCCGGGTGGCGATAAACCGTTACAGCTGGATGTGGCGCATCTGCTTTTGCCGCTGGAGTCCGCGCCGGGCACCGGCGCGGGTGTCGGTGACTGGTCTCTCCCGGCCATGAACATGACGATCGCCCGACTGGGATTGCAGGCGCGCCCCGCGCTGGGAGCCGCATCCTTCGCGGCCAGGCTGACTCCCACCGGCACGGGGCTCCGGCTGGATAATCTCGCGCTCACCTCGCCGGATCTGCGCATGCAGGGACAACTGGAGTGGCAGTGGCGCGGAAGCCGCCGTACGATGTTCAACGGTGATCTGCAGCTGGGAAATATTGCCAATCTGTTCTCAGCTTTTGATTATCCTCAGGTATTAAATAGCGCGAGTGGTCATGGACAGGTGGCGTTGGTCTGGCAGGGGGATCCCAATGATCTTCAGGCGGACAATGTCAGCGGTCCGATCCGGGTGGAGTTGCTGCGCGGCCGGATTCTCAAGTTGAACCGCACGGTCAGCCTGGGGCGGCTTTTCGGGGTGCTGGATAGCGATAATTTCAGGCGTCGGCTACAGTTTGATTTTTCCGATGTCACGCAGAAAGGTTTGGCGTTCGACCGGCTGACCCTCGACGGCAGCCTGCAGCCTGGCGGCAATCTGCAGAATACGTTCAGTCTGGAAAGCCCTTCGGTGCAGATGCGTGGCGGGGGGCGAGTCAGCCTGGCCTCCGGCGGAATCGATGAGGAGTTTGACCTGACAACGCCGCTGGTGAGTGCCGTGCCCTACGCCGCCGCGGTGGTTGCCGGCCCGCTGGTCGGCGGTGCGCTGGTGGCGGCCGAGACGGTCTTTGATGACTCGCTCAAGAAGGCCACAACCCTGCATTATCAGGTGCGTGGATCATGGGAGAGTCCGGTTGTGGAACGCATCAAACGGCCCTTGCTGCCCTTGAAAATCCCGTTCCGTCGCAGCGCGCCGGTGAACACAGGGGGAGGACGATGATGCATCGTGTTGCGGTCATCCAGATGAACAGCCGGGATGTCCTGGAGGATAACCTGGCGCAGGCGGAATCCTTGCTGGTTCGCGCGGCGGATGACGGCGCGGTGCTGGCTGTCCTGCCGGAGAACTTCGCCATGTTCGCGCCCAATGTGCAGCGGACCACCGCCGCGCGCATCGAGGAGATTATCGAACGTCTCTCCGACGTTGCCCGGCGAACTGGCATGTGGCTGGTTGCGGGCAGCATTCCCGCGGCGGCGCGACCGGATGGCGATCCTGTGCCGGAAGGTCGTGTGCGTTCCGCTGGCCTTGTGCTGGATGCAACCGGTCGGGTGCAGGCCCGTTACGACAAGATTCACCTCTTCGATGCCCAGGTCGCCGATGCGCAGTCCAGCTACCGCGAGTCCGCGACCTTTGAACCGGGCGATGATGTGGTGTGTCTGGATACGCCCGCCGGGCGTCTCGGGCTGGCCATTTGTTACGATCTCCGTTTTCCGGAGTTGTTCCTGGCCTTGCGGCGGCAGGGGGCGGAACTGATAGCCGTGCCGGCCGCCTTCACCAAGGTGACGGGAGAGGCGCACTGGCAAGTCTTGTTGCGCGCCCGGGCCATTGAATCTCAGTGTTACCTGCTCGGCGCCGGTCAGGTCGGCGTGCATTCGGGAACGCGCGAGACTTGGGGCCACAGCCAGATTATCGATCCGTGGGGGCGTGTACTGGCGGAGTTGTCAGCGCCGGAGCCGGATTTTTGTACGGCCGAGTGTGATTTGGTCGCGCTTGCGGAATTAAGGCGGCAGATGCCGCTTTTGAGTCATCGTCGACTATGCTAAAACTAAGGATTGCATCCGGTCAGGATGTTGTCATGCCTTGCCGACGGATATTGGACGGAGAGTGGAGATGAGTGAGAGTCTGGCGGATTACCTGGGACAGGTCCCCATTTTTTCCAGCTTGACCTTGCCTGAACTGCAGACAATTGAAAAGTACATGTTTTTCAACAAGGTCGAGGCGGGCGAGTTTGTGTTCAAGGAAGGGGAGAAGGGCGACTATGTCTGCTTTGTCATGCATGGCGCGCTGGATGTCATCAAGCTGAATCAGCACGCCCAGCCGGTGGTGATTACCACGCTGGCGAAAGGCAGTTCGATTGGCGAAATGGCGTTGATCGACAAGCTGACCCGTTCCGCGTCGGTTCGCGCCTGTACGCCGTCGGGGCTGATCGTGTTGACCCGGAAAGGGTTCGAGATGATTCTCAAGCTGCATCCCGAGATCGGCATCAAGATCCTCAAGGGGATTTCGTCACTGCTGAGCATCAACCTGCGCAAGACCTCGGACAAGCTGGCCGAGTTCATGCCGCCGCTGGCCTGAACGGCGGCTCCCGACAAACGGGGGCCGCAGCGGGTGCGTGCTTTAGCTGCGGCAGTTCGGCGGCAGGTATTTATTGTTGATGTCTGAGGAGCTGCAGATCCACGAGCTGCTACCCGATGCATCAAAGTTCACCCGGAAGGTGATGTTTTTGCCGCGCAAGTTGGGAACCGCATTGTTG
>JAYRMT010000168.1:0-6064 GCA_041912575.1 Fluviicoccus sp. | reverse complement strand
AACTCATCACGCCGTAGCCGAGAAAACCGTGCGAGGTGACCGGCGTGCGCAGGCCGAGCTCCATGCCCAGGGTCGGGTCCTTGGCCAGGTAAAAGGCGTTCATCACCAGTTGCAGGAACTGCGCCGGAGTCAGCCGGTTGTCCGGGCTGTCGAACATGCCGGGTGACATGTCGGTGCCTTCCAGCACGGTCGCGCGCGGAAAGCCGCGTTCCGCCAGGATTTCCAGCAGCAGTCGCGGATAGGCGACGGGGACCACCGGCTTGTGCGGATCTAACTCGTTTTTCATGGCACGAACGTACTTGCAGTCACGGCGAAACTAGCACGGATGGCCCGATCGGACAAGCTTGATCGGGTCGAGAGTTACGTTCGTCGCAAAATACCGAAATTCCCGTTGACGCCCCATGGTCAGCCGTTGATATTGGTTCTCCGCCGCAGTCGAACGGCGAAAAATCAAAACAGTCCGATAACGATAAGCACAGGATTTTCCCATGGCTGTCTACCGTCTTCCCCTGGCGGCGCTGACCGCGCTGCTGACCCTGAACGCCCTGCCCGTTTTCGCGGAAAGCGACCTGGATGAACTGCAGGACAAGGCGAAGGCCAATGAATGGCGTCTGGTCAAGAGCGACACCCTGCACCACATCAAGGCCTTTGACCGTCGGGATGACGGCAGGCGCCTGCATTCCTACCGGCTGGAAGCCGTGCTGGACGCGCCGATGGAACAGGTCGCCCGCGTGCACTTGGCCATTTCCGATTATCCGCGCTGGTACTGGCAGGTGGAGGAGGCGAAGATCGTGAAGCAGGTCTCGCCGACGGAATTCGTTTACTACATCAAGCATCGCGCGCCGGTGACCCTGCCCGACCGCGACTCCTACGTCAGGGTCGAACTGGAACCCTACACCGCCAAGCGCGGTTACATGCAGTTCAAGACCACGGCCGTGCCGGACTTCATGCCGCCCAAGCCGCCGCTGGTGCGCATGCTGTCCGAGAACATCGTCATGAAGTGGACGCCTATGGGCAAGGACAAGACCATGCTCGAAGCCGAAGGCACCATCGATATCGGCGGTGATGTGCCGAACTGGGCAATCAACGCGTTGCAACGCCAGGCGCCCTACACCACCATCGTCGGTCTGCAACGCTTCCTGGCCACCCCGGCGTCGAAGGATGTGGGCAAGACCCTGCCATTCACGATCTTCGGGGAATGAGTCCTGCCGAATCCTGAACGATCGTCCCATTGCGCCGGAGCACAAGGCCGGATAGCATCCATGGCCTGAATATCAGCCCGGCGCGTTGCGTGCCGGGCCCCGGTGAATCAACGAGGAGTCCGTCATGGCGCGGCAGAAAGTGGTGGTGGTGCGCGAGTTTGGTCGTCCGGTGGACGCGGTGTTCGGCGATCTGGCCGACCACAACAAGTTGCAGAAAGTGTTCGGCATTCCGTGCAAGCGCGTGCGTGACGGCTATGGTGACGTGAATGGCGTCGGCTCGGTGCGCCGTCTGGGCCTCAAGCCGCTGGCCGTGGAAGAAACCGTGGTGGCGGTGGACCCCAATGTCTCGATTGACTACGAGATCACCAAGGGCGGCGGCCCCATCCAGAACCACCACGGCCGTCTGGATTTCAGCTCGACCGCGCGCGGTTCGCGCGTGCAATGGACCATCGAATTCGAATCGCCGCTGCCCGCCGTGGGCCCGGTGGTGAAGTTCGTGCTGGGCCAGGCGCTCGGCATCGGCCTCAAGCGTCTCGGTTGATCCGGCACTGCCTTCCGGAGCCGGCCTTGCGCCGGCTTCTGTTTTTTCAGGGGGCGCGTGGCGTTCCGTCCCCCGTCGCTCTACACTGCCGTGACACCATCCGGCCGGAGAAGATGCCATGCAAGGCTTCCAGCTCACCTTCTACACCGAACAGGACAAGCGTCACGACGGCCGTCCGCTCACGGCCTGGCTGGTCGAGGAAGCCCGACGGCTGGGCATCGGCGGCGCCACCGTGATCGCCGCCAGCGAGGGCTTTGGTCATCACCGCAAGCTGCACGCCGCGCGCTTTTTCGAACTGGACGACCAGCCGGTGGAAGTGACCATGGCGGTGACCGGCGCGGAAGCCGACGCCTTCATGGCGCGGTTGCGCGAGGCGGGTGTCCGCCTTTTCTACACCCGGGCGCCGGTGGAATTCGGCATGACCGGCGAGCCCTGATCCCCTCAGCCGTTGTTGTTGTTATTATTATTGTTGTTGTTATTGTTATTATTGGAGTTTTTCCCCTTTTCCCGAGCACCGTCCCGCGCCGCCGCCTCGCCGGCCAGCGCCAGTCCGGCCGCGCCCAGCAGCAGCACCTCCCCTTTCTGCACATAGGCCGCCTGGTTGATCACCGAGATCTTCGTCCCGTTGCACCAGATCGTCCGCGTCTCCAGCGCACCGGGCAGGTGGAAGCTCCGTTGCACCTGCCCCTTGCCGTCGTAGCAGAAGAGGTCGCCGCCGTGGAAGACCGCGAACACCTTGTGCGCCTTCCCGGCCATGAACCACTCCACCAGCCAGGCCTCCAGCTGCGTGCGTTCGCGATGGTCGGGCGTGCGCGTGGCGTTGAGGAATTGCTCGACCGTGAAGGCCGTGCGATGCAGTTCCAGCGGGTTCATGACGACGCTCCCGGCGGTTCGAGGTAGAAGAATTCGAGGTTCTGGAAGGGCAGGTTGATCGCCTGGATATGATAGAAGGCGTTCTCTTTCTGCTTCCGGTAGTGGTAATCGCGCAGATAGCCGGTGGTGAAGAACAGGTTGTTGAGCACGCCCGGCAGGTACAGGCGGCGATGCAGCGCGATCAGGCCGGTCAGGTCGGCCATGCAGTAGTCCGGTCCCAGTAGCGGACTGGGCTCCAGGCAGTCGCCAAACAGTTGCCAGGTGAACAGGTGCGCCTGTTTGGTCCGGCGCTCGTCGCCGTAGACCACCGGCGTATCGCGCAGCATCTGCAGGTAGAGGGTGTTGCGCACCGGCTCGTCGCAGGCGGCGTCCAGCAGGCGTTTCGGCAGGTGTATCCGTACCCGGTCTTCCGGCGTCAGCGTATGCCACGCGGATTCCCGTTTCAGTAATTGCGATTCCAGCCGCAGCACCTCGTCGCCGATTTCCAGCGTAAAAGCGTCCGGACTGTAGAGCGTCTGCAATACCGGATCGGCGTCGATCAGCGCCTGCAAGGCGTTTTTTCCCTGATAGAAATCATTCGGCAAATGCAGGACCGGCGCGACGGGCGGAGGTTCCGGAGCCTGCAGCGCCAGCGCCGGGTGCATGTCGCGCGCATACTCGCGGGCGTAGGCGGCCTGGTCAGCGGGAGGGTCGGCCGGATAGGAACGGGGATAGTCCGCGTAGATCCGCTTTTGCAGGCCGCAGGTGTAGGATTTGCCTTCGCGGCTCTGGTACTTCACCACCGGGCAGCCGGTATGGCAGGTCGACAGGTGGCCGCAACCCTGGCAGTCGCTGTCGAAGCCGTAGGTCTGGTGGATCGCGCGGATCTTCCGCGCCCCGGCGGCCAGGATGTCATCGACGGCGTCTTCGAAAATATTTCCGTAGCGGAATTCGTCGATCCCCTGGCCGCGCACGCAGGAATACACCGTGCCGTCGCTTTGCAGCAGGTAGAAGCGTTCGCCGCAGTTGTAGGCATTGGTGCAGTAGCTGGGCTTGAACTCGTCGAACCAGTGGCGGCGCAAACCCTCTTCCAGCTCGGTGCCGGTGAATTCGGCGTGCAGCGCGTCATACAGCGCCTGCTGCTGCGCCGGGGTGGCCGGGGTCAGCACCGCCTCGCCCTGCTCGGCGGCGTTCAGTTCGGAAGCGAAGGCGAACATCAGGTTGAACTGGTTCATGTCGAAACCGATCTCGCGGTGCAGGAACCAGATGTCGCGGATGAACGCCGGGATGTCCGCCAGATGTTCCTGCGAAACGGTCGCGGAAATCTTCTTGGCGTGCGGGTAACGCGCCAGCAGGCGCAGGTTGTCGAGCGTGCGGTCGAGCCAGTCCTCGCCGTTGCGCTTGGTGCGGTAGGCGGCGTGCAGCGACAGGGGCAGGTCGATGCTGGCGCTCACCGAGACCCTGTGCCGCTCGAACAGCGCCCGCTGGCTGGCGAATTTGTACAGGTTGGTCTTGATGTGCGGGGCGGATTTGCGGTGGCCGAGGGCGTTCAGCGCGTCGAAATGCTTGCGGTAATGCCCGCCGATCAGCGTGAACAGGCCGTCGAGCACGGCGGGCGGCATCATCGTCGCTTCACCGCCATGCAGCGAGACGTTGAAGGCCAGCACCCCGGCATCCTCCAGCCGGTCGAGAGCGTAGCGCAGGGTCGAGACGGCGCGCGCCGCATCCTCGCGCAGGTCCGCCGCGCCGTCTCCGGTCTGCTCGCCCAGATAGCAGTAGCGGCAGCCCAGATTGCAGGCCAGCGTGGGTGCGTAGAGCAGGTGGACATGCCTGGTGAAGTCGGGCGGCGCGACAGGAATCCGGTTCATGCGGTCACCCCGCGCATCTCGACGTCCGGCGATGCCGCCCGGATCCGCGCGGCCAGCTTGGCCGCCACCCGGTCGAACTTCGCACGCTTGTTGCGGGCGATCTTGTCCGTCTTGCGCGCGTTGGTGGGGAAGCGCGCCATCTCCAGACGGAAGACCTCGCGTTCGCCGCTGTACAGCGTCATTTCCCCGGCGGCCGCCTCCAGTTGCACGCGCGTGACCTGGTTGAAATAGACCAGCCGGTTGCCGCATTGCAGGGTGCGCGGCCCCAGGATCAGGCCCACCTTCGGCCAGACAATCCCGAGGTAAATGAACGCAGCGATGGCGAGCAGAATGCCGGCGGGGATCGCGATCAGGCATGCCGGGACGACAAGGAGGAGTCCTGCGCAGCCGATCTGTCGCTGGCGCAGCGTGAGGCGGGTCTTGTCGCCGTGATCGTATTTCCAGGCGGCGAATCGGCGGTTGTCCATCGCGGCTCCGGGCGGGCCGGGGTCAGGAAGGGAGTGCGGCGCGCCGAGGGATTTTTCCGGCATCTTGACCGTCGGCACGGGCAGGGTCAAGGCGGGATTCATTTTCTTGTTTTCGGTCATGACCATCGCAGCGTGCGACAGTTTCATGACGGTTTGATGACGGCTTTCAGGACTCCGGAAACACCGGATCGGGCATGACCGGCGGTTCGGGTGAATCCACCTGCGCGCGGATGCGGCCGATGTCCACATGCTCCAGATAGCGGACGATGTTGAACCAGACCGGATGGAAGCCGTAGCCGCCTTCCTGCAACTCCCGCAACGCCTGTTCGCGGGTCCAGCCCTGCTCCACGATGCGGTACATCGCGCTCATCACACCGGTGCGGTCGGCCCCGTGCAGGCAATGGATCAGGAACGGTCCGTTCTCGCGCCGGCGCAGGATGCGCAGGACTCGCACCACATCGATGTCCTCGATCTGCCAGGTATTCACCGGCACGCGCAGTAGGCGCAGCCCCGGCGGTGTCGCCAGTTCCGCATCGTCATGGAACATCCGTAGGTTGATGATCGTGCGGATGCCCAGCCGCGCGTGGAGCAGGCCCAGTCCCTCCGGCGTCGGTTGCTGGCTGCGATAGACGTTGTCGCTCACCCGGTACAGGTTGCTGACTCCCGGCAGAGCCAGCGGCACGGCCCAGGTCTCGGGGCGCGGCAGCGGCACCGAGGCGGCAGTGGCGGGTAGGGACAGGCCGAGGCTGATCGTCAGGATCAGGGCGGAGAAGAACGGTTTCATGGGGTTGTCACCGGGGTGGCGGCGAATCGTTCCGCCAGCCGGTCAAAAAAAGCGCGAATGGCGTCATCGCCCATCCGCCGGGCATTGCTGAGTTCGCCGGCCCGGGTTGCGTACACGGGCGAGCCTTCGGCGGAGAGCGCCACGGCAGCCGGAATCCCTTGGCGGGTCGGATCCCCGTACGCTCCGGCGATATCCATGTTCCGGTCGAAATCGCCGATATCGACCTTCACGATCCGGAAGCGGCGCGCAATCTCCGTCGCCAGATCGCCCCGGTGCAGCGTCTTGTCGAGCGCCACGCAGTCGGGACACCAGTTCGCGCCGAACAGCAACAGGGTCGGGACGCCGCTTTG
>JAYRMT010000167.1:0-6104 GCA_041912575.1 Fluviicoccus sp. | reverse complement strand
GCCCAGCAGCAGGACTCCTGCGGGGATCAGGGGGATCAAGGTCGTTTTCATGATGTCAGGCGGGTCCGTCTCGTCGGGTTGAACCTAACCGGAAGGCGAGGCTCGGGTCAACCCGACGACGGAGGGGGTCGCGGGCGCGCTGTGCTGCCCTGACGTTGCCCCCCTTCCCCTGCTACGCTCGGTGTCTGACTGGCATTCCGGAGTCCTTTTATGACCAACCCCCTCGAACCCCTCATGGACACCCTCCGCGAGCGCATCCGCCAGTCCAGCGAGACGGTGGAGCCCTGGCACAGTTACTGGCATCACCGCCCGACCCGGGATTTTCCGCCGAAGGCGATCCGTGAGGTGGAGGATTACGCGGGCGGCGAGCGCCTGAGTCTGGCGATCACGCAGACCGATCTGCCCGCGAAGGCGCAGAAGGCGCTGGTGAAGCGCTGGTGCGAGGTGTTGCCGACGCTGGCGAACGTGAAGACGCTGTGGTTCCAGTCGCGCACCAGTCAGGAGATGTTCGAGGCGGCCTGTGCGATGCCGGGGCTGGAGGGGCTGTACATCAAGTGGGGGGCGCTGACGGACATGTCGCCGGTGCGGCAGGCGCGCGGTTTGCGGGCTTTGCATATCGGCGGCTCGCCGGCGATGCAGCATCTGGAGGCGCTGGCGGAGGTTCCGGGGCTGGAATGGCTGGAGCTGGAGAATATCCGGGCGTTGTCGGATATCGGGTTTGTGTCGGGGCTGTCGGGCTTGCGCGGGCTGAGTCTGGCGGGTGGCGATATCGGGACGGGGAATGTGGTGAAGATGGACAGCCTGGCGGCGCTGGCGGGTTTGCGGGCGCTGGAGTGGCTGGCGCTGAGTTATGTGCGGGTGGCGGATGAGTCGCTGGCGCCGTTGGCGGGCTTGCCGAAGTTGCGGGTGTTGCTGGTGAGCAACCAGTTTCCGGCGCGGGAGTATGCGCGGCTGGCGGGGCGGCGGCCGGAGGTGTGGTGCGAGAAGTTTTCGCCGGTGGGCGAGCCGGTGAACTGGTCGACGTGCAAGCGGTGCGGGGAGAAGCGGATGGTGAGTCTGACCGGGAAGGAGTGGCCGATGCTGTGTCTGGATTGTGATGCGGGGAAGATTGCGGGGGCGCGGGAGGCGTTTGCGGGGTGGGTGGAGGAGGGGCGGGCTTGATCTGACGCCATCTTGCTCCGCCTCGGGTTTACGCTACACTGGAACGAGCCTTTTTTGCGAGACGCCTATGGCCTCCCCCACCCAGCCCCATGCCCTGACTGAACGCGAGAAGAGCGTGAAAAACGCGATTGCCAGCGGGCAGTTGGAGGGTTTGAATCCGCCGCCGCAGTTGCGCGAGAGTCTGCGGCGGTATGTGGCGGGCGAGGTATCGGTGGAGGAGTTGCTGCAGCAGGCCAGGTTGCGTCATGCCGCACATGGATGAGCACTATTACGTTTCCGGGTACTCGGTCGAAAACGATCCGTATGTGATGCCGAATGGGGTTCTGGTGAATCTGCTGGGCCTGAACGCCACGGCGGACCTGAATCTGGCGGAAGCCGAGTTGGTGCCGCTGCGAACATTGCAGTTGTGGGAATCCCCCTTGCCGGGTCAGTGTGATCTCGCCCATTTGCAGGCCATTCACCAACACCTTTTCCAGGACATCTATCCTTGGGCCGGAAGGATTCGGCAGGTGGATATTGCCAAGAACGAGACGGTTTTCCTGCCGCATGGCCAGATTGTCGCTGAAGCCGGGGCGCTGTTCGGCGCTAACGCAATGGATCTGGCAAATCCGGACCTTGGGTCGCGGGAACTCTGTGAGCGCTTGGCCGTTGTGCTGGGGCGACTGAATTACATTCATCCGTTCCGGGAAGGCAATGGCCGAAGTCAGCGTGAGTTGCTGAACGTGATGATCCGTTCGCGGGGGTATTGGTTCGATTGGTCGGGGCATTCGCCGCAGGCGATGAAGCAGGCGTGCGTGGCGGCGATTGCGGGGGATTTCGGGCCAATGATCCGTATGCTGCGGGTTGCGATGGTGGAGTTATAAACTGTCCGCTCAGGCCGATGTCCGCAAAGCGCATTCCGGCGGCGTGGATGACGAAGCTGGGTTAGGAACGCCTGATGGCATCATGGTTGGTTCCATTTCAAAGAAAATGATGTGGCACGTCAGGAGGCCTGCCCCTGACCTTAATCGCAAACATGGAGTTCGTTATGCGTTCCTGGTTCCGGATGGTCGGTGTTCTGCCCGGCTTGTTGTGCAGCGCCTGCACGACGACACCCGCCTTGCATGTTATCGGCGTGTATGAAGGGCAAAAGGCAGCGACCGCCGACGACCAGCCGGCTCCGGAGAGCCGTCAAAGCGTGTCCATATCCGCTTCCGGCGAATCGACCAGCAGTGTATCCCGCAGGCAGAACCCGCCGCCTGGTGAAGTTCGGGTGGATGTCAGTGATGACAGCCGGCCTATGGTTTTGGCTTTTATGGCCTATAACCGCACGCTCTGGCGGGTATCCCTCAAGCCGGGAGTCCAGCTGACCAAGGTCATTCTTGGCGGCTATTACACCCAGCAAGTGACGGGAATCCCGCCGGATATCCCCATCGAGACCTACACCTACGAGTCGTCTCCGTGCGAGCACTGCTGGCAGGGTGCGCATCACTTTTACTCTGATGAGGAGCCACCCAAGGAACTCCGGGATGAGACGGGACTGGAGGTGAGTTCATTTCAAGGTCGTTACCACGGCACGGAATTCCATATTTTTCCCGGCATCAAAGCGTACCGAAACGGCCGCCCGGCACTTTGTCGACCGGGCGAGAAATCCGGGAATGATCGTTAAGTCTCTTGGAGGCACTTCATGAAACAGCATCCAATCCCTGGAGCGGCTTTGGCCGTGGTGATTGTGTTTGCTGCGCTCCCGGTCCGTCCGGCAGCCGCAGAGGGCTGGCAGCTGTCACATCCTTCAAAGGAAGATATGGAAAAGGTCGTCCGGAAGCTCTGGGAGAGTACGGAGTTCGACAAGGTATTCAATCCGTTTGCCGATCCGGTCCGGCCGCTTTGCCTGACCATTCCCGAATATCCTCCACCTTCAGCCCGAAGTAAAACGCGTTCTCCGATGGGCTGGTACCTGGATTTCATTCCGGAGGCGCCGTTGCCAAGCGGCCGTGTTAAGCAGCTGCAACAGCTGGATGCCTTGAGCGCGGTTGGCCTGCTGACCAAGACTACAACCATGAACAAAGAGTCCAAGGAGGTCACCCGTTATCGGCTCAGCGCTTCGGGGTGGGCGGCCGGCGCTTATAGCGGCGGCAATGGTCGATGTCTGGTCTACGGTGTATCGCGATTCCTGGGAGTCAGCGTAGTGGAGCCGGTGGCCGCCAGTCTTAAGGCCGGGGTGGAAATTTATGACGTCAACGCCATGGTTGGACCAGGGGCCGAGTCGGATCTGGCGCCGTGGGCGCGCGACCCACAGGTTCGCGCGGCTTTTCCGGTCATTGACCAGATATTGAAGGGCGAAGTGTACAGGTGGCGGTTGGTGCGCGGCGCGGGGGCTTGGGTCGATTACTCCGCCATGCTCCAGGATGGCGCGGAGGCTTTCGGGGAGTCAGAGCCCCTGACGCCGGACATGGCGCAGATACGTGCCAAACAACTGGCCCAGGCCAAGCAGCGGCTTGCGGATCTGCGCGCCTTGCCGACACCAGGCAGGGATGATCTCAAGGCGATGGTCTCGAAGACGATGGGACAGCAGTCCTGTCTCAATTTGCCCGGAGGCTCGGGGAGTAATCAGCCCGTTGATGTCCCCCTGGACTCCAGGAAGCCGTCACATTACGCAGTGGCCATTTTTACCAACAAGGAACGGAACGCCAATGACCGGGTACTAAAAAAGACTGTCCCTATCCTGACTCAGCTGGAGCAGATTGGCGTACTTCGTAAGCAACATGAACATAACCTGCCTGGTGATGGCAATGACCGGGGTCTGGTGTTCGATGGGGATGTCTACGAACTGACTCCCGCCCTTGCGGACAAGGTAAGTCCTGACAACCCCTACTGTTTGCCGCTGGGAGAGCCTGTTCGGGAGTTCGTTGACTTTCAGGTGGCCGATAATGATGGCATGGGCTATCCGAATCCCACGGTTCGGTACCGGACAATCGTCAAGTACCGGAATGTCCCGACCTGGATGAATGACCCGGATCTCAAGAGCCGCTGGCCGGAATTGCGCGGGGTGATCGAGGACGGGATGACTTGCCAAGGCGGTTTTACCTACGACAAGAAAACGAAAGAAAGGACGAACGGCTCCGCATCTTGTGAGTGGTCTTTTGACAGCAACCAGACCACGGATTGACGCCCTAATATCCTGTGCCTGTTCAGGGGGACGCAGCTATCCTGCTTTCACGGATGTTCACTTTCTCTCCCAACTCCGTCGAACAGGCTGTTATTTTTAGGGAAAACGGCGTGTTTGGTTGGGAGGGCGCACGCAGTGCGCCCCTACGTGGGGTTATTGCAGTCGGTAAGACCGCATTGAACGAAACAGCCCCAAGACGTACACTTTAAAAATAATACACGTCACGCAGGCTTCATCATGCAAACCAAATTGACGCTACGGCTGGAAGAGACCCTGATCGAACACGCCAAGGAGCATGCCCGTTTGGCCGGGAAGTCCTTGTCGCAGATGGTGGCGGACTATTTCACGCAGCTGGACAGGCAGGCCGCCCCTGCCCCGTTGCCGCCGGTGACGGCCGCCTTGCGCGGTGCGTTGGCGTCTTCGTCGGTGGACGAACAGGATTATCGTGATTATCTGGAAGGGAAATACCGGTGAGGGTGCTTTTCGATACGAATGTGGTGCTGGATTTGCTGCTGGCGCGTCAGCCGCACGTGGAGACGGCGGCGGCGCTGGTGGCGCGGGTTGAGCGGGGGGAGTTGACGGGCTGTTTGTGCGCGACGACGGTGACGACGATTTTCTATCTGGCGTCGAAGGCGGTGGGCGCTGAGGCGGCGCGGGCCCAGTTGAAGTTGTTGCTGGGGTTGTTTGAGGTGGCGCCGGTGAACCGGTCGGTGCTGGACGGGGCGCTGGCGTCGGGTTTTGCGGATTTTGAGGATGCGGTGCTGCATGAGGCGGCGGTGTTGTGGGGTGCGGAGTGTCTGGTGAGCCGGAACGGGCGGGATTTCCGGAGGGCGCGGTTGCCGGTGTATGCGCCGGGGGAGCTGGAGGCGGTGTTGGGGGTTTGAGATGACACCTTCTTGCCGCAAGCCATCCAGCCGCTCAGACCGCGTGCGCGATTTCCGCGAACCGCAATCCGGCGGCGTGGATGACGGCGCTGAGGGTTTTGAGGGTGGGGTTGCCGTTAGCGGACAGGGCGCGGTAGAGGCTTTCGCGGGAGAGTTGGGCGCGCTCGGCGATCTGGCTCATGCCGCCGCGCGCTTCGACGATGTGGCGGAGGGCGATCAGGAAGGCGGCTTCTCCGCCCTCTTCGTCGAGTTCTTCGAAGGCGACGCGGAGGTATTCGGCGGCGAAGGCGGGGTCGCGACGGAGCATGTCGATCATGGCGTCGTCGTGCGGTTTCGTGAAGGTCATGGCTGTCGCTCCTGATGGTGTTGCCAATGTGTCCGGGCCTGCTCGATGTCTTTTGGCTGGGTGCGTTTGTCGCCGCCACACAGCAGGAGAATGAGGACGTCTCCGGCGCGGGCGTAGTAGACGCGGTAGCCGGGGCCCCAATCGAGGCGCAGTTCCCAGACACCGTCGCCGACCGGTTTGCAATCGCCGAGGTTTCCTGCGCTTAGGCGCGCCAGCCGGACGGCGATTCTGGCTTGTGCTTGCCTGTCGCGCAGGCTTTCCAGCCAGTCCTGGAATACATCTTTTCCTGAATCCGTCAGGTAGTGTTCAATCCTGTACATGATGTATCTTTTGGGCTACATGTGGGTAGTTTAGGGGGTGTTGGAGGGGGATGCAAGGTGCGTCATCCTGCACACGGATGAGTGCTCGAATTGCGTCCAGGACCTCCCCTGTCAAGTTCCTGAATCCGTGCCCTGACCTCTGCATATTAGCCGCCAAGGCTTGCATTGCAAAGCTCTTGCTGGTTTGATGCCGCCACCTTCCGGGTGATGGCTCCAAGATAGTTCATGAACAATTTCCGCATCGT
>JAYRMT010000166.1:0-6134 GCA_041912575.1 Fluviicoccus sp. | reverse complement strand
CTGACGATCACCGGTATAGGGATTGGTGGTGCAACCGGCCAGGACGAGGCTCCCGGTCAGGGCTGCAATAAGGACGGAACGCATGGAAATCTCCTTCAGAAGTTCGTGGGACTAAGTGTAACCATTCAGAGCCGTCCGGGGTCTGATTTTTTTTGTTACACCCCCGATGGTGTCCGGTAACGCCCGCCCGGCGCTTCCTCAGAGGCGGGCCGGGGGTGTCGCTTTCCGGCAAATCGTCCTAGAATGGCAGGCTTTCCGCTCTCCTCACCGATCATCATGACCATTGACACCCAGCTCGAGGACGTCAACGTCCGCTCCACCGAAGTCCTGATCACGCCTGCCGCGCTGAAGGACGAACTGCCCTTGTCGCCCGCCGCCCGCGAAACCGTTCTGGCCGGCCGCCAGACGATCCGCAACATTCTGGATGGCAAGGACCATCGCCTGTTCATTGTGCTCGGCCCCTGCTCCATCCACGACCTCAAGGCCGCCAAGGAATATGCCGGTCGTCTGAAACAGCTGGCCGCAGCCGTCGAGGACACCCTGTACCTGGTGATGCGCGTGTATTTCGAGAAGCCCCGGACCACCGTCGGCTGGAAAGGGCTGATCAACGATCCGGACATGAACGATTCCTTCGACATCCAGAAGGGGCTTCACATCGGCCGGAAACTGCTCCTTGACCTGAATGAAATGGGGCTGCCGTGCGCCACCGAGGCGCTCGACCCGATGTCGCCGCAATACATGCACGACCTGATCGCCTGGTCCGCGATCGGCGCGCGCACGACCGAATCGCAGACGCACCGTGAAATGTCCAGCGGCTTGTCCTCGCCCGTCGGCTTCAAGAACGGTACGGACGGCGGGTTGAAGGTTGCCATCAACGCCCTGCTTTCCGTGGCCAATCCGCACAGTTTCCTGGGCATCAACCAGGACGGCCAGGTGGCGATCATCAACACCACCGGCAATGCATACGGCCATGTAGTTCTGCGCGGCGGCGACGGCAAGCCGAACTATGATTCGGTGTCGGTCGCGCTGGCCGAGCGCGAACTGGAGAAGGCCAAGGTGGCGCGCAACATCATGATCGACGCCAGCCACGCCAACTCCAACAAGGACCCGGCGCTGCAACCGCTGGTCATGGACAATGTCAGCAACCAGATCCTGGAAGGCAATGCCTCGATTGTCGGCCTGATGGTGGAAAGCCACCTGAAGTTCGGTCGCCAGGACATTCCGAAAGACCTGAGCCAGCTCGAATACGGCAAGTCAGTCACCGACGGCTGCATTGACTGGGATATGACCGAACAGGCCGTGCTGAAAATGCGCGACAAACTCAAGAATGTCCTTCCGACGCGTCGTCTGGGCTGATCCGTTTGCAGTGAACCGACGGGGCGCTCATGCGCCCCGTTTCATTTTGTATAAGAACATGATCACGAGCATGCTCATGGATCGCAATTCAATATCACCCGTCTAGAATCCAGTCAATACTACAGGATTGTTTTTGAGGCTTCGGCATGGATGCGAACGCTGCCTTACCGGTTCCGGATTTTCGCGCCCTCTTCACGCATGGACCGGGCGCCTATTTGATCCTTTCGCCAGACCTGCGCATCATCGAGGTTAATGAAGCCTATCTTCAGGCTACCCTGACCCGCCGGTCCGATATTCTCGGACGCTCGCTTTTTGAGGTATTCCCGGACAACCCCGATGATCCCGGCGCGGACGGCGTTCGCAATCTGGCGGCCTCGCTGCGTCGCGTACTGGATCATCGCCGACCCGACCGGATGCCCATCCAGAAATATGACATCCGCAAACCGGACACTGAGGGCGGCGGTTTCGAGGTCCGTTACTGGAGTCCGGTAAATACGCCGGTTCCGGATGAGGACGGGCGCGTGAACTGCATTATTCATGCAGCTACCGACGTTACCGAATTCATGCTGGAGATTCATCGCGCCCGCCTCTCCCCGGAGCCGGAGCGCTCCTGCTCCGTTCCGGCTTCATCTGGTGAACCGGCCCACATCGAAGTTTTCCGGAACGCCCGGGAGATCGCCGATATCAACCGAAAGCTGCAAACCGCCGTCGCGGCGCTGGAAGTCGCCAACAAGTAACTGGAAAGCTTTACCTACTCGGTTTCGCATGATTTGCGGGCCCCGTTGCGCGCGATCGACGGTTTTTCCCGCATGCTCGAGCACCGCGCCAAGGGACGGCTGGACGACGAGGACCAACGTCTCCTGCGTGTCGTCCGCGAGAGCAGCCAGATCATGGGGCGGCTGATTGACGACCTGCTCCATTTTTCCCGCGTCAGCCGGATCGTGCCGCAAAACCGACCGTTCGACATGAACCTTCTGGTTCGGGAAGTCTGGCAGGAATTGATGAACGACCCGTATCCGGGGCGTATCGCGTTTACTCCGCTGCCTTCGGTTTCGGGCGATGCAGCCCTGTTCCGTCAAGTCTGGAGCAATCTCCTGTCAAATGCGATCAAGTACACCGGTCGCGCCCCCGATCCGGAAATCCGCGTCTGGGGCGAAGTCGAGGACGGCGAGGCGCGTTACCACGTCCGCGACAACGGCGCCGGATTCAATCCCCGATTCAGCAACAAGCTGTTCCAGGTTTTCCAGCGGCTGCACACCAACACCGAGTTTCCCGGCAACGGCGTGGGACTCGCCATCGTGGCGCGGGTCGTGGGGCGGCATGGCGGACGCGTGTGGGCGGAAGGCGAGCCCGATCATGGCGCGTTTTCAGTTTCGCGCTTCCCCTGGAACCGGATGCCGGAGAGTCACCGGATGAACCGACTGATTCCCACTGACGTGCTGCTGGTCGAGGATAATCCCCTGGACGCCGAAATGACCATGCACTCGTTGCAGGCGCAACGCATCGCCAACCATATTGTCTGGGTCAAGGACGGCGAGGAAGCGCTGGATTATCTGCTATGCCAGGGCGGCTACCGCGAGCGGGAGCCGACAGCGCCCCGCCTTGTCCTGCTCGACCTCAAACTGCCCAAGATTGATGGTCTTGAGGTGCTTTCCGCGATGAAGGCCGATTCCCGGCTGCAAAAGATCCCGGTGGTGATGCTGACCTCTTCCGCCGAGGAAAGCGACCTGATCCGCTCTTACGACCTCGGTGTCAACAGTTATGTCGTGAAACCCGTGGATTTTGACTCGTTCAGCGTCGAAGTCGGAAAACTGGGGTTTTACTGGCTGCTGATCAACCGTTCACCCACGCCATGAATCCTGGGATCCCGTCCATGCCTGAAATACGCATCCTGATTCTCGAAGACCTCGCGACCGACCTCGAAATCGTGACGGATGAACTGCGCCGCGCCGGTCTGGGCTTTGAATACCGCCATGTGACGGATGAGGCGGGTTACCGGCGCGAACTCCGACAATTCCAACCCGATATCATCCTGTCCGATTACAACGTGCCCGGATTTGGCGGACTGGAAGCCCTCGCCGTTCGTAACCGGGAGCGCCCCGCGCTGCCCTTCATTTTTGTCAGCGGCACCCTGGGCGAAGAGCGCGCGGTGGAAACCCTCCGCTCCGGCGCGACGGATTACGTTCTGAAGGACCGGCTGACACGTCTTCCCTCGGCGGTCCGGCGTGCCCTGGAGGAAGCGCGGGTCGCCGCGGCGGCGGATGCCGAACACGCCCTGAACCAGGCGATTCTTGAAACCGCCGACGCCCTGATCGTCACGCTGGACGAACACGAAAACATCCTGCACGCCAATCCGGCGGCGCAACGGGTCGCGGCGCTGGACGAACGGGACATCACGGGCCAATCGTTCCGGGAGTGTTTCATCGTGGCCGAGCAGGCGGACGCCTTCCGTGTGCGGATGCTCGCCGACGGGGAGTCGGGCCGGGGCACGGAGAGCGCCTGGCAAGCCATGACGCCTTCGCGACGCACGGTGGTGTGGTCCGGATCGCCGCTTCATTCCGGCCAGCATCCCGAGGCGCGACTGGTACTCTGCGGTATCGACATCACCGATCAGGAACGCGCCCGGGAACAGGCCTACTTCCTCGACCATTTCGATCCGCTGACGCAACTGCCGAACCGGAAGCTGTTCAGCCTGCAACTGCGCCAGTTTCTGGACAGCGCATCCCGCGTGCCGTCCGGCGACGCGACGGTGCTCAGCATCTGCCTCGGCCGGCTGCCCGAGATTCATGACAGCTACGGCGATACGGTGGCCCACCGCCTGATCCACGAAACCGTGCGACGCCTGAAAACCTGGCAGATCCGCCACGAGCTGCTGGCGCGAACGGGGGAGCACTGCTTCACCCTGGCGTTTACCAGCATGGACCAGGCCGAACTGGCGGACGCCGTCCCGTTCATCCTGAAGGAGCTGGCCGCGCCGGTCGAGATTGACAACCAGCATTGGGTGCTCCCGGTACATGCGGGCGTCGCCCAATACCAGCAAGGGCGACAATCGGCGGACGAGTTGCTGATGGCAGCCGAAGCCGCGCTCCACGAAGCGGAGTCGCGCAAGGAGTCGTATGTGATTTATCAGGCGCGCCTGGCGGTCAGGATCCGCGAGCGGCTGCAACTGGAAGGCGAACTGCACGCCGCACTTCGTCATCCGGAGCAATTCGCGGTGTACTACCAGCCTCAGGTTGAAGCGCAAAGCGGGCGGCTGGTCGGACTGGAAGCCCTGGTGCGCTGGCGTCACCCGCGCCTGGGCCTTATCCTGCCCGGTCGCTTTATTCCGCTTGCCGAAACCTCGGGTTGCATGCCCGGTATCGGCCGCATCGTACTGCGTGAAGTGTGCCGCCAGATCCGTCAGTGGCAACGGAGCGGTCTGACGGTCCCGACCTTGGCGATCAATGTCTCCGCCACCGAATTCGCTGATCCCTTTCTGACGGATACCCTTCAGGAGTCCATGCGCGAATTCGCCCTGGATCGGGAGCAATTGGAGGTGGAAATTACCGAATCGGCGAGCATGAGCAACCCCGAGGCGACCATCACCATCCTGACCGCCCTGCGCAAGATGGGCGTGCGCATCGCGATCGACGACTTCGGCACCGGCTATTCCAACCTGAGTTACCTGAAACGGTTCCCGATCCATCGGCTGAAGCTAGACCAGGCTTTCGTGCGCGATATCCTGCTCGACCGGAACGACGTGGCGATTTCTCAGGCCGTGATCGCCATCGCCCACCAGTTGCAACTGGATGTCGTGGCCGAAGGCGTGGAAGACCCGGGACAACTTGATGTACTGCAAAACGCAGGCTGCGATCAGATTCAGGGCTACCTGTTCGGTACACCGCGTGCGGGCGCGGATTGCCATGAATGGCTCAAGCGGGGAGCAATCGAGCCGGCAAGCCGCCACCAGCCCGATTGACGAGGCACTGTCCCGGGAGGCTCAGGCTGGCAACGCGGACATCCAGTGTTCAACCGCTGATGCCACCTCCTCCCAGCCCGGCTCTTCCAGAATCCAGTGCGAATGCCGTTCGAACTCCAGATAGGTGGAGACGTGGCGGTATTTTTCAGCCACTTTGCGCACCACGACGGCCGGGGTCATCCGGTCTTCACCCGCCCCGACAACCAGCATCGGGCACCGGACCTTGCCCGCATTGACCGACGAGGCGCGATTGATGTCCAGCGGCCAGTAACCGATCTCGAAAGCCGCCCGACCGGACTCGTGGACAAACGTGCCGTAAGCCGCGCGTTGGGCCTGAGGGTCCAGGCGATGCAGGATGCCGTAAGACGCCTCGCTGAAGGTCAGGCGCATCGGCTTTTTCCAGAAGGCCCATTGCGCCTGCACGCTCAACAGGGTGCGGATGACACTGAGCTTGAGGGCGTTGATCCCGGCCGGGGATGCGGGCGTCAACAGGACCGCGGCGCGCGCCAGGCCTTTTTCAGCCAGCAACTGCGCCAGCAGACCGCCCATGCTGTGACCCACAATCACGGGCGGTTCGGGCAGTTGGCTGATCAAGGCCTCCAGATCCTCGACATAATCTTCCAGCCCGGTCTCACCCAGCGCGGCGGGCGGCGGATCACCGGGCGCGACGTCATGGTGGCGCAGGTCCGGAACCACGCAGGTATAGCCCCGCTTTTCCAGATACGCCCGGTAATTGTTCCACACGGCATGGGTACCCCACATGCCATGGATCATCACAACGGTTTTGCCCATGATGCTCCCTCCTGATCACACGGCGCGG
>JAYRMT010000165.1:0-6158 GCA_041912575.1 Fluviicoccus sp. | reverse complement strand
CGTCCGGCGTATTCACGCACCGCATGCGCGCGCTGTAGATTTCCGGCATGGTCGGATCGGCGTCCTCGGCCAGTTTCAGGTGCTCCAGCGCCTTGTCGCAGGGCGCGTCCTTCGCGCCGCTGACGCGAGCCTGCGCGATCTTCTGCAAGGTTTCGGACAACTGGCGCAGTTGCGAATCCGCCTTGTCGGCGTCCGGCGTGCCTTTCAGCGCGGTGCGGATCTGGCGCAATACCCGCGCGGCGTCCACCGGCTGGCTCAGGCGGTTGGCGTAGAGGTCGGCGGCTTTCAGGCCCGCTTCCGCATTGGCGCGTTCGGCGCTCCAGGCCATTTCGTAGAGGCGCGCGGCCTTGCCGTTCAGGCCGTCGGCCAGCGCGGTGTCGGCTTCCTGCTGGCTGGTCGCGGCGATCCGCCGCGCCTTGATGGTTTTCACCAGCTTGTCCACCGAGGCGCGGGTCAGGTCGTTGGCGAGGCTGAGCGCCTGCGCGGCGGCGCTGTCGGCTTCGTCATACCGCGCCAGGCCGAGGTAAGCCATCGCCAGGTAGTAATAGCTCTTGTAGTCGCCGGGCTGCAGGCGCGTCGCGTCGCGCGCGCTGGCCAGCGCCTCCACGTAGCGTTCGTTCTGCAGGTGATCGCGGGCTTCGTTGACCAGATCGGCGTACGGTTCGGCCCGCGCGGGCGCATTCAGGCCGGAGAAGCCGATCGCCAGCACGCAGAGCGCGGCGGGCAGGAGGCGGGACGGGACGGGGATCATGGGCGCTTGTCCGGAACAAGGGATGCCGAATTATTCGGCGTGGCGGCCATAAACGCAACGATGAAGTCGTTGACCTCGGGCAACGGCCCCTGCCCGGGGATCGCCGCGGTGTCGCCCATGCGGTAGAGCCCGCCCAGTTCGGCGAACCCGGAGCCCGGGGTGAAGTTCGCGGAAACCGGCGGCAGTTTCAGGACGTCGCGCAGATTGCCGCGCGCCAGATAGCTTTCCAAGGTTTTCCGTTCCGTGTCGGCGGCGGCGTCCGCATCCGCCAGCGCGCGTTGCAGGGCGCGGCGTTCCCCGGCGCGCTGTTCGTCCAGGCGGTCTTCGGTGGATTGCCAGACCGCCAGTTCCTTTTGCAGCGCGGCGGCTTCGGGCAAGTGGTTCAGGGCGTCCAGCCGCGCCTGCGCGACGGCGACAGCCCGTTCGGCATCGGCCAGGGCGGTGCGGTCCTGACTGACCACGTTTTTCAGGGCGTGCCACTGGTCCGTCCGGCGTGTCAGCTCTTCGGAGAGGCTGGCGGGCAGGGCGTTGCCGGGCGCGGCCTGCGCCAGCAGTTGCAGGTTGTCCAGCTGGCGCTGCGCGGTGTCCGCGGCGGCGATGTCGGCTGTCAGCTTGTCGCGGACCCGGTCGCGCCGTCCCGTGCTGTCCTTGACGGCGTTCGCCAGCTCCGCGGCGTGCGCGCCATGGCTGTCGTTGGCGAGGGCGATGTCGGCGCGCAGGCGGGCGATCTGGTCTTCCGCGCGGCTGCGCTGCTGCTCGTAGGCGGTCTGGCGTTCGCTGTCCTGCCGCAGGATCAGCTTGCGTTCGAAGGCGAGGCCGGTGCGCCAGAGGTTGAGGCCGTACATCACTTGCCGCAACTGGGCAGCCTGCGCCGGGGCGGCGGTATCCGGCGTCAGTCCGGCGGCGCTGAGACGGGCGGCCGTCAGGGTGAGGCCGTCCAGCGAGCGCACGATGCGGGCTGCCATGACGCGGGCGGCGGTCGGGGAGTTGCGCGGGTCGGCGGGTTTCGGAAGCGCTGAGGCCGTGTCGGTCCGGTGCCGGATCACGGAGGGGTCGAGCAGGTCGTCATCCGCGCGGGCGCCGAGGGCGGCGGCGGCCAGAAGGAGTGCCGGGATCAGCGGTCGGAGCCGGGGCGATACGATCATAACGGTGTCTGGCGGCGGATGGTACGTGACGGTTGATCGGAGTTTGCCAGTCCGGGGGAGACGAGGGAAGGGGCGATCGACAGAGGCAGCGTTTTCGACGCACCTGGGGCTCTCTCTTGCCGCTTCATGGCGGCGAGCCTAGAATGATTCCAGCCATTGAGGTCGCGTCATGAATCCGGTCAATGAAAGAATTACGCTCGATCCCGCAAAACGCTTCGGGCAGCCTTGCGTTCGCCATCTCCGGATTACCGTTGCGGATGTTCTGGAATGGATGGCGGACGGTTTGACCGTGCAGGAAATTCTGGAGGACTTTCCGGAGCTGGAGGAGGCGGATATTCGCGCCTGCCTGGCCTACGCCGCCGGACGCGAGAGGCATTGCCGGGTAGTGCATGCGGGATGAAGCTGTTGCTGGATGAGAATCTTTCCCGTCGCATGGTGCCCTTCCTGCAGGCCGACTATCCGGGTAGCTCGCAAGTTGCGCTGGAAAAGCTTGAGCAGGCCTCGGACCGGGAAATCTGGGCGTATGCCAAGCGGCATGGCTTTGTCTTGCTGACCAAGGATAAGGATTATCGTGACCTGAGCGAGCTCTTGGGCGTTCCGCCGCAGGTAATTCTGCTGAAGACAGGCAACAGCGAAAAAGCCCGGTTACTGAGTGTCCTGACTTCCCGCCGCACGCAAATACAAGAACTGTTGTCTGACCCGACGGTCGGATGCGTCGAGCTTGCCTGAGCGTGCCGGTCTGAACGCAATGCGCTGAAGCTGCGCTGGTCCCGATGTCACCCGCCTGGTTTCCCCCGGAAAACCACCACCCCCGTCCCCTCATCCTTGTGTTCCTCCACCGGCGTCACCTCCGTCGGCCGCTCCTCCTCGTAGCCGCACTCCACGCACTCCATCCACTCCCGCTCCGGCGACAGGCAGGAGCGCACCGTGTCGAAGCGCCCGCAGCGGGGACACTTCGCCCCCGCGATGAACCGCCGCTTGACGCTCATGCGTCCACCAGTCCGGAATGGCGCAGCAGCGCGTCAATCTCCGGCTCGCGGCCGCGGAAGGCCACGAACAGGTCCAGCGCCGGTTTGCTGCCGCCCTTGGCCAGGATCTCGCGACGGAAGCTGCGCCCGGTCTCCGGATTGAAAATCCCTTCCGCCTCGAAGCGCGAGAAAGCGTCCGTGGACAGCACCTCCGCCCACTTGTAGCTGTAATAGCCCGCCGCGTAGCCGCCCGCGAAGATGTGGCTGAAGCTGTGCTGGAAGCGGTTCCAGTCCGGCGGCGGCAACAGGCTCACCTGCGCGCGCACCGCGTTCAGCTCCGCCTGCACGCCCGCCGCATCCAGCGGACCGGCGCGGTGGATGCGCATGTCGAACAGCGCGAATTCCAGCTGGCGCAGCGTCATCAGGCCGGACTGGAAATTCTTCGCCGCCATCAGGCTGGCCAGCAGGTCGGCGGGCAGGGGCGCGCCGGTGTCGATGTGCGCGGTGATGCGCGCCAGACCCGCTTCCTCCCAGCACCAGTGCTCCATGAACTGGCTGGGCAGCTCCACCGCATCCCAGGCCACGCCGTGGATGCCGCCCACCGCGCTGATCTCGACCTCGGTCAGCATGTGGTGCAGGCCGTGGCCGAATTCGTGGAACAGCGTCGTCACCTCGTCATGGGTGAGCAGGGCGGGACGGTCGCCGACCGGCGGGTTGAAATTGCAGGTCAGGAAGGCCACCGGCAACTGGCGGCTGCCGTCCTCGCGCACGCGGCGGGAGCGGCAATTGGCCATCCACGCGCCGCCGCGCTTGTTGGCGCGCGCATAGGGGTCCAGATAGAACCCGGCCAGCAGCTCGCCGTGCTCGCGGATTTCGTAGTAGGTCACGCCCTCGGCCCATACCTCCGCCTCGGCGGGCGTAATCAAAATGCCATAGAGCGTCTCGACAATGCCGAACATGCCTGCGATGACCTTCGGTGCGGGGAAGTAGGCGCGCAGCGTTTCCTGCGACAGGTTGTGCTTGCGCTGCTTCAGCTTCTCGGCGACGTAGGCGGTGTCCCAGGGTTGCAGGTCGGCAATGCCCAGTTCGGCGGCGGCGAATGCGCGCAGTTCGGCCAGGTCGCGTTCGGCGGCCGGACGGGCGCGCGCGGCCAGTTCCTCCAGGAAGGCCACCACCTTGTCCACCGACGGCGCCATCTTCGGTTCCAGTGACAGTTCGGCGTAGTTGGCGAAACCGAGCAGGCGCGCCTGCGCGTGCCGCAGCGTCAGGATTTCGCCCATGATCGCCGAGTTGTCGTACTTGCCGTCCAGGTACTGTTCGGACGCACGGGTGACATAGGCCCGGTACACGGTCTGGCGCAGTTCGCGACGGTCGGCGTGCGTCATGATCGCCAGGTAGGCGGGCATGTCCAGCGTGGCCAGCGGGCCGTCGGCGCCGCGCTGCTGTCCCAGTTGCGCCAGCAGGGCGCGGTGGCTGTCCGGCAGCCCGGCCAGATCGTCTTCCGCCAGCGGTTGTTGCCAGGCCTGGGTGGCGTCGAGCAGGTTGTCGGCGAATTTCGCGCTCAGCGCGGAAAGCTTTTCCTCGTTGTCGGCGTACTGTTTCTTCTCGGCCTCGGGCAGGGCGACGCCGCTCAGCCGGAAATCGCGCAGGGCGTTGCGGACAGTCTGCTGCTGCGCGTCGCTCCAGGCGGCGAATTCCGCGCTCCGGGCTAATCTTTCATAACCGGCATACAGGTCGGCGTTCTGGCCGAGTTCGGTGTAATACGCGGAGATCTTCGCCAGGTTGCCGTTGTAGGCCTCGCGCCAGGCGGGGCTGTTGGTGACGGCGTTCAGGTGGCTGACCAGCGCCCAGGCGCGGCTCAGGTCGTCGTCCAGCGCTTCCAGCCGCGCGGGCAGGCTGCGCCAATCCGGTGCGGTCTGGTCCGCCATGCCCGCGACGGCGGCGCGGTTACGGGCCAGCAGCGCGTCGATCACCGGGGTGACACCGTCCGGCGTGATGGCGGAGAAGGCGGGCAGCCGGTCGGTGTCGAGCAGGGGAAGCGTCATCACAAGGTCCTCGCGGCCGGTCGGGCCGCTGTCATTCGGGTCAATCGGAAGCCGGTTCCGCCGGGTATTGCTCCATCGTGGTGCGTATACCCTCAAATTCCGGCGGGAATTCTTGGCAAAGCTTTTGCAATAAGGATACCTAAAACGACGCTTCCGCCGGGAGATCCACGATCATGGCATGCCGAAACATCGCGATTACCGACAACGATTATGGCTATCTCGCCAGACCGGAGCACTATGACGAAATGGTAACGGCCGGCGGCACCCGCGACCACTACCGCGAAGTGCACCGCTGGCTGAACGCCACGCCGCTCGAGAGCCTGCTGCACAGCCGCCACCAGGCGGAGAATTTCTTCCGGCAGGAAGGCATCACCTTCACCGTCTACGGCGAGAGCGCGGGCACCGAGCGCCTGATCCCGTTCGACATCATCCCGCGCATCATCCCGAACAGCGAATGGCAGACCATCGCCCGCGGCTGCGAGCAGCGCGTGCGCGCGCTCAACCTGTTCCTGCACGACATCTACCACGAACAGCGCATCCTGAAAGCCGGGCTGGTGCCGTCGGAATATATCCTCGGCAACGAGCACTTCCAGGCCGTCATGCAGGGCCTGACGCTGCCGCACGGCATCTATGCGCACATCGCGGGCGTGGACATCGTGCGGCACAGCGACGGCACCTACTACGTGCTGGAGGACAACCTGCGCACCCCGTCCGGTGTCTCCTACATGCTGGAAAACCGCGCCATGACCGAACGCCTGTTCCCGGACATGGTGGCGCGCCACAAGGTCCTGCCGGTCCGCCAGTATCCGGAATTCCTGCACACGACGCTGATGGAGGCCTCCGGCCTGGACGCGCCGCAGGCCGCGATCCTGACGCCGGGCAAGTTCAACAGCGCCTACTTCGAGCATGCCTTCCTGGCGCGCGAGATGGGCGTGCCGCTGGTGGGCGGGAACGACCTGGTGGTGCGCGAGGATTGCGTGTTCATGAAGACCATCGAAGGCCTCAAGCGCATCGACGTGCTGTACCGCCGCCTGGACGACGCCTTCCTGGACCCGGAGGTGTTCCGGTCCGACTCCATGCTCGGCGTGCCCGGCCTGATGCGCGCCTACCGTGCGGGCAACATCATCCTCGCCAACGCGGTAGGCACCGGCGTCGCGGACGACAAGTCGGTCTACCCCTTCGTGCCGGACATGATCCGCTACTACCTGGGCGAGGAGCCGGTGCTGGAGAACGTGCCGACCTGGCAATG
>JAYRMT010000164.1:0-6229 GCA_041912575.1 Fluviicoccus sp. | reverse complement strand
AACCTCAATGATTTCTACGGCACCGACGACAGCGTGAAGCGCAGCGTGCACACCGTCTTCGACCGCACGTTGCTGCGGCCCGGCGAGACCGTGCACATGCGCCATTACCTGCGCGCGCGGTCGCTGAGCGGCTTCGCCGATCCCAATGCCTTGCCGGACAAGCTCTACATCGAGCATCAAGGCAGTAGCCAGCGCTACGAACTGCCCTTGTCCGCCGATACGGGCGGCAACGCCGACAGCGTGTGGAAGATTCCCTCCGCCGCCAAGCTGGGCAGCTACAGCGTGCTGCTGCACTTCCCGGATGACAGCACCGTGCAGTCCGGCGAATTCCGCGTCGCGCAGTTCCGCCTGCCGCTGCTCAAGGCGCGGCTGCAACTGCCCGCCGGACCGATCGCCCGCCGCGACACCGTGCCCGCCGACATGAGCCTCGCCTTCCTGAACGGCGGCGCGTACCCGGATGCGCCGGTCACCCTGCGCGGCCGCATCGACGAAGCCTTTGTCGGCTTCCCGGATTACGACCAGTATTCCTTCCGCACCTGCGTCGGCCCGGACGGCGAGGACCTGTGCCCGCCCTTCTCCAATTTCGAGGAGTCGACGACGACGGATGAACAGTCCGCCACGCTGGACGACAAGGGCGGCGGACGCGCGGACGTCAAGCTGGAAAAGCGGGTCAATCCCGCCAACCTGCGGCTGGAAATGGAGTTCCGCGATCCCAGCGGCGAAACGCAGACCGTCGGCGCGCGCATGCAGTACTGGCCGGGCAGCTGGCTGCCGGGCATCAAGCTGGATTCCTGGCTGCAACCCGACAAGAACCACAAGGTGCCGGTGGACCTGATCGTGCTGGACACCAAGGGCCGTCCGGTCGCCAAGGCACCGGTGCAGGTGGATGTGTTCCTCAACGAGACCATCACCACCCGCGAGAAAACCGTGGGCGGCCTTTACCACTACAACTCCACACAGGAACTGAAAAAGCTGCCGATCGGCTGTCGCGGCCTCAGCAACCCCAAGGGTCGCCTGCGTTGCCTGATTCCGGTGGAAGCCTCCGGCAACCTGCGCGTGCGTGCGATTGCGACAGACCGCGCCGGACGGCAGGCTACCTCGTCGGCGGAAGCCTGGGTCAGCCGTGACAAGAGCTGGTGGTTCGACCAGCAGGACACCGACCGCATCGACCTGATTCCCGAAAAGAAAGCCTACAACCCCGGCGAGCTGATGAAGCTGCAGGTGCGCATGCCCTTCCCGCAAGCGACCGCGCTGGTGACGGTGGAGCGCGAAGGCATCCTCGACGCGAGCGTGCAGCCGCTGTCCGGCGCGTCCGCCGTGGCGACGGTGCCGGTGAAAGGCGAGTACGCGCCCAATGTCTTCGTCTCGGCGCTGGTGGTGCGCGGCCGCGACGACAGCGTGCAGCCGACCGCTTTCATCGACCTCGGCAAGCCCGCCTTCAAGCTGGGGCTGACGCAGGTGCAGGTCGGCCATGACGCCTTCAAGCTGAATGTCCGCGTCAAGAGCGACAAGCCGCGCTACCGCATCCGCGAGAAGGCGCATGTGGACGTGCAGGTGAGCACGCCGGACGGCAAGCCGCTGCCCGCCGGGACAGAGGTCGCCTTCGCGGCGGTGGACGAAGCGCTCCTGGAACTGGCTCCGAACAACAGCTGGGACCTGCTCGCCGCGATGATGGGCGAGCGCGGCCTGCAAGTCGAAACCGCCACCTCGCAGATCCAGGTGGTGGGCAAGCGGCACTTCGGCCGCAAGGCGGTGCCGGCGGGCGGCGGCGGCGGTCGCGGTTCCACCCGCGAGCTGTTCGATACGCTGGTGCACTGGTCGGCGCGCACCAAGGTGGATGCCAACGGGCAGGCCGCTTTCGACTTCCCGCTCAACGACTCGCTGTCCGGCTTCCGGCTGGTGGCGGTGGCCTCCTCCACCGATCATTTCGGCAAGGGCGAAGGCCGTCTGGAAACCTTCCAGGACCTGCAGGTGATCAGCGGCCTGCCGCCGCTGGTGCGTCAGGGCGACCGCTATCGGGCGGAAATCACCGTGCGCAATGCGGCGACGGTGCCGCAGACCATTCATGTGAGCGCCGAGCCGTCGGCGGCGGGTCTGACTCCGTGGAGCGGCGATGTCACGCTCGCCCCCGGCAAGTCGCAGACGCTCGCCTTCCCCGTCGTGGTGCCGGAAGGCATCGACGCCATCGACTGGACAATCAGCGCGCACAGCGAGCTGGCGGATGACCGCATGAAGGCGCACCAGCGCGTGCTGGATCCGGTGCCGCTGCAAACCGTGCAGGCCACGCTGACCCAGCTCTCACCCTCGGACAGTTACACCCTGCCGGTCGCGAAACCGGCGGACGCGCTGGACGGCGGCGGTATCGAGGCGGCCGTGCGGCCGCACCTGATGGACGGCATGGACGGCCTCAAGCAGTTCTTCCGCGATTACCGCTACGCCTGTCTGGAACAGCAGGTGTCGCGCGCCCTCGCCTTGCAGGATGACGCCGCCTGGCAGTCCATCGGCGAGAACCTGCCCGCCTACCTCGACGACCAGGGCTTCGCCAAGCTGTTCACCCCGCTGGAACAGGGCGATCCGCTGATCACCGCCTACCTGCTGGAAGTGACGCAGGAAAGCGGCCGCCGGTTCCCGCAGGACGCGCAGGACAAGATGCTCAACGCCCTGCAAGGCTTCGTGGACGGCAAGCTGACGCCGGACGTGTGGAACTTCGGCCAGTTCGACAACGACGCCCGCCGCCTGAAGGCGATGAGCGTGCTGGCGCGCTACCACCGCCTCAACGTCGCCGCGCTGGACAGCCTGAAGATCCAGGCCCCGCTGTGGCCGACGGCGATGATCCTCGACTGGGTGACCCTGCTGCAATTGCAGGCGGACGTGCCGGATCATGACCAGCGCCTGGCCGAGGCTTCCGGCATCCTGCGTTCGCGCCTGAACCTGCAAGGCACCGCGCTGATGCTCAGCCGCAACGAGAGCAACCAGTGGTGGCTGTTCAGCAGCGCCGATGCCGCCGCCGTGCGCCTGTTCCTGGCCGCGCAGATGCTGCCCGGCTGGCAGGAAGACCTGCCGCGCCTGATCCGGGGCCTCAGCCTTCGCATGACCGGCGGCCACTGGGACACCACTCTCGCCAACGCCTGGGGCGTGATTGCCGCGCAGCGTTTCAGCGAACGCTTCGAGTCGGTGCCGGTCAGTGGCCAGACCCGACTCGCGCTGGGCGGGCAGGCGCAAATGCTCGACTGGACCGGCGGCGCGCCCGCCCCGGTTACTCTGCCCTGGCCAACGGGCAATGCGGATTTCACCGCCGCGCAACAAGGCAAAGGTTCGCCCTGGCTGACCGTGCGCAGCGTGGCGCGCATCCCGGTAAAAGCGCCGTGGGGCACCGGCTACACCGTGAACAAGCAGTTGTGGCCGCTGCAACAGAAGGTGGCGGGCAAATGGTCGGTGGGCGATGTCGCGCTGGTGCTGCTGGACGTGGACGCGCAGACGGACATGGGCTGGGTGGCCGTGGACGATCCGGTGCCCGCCGGAGCCTCGCTGCTCGGACGCGGACTGGATCGCGACTCGGGGCTGCTGACCGAACGCGGGGAAGAAATCACGCAATGGACGCAATACTGGCGCACCCCGGACTTTGCCGAATACAAGCAGGACAGCTATCGCGGCTACTACGCCCGCGTCGACAAGGGCCATACCGGCACCAGTTATGTGGTGCGCTTCAACCAGGCCGGGACGTTCCACCTGCCGCCGACGCGTGTCGAAGCCATGTACGCCCCGGAAATGTTCGGACTGCTGCCCAATGACGATTTCACGGTCGAACCCTGACCGCAGGGGCGCACGGCGTGCGCCCTCGCGGACAAACGCAGCGCCGGATAACGGCGTTGACCGCCGGCCGCGTCGGGTCTGTCGGGGGATGACATGATGGCAGGGGAATTTCAGTCGTGCCGGAAAGGGCGCACGCCGTGCGCCCCGACGGTGATGATGGCTACCGTGGGGCTACTCCTATCCGCCGCTGCCCTCGCCGCCGACCTGCCGGACTTCGACACCGTCCGCGCCGCGCACCCGTCCAGTTACGCCGAACTGCGCGACCGGCAGGGTGAACTCCTTGCCCGCCGTCGTGTCGACCTCCAGGAAAACCGGCTGGACTGGACGCCGCTGGCGGACATCTCGCCCGCGCTGGTCGAGGCGGTGGTCTTTGCCGAGGACCGCGATTTCTACACGCACCACGGCATCGACTGGGGCGCGACCGCACGCTCGGTCTGGGGGCTGGTCAGCGGCCACCGCGCGCGCGGCGCGAGCACGCTCAGCATGCAGCTGGCGGGGCTGCTTGACCCGGACGTGCACTGGCGCAGCGGCGGACGCACCCTGTCGCAGAAGTGGCGGCAGATGCGCGAGGCCCGGCAGCTGGAAGCCCGCTGGAGCAAGCCGCAAATCCTGGAAGCTTACCTCAACCTGTCGCAGTTCCGGGGCGATCTCAGCGGCGTCTCGGCGGCCAGCGCCGCCCTCTTCGACAAGGCGCCCGCCGCCCTCACCCGCGACGAGGCCTTGCTGCTCGCCGCCCTGCTGCCCGCGCCCGCCGCAAAGCCGGAACGGGTAGCCAAACACGCCTGCAACCTGATCGCCGCCGGTTTCACCGGGGCCGCCTGCGACCGCCAGCAATTCCTCGCCCACACCCGTCTCGACCAGCGCCGCATCCTCGACGAGGAGAACCCCGACCTCGCCGGTCTGGCCTGGCGTCACCTGTCCGATAACAACCGTCAGGTCCGCACCACGCTGGACAAGGGATTGCAGGACTACGCCCGCGAACGCCTGCGCGCGCAACTGGCCGGACTGCGCGGCCGCGAGGTCAACGCGGGGGCGGCGCTGGTCATCGACAACGCCAGCGGTGACATCCTCGCCTACATCGCCAACGCCGGGCTGGAAGACAACGGTCGCTTTGTCGACGCCATCACCGCGCCGCGCCAAGCGGGTTCGACACTGAAGCCCTTCCTCTACGAACTGGCCTTCGAGCAGCACCTGCTCACCGCCGCCTCGCCGATCCGCGACGAACCGATCAGCCTGCCGACGCCGCAAGGCCTCTACAGCCCGCAGAACTACGAAAAGGACTTCAAGGGCGTGATCACCGCGCGCACCGCGCTGGCCTCGTCACTCAACGTGCCGGCGGTGCGCGTGCAACTACTGGTCGGGGTGGAGGATTTCTGGACGCGGCTGCGCGCGCTCGGTTTCACGCTGCCGGAAGAACCGGACTTCTACGGCTACGGGCTGGCGCTGGGCGATGCGGACGTCACCCTCTGGCAACTCGCCAACGCCTACCGCGCACTGGCCAACGGCGGCCGCTGGAGCGCAGCGCACGTGCTACCCGGTCCGTCCGTCGCCCCCGCGCGCGATGTCGCCGATCCCGCGGCCGTCTGGCTGACCGCCGACATCCTCTCCGACCGGCAGGCGCGCGCCCTCACCTTCGACTTCGAGAATCCGCTGGCCACGCCCTTCTGGACCGCCGTCAAGACCGGCACCAGCAAGGACATGCGCGACAACTGGTGCATCGGCTTCTCGCCGCGCTACACGGTGGCGGTGTGGGTGGGCAACCTGAACGGCGCGCCGATGCGCGATGTCTCGGGCATCACCGGCGCGGCGCCGGTCTGGGCGGAACTGATGCAGCGGCTGGAAGGCGGCCGGTGGCAGGCGGATGCGCGACGGCCGGAACTGCCGTCTGGACTGCAGAAGCAGGATGTGCACTTTGACGGTGTGCCCGAGCCGGACCGCGCGGAATGGTTCCTGGCGGGCACCGTCACGCCGGAGATCCGCTACGCGGGGGAACGGCGGGCGCACATCGTCTCGCCAGCCAATGAGACGATCTACGCCATCGACCCGGACATTCCGGAAGGCCATCAGGCGGTACGCTTCCAGGCCGGGCCTGACGGCGACCGGCTGCGCTGGCGGCTGAACGGAAAGCTGCTCGGTCCGGCGAAGGATTACCGCTGGATGCCGCAACCGGGCTCATTCCGGCTCAGCCTGCTGGACGTTCACGGCGTCGAGCAGGACGCCGTGGTCTTTACCGTCCGGGGGAAGCCGATCCGGGCCAGTAAGGCGTCCGCGCCTTCTCCCACACCTTGAGCACCAGGTCGCGGCTGTCGCCATCGTAGTAATGGGTTTCCACCTGCACGCGCTCGAACTGGTCGGACTCCTTGATGTTGCGTTCGGCCAGACCCATCACCCGCTCGTCGGTGGTGTGGATGGTCAC
>JAYRMT010000163.1:0-6253 GCA_041912575.1 Fluviicoccus sp. | reverse complement strand
GCCGCGCCGTTGCGCGCTTCCAGCGCGTGCATCAGGCCGACAACCAGATCGACCGGCTTCACCGTGTGCAGCGAGCCGTCTTTCTTGCCTTTGCCGCGCGGCGTGCGCACGGCGTCATAGATGTAAGCTTCAGTAGTCATCCGTCATTTCCTCTCGGACAGGAGGCTGGGGGTTACACGCAAGTTTTTGGACGAGCGTATTGCAAATTACGTCGCGGATTATTACCAAGCAACCGCTTGCCTGGCAAGTCGAAAATGGAACAATTTGTTTGCAACACCGTTCAAACGTTCCCTGACAAATCAAAATCAATAACTTGACCTGCATCCATGGGGTGATTATCTTTCAAGTGATAGACCGGACGCATAAGATGGAAGCTTCGGGAAAGAAGCGCGACTGACTCGAATCCTCCTGAACGAATAACAACGCATGACCCGAGCGGATTTACATGGCTGAGCCGACACCACCTCTGCAACATCTGCTGGAGCTTGGCGCCAGGCACACCCGCACGCTGGCCTACATGGTCGCGGCCGCCATATTCGCAACGGGTGTTTTTGACGGCTTGTTCCCGAAGCGGACAATCGCCTTCATTCCCATGGCGTTGCTGCTGCCTTTCCTCCTCAGCTGGCTGCATCGCCGTCTGGTCAAGTCGGTCCCGACCCAGGCCGTCTCGATCACCGTGCTGCTGGACGGCCTGGTGACCGGTCTGGGCATCGCCATCGCGCAATACACGCTGGAACCGACGCTGGTGTTCATCGCGATGCTGAACGCGACCGCCCTGTCCTTCGGCAACCTGTTCCTGTGGATCTTTACCGGTTTCTTCTGCCTGCTTGGTTCACTGATCGGCGGCCTGTTCCTGGGCAGCCTGGATCACAACATCCACACCTCCTCCCTGGCGATGTCGGTGGTCTCGCTGATTGGAGCCGCCTGCTATTTCGGCTTTGCCTCGTTCCATTCCCGTGAGCAGTCCCGTGCGCTGATCACCGCCAAGAACCAGATCCTTCATCAACAGGAAGAGCACTTCCAGATTTCGCGCAAGCTGATCAAATACCTGCCTCCGCAAGTCTGGGAATCCATCTTTACCGGCAAGCGCGACGCGCGCCTGCAAACCCAGCGCAAGAAGCTGACCATCTTTTTCTCGGACATCAAGGATTTTACCGAGACGTCCGAAGAGATGTCGCCGGATGTGCTGACCGAGATGCTCAACACCTATTTCGAGCACATGTCGAAAATCGCCCTGCGTTTCGGCGGCACCATCGACAAATTCATCGGCGACGCCATCCTGATTTTCTACGGTGACCCCACCTCGCGCGGGGCCAAGGAAGACGCGTTGGCCTGCGTGTCCATGGCAATCGAAATGCGTCGCGAAATGCAGATCCTGCGTCAGAAATGGCAGAGCATGGGCATCGAACGCCCCCTGCACATTCGCATGGGCGTCACCACGGGCTACTGCCACGTCGGGAATTTCGGCTCGGAAAGCCGCATGAGCTACACCATCATCGGGCGCGATGCCAACCTCGCCGCCCGCTTGCAAAGCGTCGCCTCACCGGACGAAATCCTGATTTCGCACGAAACCTACATGATGATCCGTGACAAGATCATGTGCCGCGAAAAAGGCGCCGTGACGCTGCGCGGCATCGCCAAGCCGATTCAGGTCTGGGAAGTGGTCGAGCTCCACGCCGACATGCAGTCGAACAGCACCTGGATCGAGCATGAGCTGAACGGTTTCGCCATGCACATGGACATCAACAAGGTGCGGAATTACGACAAGGAAAGGATTCTGAAAGCGCTGGAACTGGCCGCCCAGCAGTTGAAGGATACCCGTATTTTGTAACCGCGCCGCAGGTCCGAGCCAACAATAACGGCGGGAATAACCCGCCGTTTTTTGTCCGGACTGAAGGATCAGTTAAACCAGGTCTTCCAGTTCGTGTCGCACCGCCAGGAGCTCATGATGGACCTGCGAAACCAACGCGCCGCAATCCGTCACCTGCCCGGCGCGGCAGGCATGCTCCAGGCGCTCGCAATAACCGGAAAGCTGGGTGGCGCCCAGATTGGCGCTGGCGCCCTTCAGGCTGTGGGCAGCCAATCGGCAAGCCTCATTGTCGGATTTCGCGAAGGCATCACGGATCTGCTGCATCCGCAAATCGGCGTCCTGCAGGTACGTTGTCACCAGCACGGAAAACTCGTCTTCCAGCACATCCTTCAGTTCAGCGAGCTGCTCATTGTCCAGATGGCTCATGTTTTTATACCGTTTGCCTTTCTACCGATCAGGCGGCTGTCTAGAGCCAGTTCCACTCAAATTCAACGATCACACGATTCCCGGGAGCAATAAAATCCATTTTGCGGCACAGCGACTGGATCAGGCGGATGCCGCGACCGGAATAGTCGTTGACCTCGATCGACTGGGACAATCCTTCGTGGAGAAAGCCCGAACCGGAATCGGTGACCGTCAGGGTCAGCAGGCCGCCGCGCTCATTCGGCTGATGATTCATGTCAAAGCGTATGCTTCCCGACTCCAGCGCGTTCAGGCGATCGTGCCGGAGCGCGTAATACTGGGCAAACCCCTCGGCGTTGGACTTCAAGGCGGAGTCCAGCCCGAGAATGCCGTGCTCCAGCGCATTGGAATACAACTCGGCCAGAATGGTGTTCAGCGTATTGGTGTAGGGCTTCAAACCCGGCACCTGGATCAGCAGGTGCGTCAGCAGCGGCACCGGATCGAACAGTTTGAGCGATTCGGTGCCCAGTTCGCAGCTGAATGACCAGTCAGCCAGGCCGCGATGCGCCACCTTCGGTTTGATCGACAGCGGCATCTCCATCGCCAGCGCGGGCACATCCTGCATGCGCACTTCGATCAGGGTGTGGTCGTCGTTCTGGTCGCCGCTGCCGACGAACTCGCTGACCGAATCGATCAGGCGGTCAAAGACATGGCCGTCATTGGGCGCGGCGCTACGGAAGACATCCAGCAGACGTTCGTGGCCGAACATCTCGCCCTGGCCGTTCTGTGTTTCGATCAGGCCGTCCGACCACAGGTAGATGACGTCATCCTGATCCATCTCGAAAATGATCGGCTCGTAGCGGAACTGGGACGGCGACAGGATGCCCAGCGGCAAATGGCGCGACGGAATGGGTTTGATGGCGCCGCTGCGCGCGTTGAAAATGGCGCCTTCCGGCAGACCGCCCGCCCAGACTTCGATACTGCGGTTGCGGAAGCTCAGTTGCACGGCCGTGGCGCAACAGAACACGCCGATGGGCAGGATGCTCTTCAGCTTGGCGTTGACTTCCCGCAGCACGTCTTCCAGGGCAAAGCCCTTGGCGACCATGCCATGAAAAACTTCGGCCAGCGGCAACGCGCCGATGGCGGCGGGCAGGCCATGCCCGGTGAAGTCGCCAAGCAGCACCAGCAGGTCGCCGTTGGGCTGGCGGGCGGCCAGCACCACATCGCCGTTGAAAATGGCCTTGGGCGAAATCAGGTAGCGGATGTTCGGCGAGTTGAGGACGCCGTAATGCGCGATCTTGTCAAAGATGCTCTTGGCGGCGATCTGCTCCTGGACCAGATGCTCGCGCTGGCGCTGGATTTCGGTATGCAGGCGGCGCATGCGAGAGAAGGCGTGGATCTTTGCCTTGATCACCACCGGGTTGTACGGTTTGCTGAGGAAGTCGTCCCCGCCCGCCTCCAGGCATTCGGCGAGATCGCTGGCTTCGTTGAGCGAGGTCAGGAAGATGATCGGGACCAGATCCTCGCCGGCGATCTGGCGGATCTGCCGGGCGGCGTCGATGCCGTTCAGGTTCGGCATCATCACATCCAGCAGCAGGATGTCCGGACGATGTTCGACAAAGAGGCTGACGGCTTCAACGCCATCAACCGCCAAAATCACTTCGTGACCCAGACGCTTGATGAGATTGGCTAGAATCAGACGATCACTGGGATTGTCTTCGGCAATGAGCAGGCGCAAGGACATCGCTCTCGGCTGGATGCGTTACTGGATGGTGAACAACTGCTCGAAGTTCGAGATCGCGAGGATCTTCTTCACATCGGCGTTGCTGTTGATGATCTTGACGTGGGAGCTGTCGCCGCCGGCATGGTCGCGAAGCAGCAGCAACATGCCCAGAGCCGAGCTGTCCAGATACGTGGTGTCCTTCAGGTCAACCACATATGACACCATCTCCTGCGAGGCCTGCTCGTAGGCGCCGCGGAACTCCTGATGAGTACTAAAATCGAAGCGGCCTTTAATTTTAATAATCAGCTCTTTGCCATCGGCCGAGCTCGCCGTCAGTACTGCCATTATGCCCACTCCCTCTCGCTGGAACTGACTTCAATACTTGAACAGGATCTTTTCTTATGGAATGCATTAGACCGCGCCGTTGCAACGCACGGTCTTGCAAGGATTCTAGTGCGAAATCCGGCATAGCGACAGGGTTCCGGCAGGAAAAAATGATGGCCGGTCGCGGCTTTGGGTCAAAAAGAGCGCATTCCGTCCCCCGCATCGTACACCTTGACGGAAAATGCCGCCGGGAACGGCTTCACGATTCGCCAAGTCCGCACTTTTCTCTACACTGAGCAGAGGTTTTCGCGGAGACGGGTTGCACGGAATGTCCAGCCATATTCCCACCATCGGGCTCGTGCTGTCGGGCGGCGGCGCGCGCGCCGCGTATCAGGTCGGCGTACTGAAGGCCATCAGCGAGCTGATGCCGCCCGTTTGCTACAACCCTTTCCCGGTCATCTGCGGCACCTCGGCGGGCGGCCTGAACGCGGCCGGTCTCGCCTGCCATGGCGACTGCCTGCAGGAGGCCGTGGCGCACCTGGAGGCTGTCTGGGCAAATTTCCGCACCCACCAGGTCTATCGCACCGACTGGCCGGGCGTACTCCGCTGCGCCCTGCGCTTCATCTGGACGATGACTTTCGGACGGATGCGCCGCGACTGGCCGGTCTCCCTGCTCGATAACGATCCTTTGCGCGACCTGCTGACGCGGGAGCTCAACTTCAACCGCATCGGCGAAATCATCGAGAAAGGCTATCTGCGCGCCGTCTGCCTCACCGCTTCGGGTTACACCACGGGAGAGTCCGTGAGCTTCTTCCAGGGCGCGCACGGTATCGAGGGCTGGAAACGCTCCCGGCGCGTCGGCCTGCGCACACATATCGGGATTGACCATCTGATGGCGTCCGCGGCGATCCCGCTGCTGTTCCCGGCGGTGCGGCTGAATCGGGAATATTTTGGCGACGGAGCCTTGCGCCAGCTGGCTCCGATGAGTCCGGCGCTCCACCTCGGCGCCGAGAAAGTGCTGGTCATCGGGGTCAGCAGTGACGACGGCAAGCAGCAGCGCGAGAAAACCACGAGTTACCCCAGCATCGCACAGGTGGTGAGCAACATCCTGAACAGCTCGTTTATCGACAGCCTGGAAAGCGATATCGAGCGGCTGACCCGGATCAACCGCACCATCAGCCATATCCCCGAAGATATCCGCCGTCACCAGGTCGGCTTGCGCAAGGTCGACGTGATGGTGATTTCCCCCGCCAGCAAGACGCTGGACCGCATCGCCATGCGCCATGCGCGGCATCTGCCAAAAAGCATCCGCACCTTCGTGGCGGGCAGCGGCGCGACCAAGCGCAGCGGTTCCGGCGTGCTGAGCTACCTGCTGTTTGAAGCGCCCTACTGCCAGGAACTGATCCAGCTGGGTTACGAGGACGCGATGGACCGGCGGCGTGAACTGCACAGCTTCCTGCACCTGCCGGGCGACACCAGCGACCTCCCCGACAACGTGGTGGCTTTCCGCAAGACCGGCCCGGTCTGAGCTAGGCCTTGACCGGATACTTGCCGAGCTTGCGCTGCAGGGTGCGCCGATGCATTTTCAGGGCGCGGGCCGTGGCGGAAATATTGCCCTCGTGCTCCTGGAGGACGCGCTGGATATGCTCCCATTCCAGCCGGTCGACGGACATGGGATCGTCCGGCACCGCCAGTTCCGTCTGGCCTTCCCGGCGCTCGAAAGCGGCCAGGATTTCATCCGGCGTGGCGGGTTTGGCGAGGTAATGGGTCGCCCCGAGCTTGATCGCCTCCACGGCCGTGGCGATGCTGGCGTAGCCGGTCAGCACGACGATCCGCGTTTCCGCGTCCAGCGCATGCAGCGCCTTGACCAGCTCCAGCCCCGACTCCCCAGGCATCTTCAGGTCCACCACCGCGAGTTCGGGCGGGCTGGCCGTGGCGAGGCTCAGCGCGGAGGCCACATCGGCTGCCGCCATGACCTCGAAGCCCCGCCGTTC
>JAYRMT010000162.1:0-6298 GCA_041912575.1 Fluviicoccus sp. | reverse complement strand
ATCTGGGTGAAAACGGTCCCGGTGGTGCAGGCGGGAAAGGGGCCGAGGTGGGAAGGCGCGACACGCACTCCGATCACCCGGGTTTTCAGACCGCAGAGCTGGACGCCGAGGCTGAGTCCGGCCAGCGTCGAGCTCGAGCCCACCGGCACAATGATCTCCGTCGGTTCCGGGAGCTGGCCTTGCCGGATTTGCTCCCGTAACTCGAACGCGGCATTGATATACGCAAAGGTGGCTGCCGGATTGGCGCAGCCCGCGAAGAGAAAATAATGACCCGGCAACAGGCGTTTCGGGTGCAGGTAATACGTGAGGACGGTACGGAACAGACTGCCGCAATAATCGAGCCGGGCGCCAAGTTGCCGCATCGCGCCAAGGTTGGCGCGCACGGTGGCTGAAACGGGCTGGTCAAACAGCAGGACGCGACAGTTTATCCCCTCCAGATGGCCGGCCAAGGCCGTCGCCAGTCCTGCGTTGGTGCCGATGGCGCCGAAGGTGATGACCTCGCGAACGTTTTTCGCCCGCCATTCGCCGACAATGAATTCCAGTTTACGGATCTTGTTCCCGCCGTATAGCGGATGTGTTAGGTCGTCGCGCTTGATCCAGCCGCGTCCGCTTTCGCCAAAGGGCATGACCGGTGTCGGCAACTCCGCAAGCTCGACGCACGGCAGGGCATCCCCTAGCGTCGGATAGGCCTCGAAGAGCGGACGCATGGCCTTATTTCAGGCCGAATTCTTCGTCGAGCGTACCCTTGTCGTCGGGCTTCTTGGTGGCGTAGTCGCGGGGCGGCATGACGCTGGCGAGGAACTTGTCGTCATTGAGCAGCGCCGGATGCGGATAGGCCTCCCGGGCGGCCTCGAGCTTGATGAACGCGTTGGCGGGGTTGGCCTGGGTGTGGCGCTGATTGTCCGCGCACAGGTCGCGGGCGCCGGTTTGCAGGTGCTCATGCACATCGCGGTAAGCGTTGGTCAGGTTGTTGACCAGTTGCGCCGTCTGGGCGAAATGGCCGGTCACCGCTTGCTGGTAGTGCTCGTATTTGCCTTGCAGGGTGGCGAGATGCGATTCCAGCTCGCGGACGCGGGTGTCATGGGGACGGAAGTAGAGAAGGGCGTAACCGCCCGCGAATCCCGCGGCGAAGACGACGAGGTAGAGCAGCCAGCCCATGACACACACCCTCCGGAAATCCTGGTTCTGATGTTTTTGCTTGTCCGAGAGGGGCAGTGTAGCGGAATGCACGGGCCTCCGCGATTGCTGAAACGGGCGTCAAGCCGATACCATTCACGCCTCTGCCCCGATCGAGCCTGAACGATGTCTGCCACCCGCTTTGCGCAGGGTCCTGCGGGACCGCTCGAAGTCCGCCTCACCCTACCACCGAATCCCGAACCCGGGCAAGTGGCCGTCATCTGCCATCCGCATCCGCTGTACGGCGGAACCATGAACAACAAGGTGGTCACCACGCTGGAAAGGACGTTCCGGGATCTGGGCCTGCCGGTGGCGGTCTTCAATTTCCGGGGGGTTGGCGAAAGCGGGGGGAGCCATGACCATGGTGTCGGCGAAATCGGGGATTGCCTGGCGGTGATCCGCTGGGCGCAGGCCGAAACCGGGGCCGACCGGCTGCTGTTGGCCGGATTCTCATTCGGTTCCTACATCGCCGCCGTCGCCTCCGGACGCCTGCCGGACGGTATCGACCTTTGTAGACTGCTGCTGATCGCGCCGCCGGTGCATCATTATCCCTTCGAGACGCTCCCCTTGCCGGCGCAGACCGGTGTCTGGATGGGGGAAGCGGACGAGGTGGTGCCGCCTGAAGACGTTTTCGCCTGGGTTGAGCGACGTCATCTGCCGTGCACCCGTTTTCCCGGTTGCGGGCATTTTTTCCACGGGCGCCTGACCGAATTGCGCCAGTCTGTTGCGGATTACCTGAACCATGAGTGAAGCTTCACTGAGTCCGCAGGCCCGTTATGACGCCGATATCGCCAGCGGCCTTTTCCAGCCGGATTCGGCCCAGGCAGCGGCTGTGGCGGAATTGCAGCGCATCCATGACGTGCTGACCCGCCGTTATGAAGACGCGCAGACCCGGCGGGGACTGGCGCGACGGAAGCTGGCAAAGGAAATGCGAGAACCGGTCACCGGCCTGTACCTGTGGGGCGGTGTCGGGCGCGGCAAGACCTATCTCATGGACCTGTTCTGTGACGCCTTGCCGTTCCGTCGCAAGCTGCGCATGCACTTCCACCGCTTCATGCAGCGTGTCCACCGGGAGCTCAAGGATCTGTCCGGTGAGCAGGATCCGCTGGAAAAGGTGGCGGATCGCATTCATCAGGATGCCGTGGTGATCTGTTTCGACGAATTCTTCGTAACGGATATCACCGATGCGATGCTGCTGAAAGTGCTGTTCGAGGCGCTGTTCGCGCGCGGGGTCACACTGGTCGCCACCAGCAACATCATTCCCGACCGCCTCTACGAGAATGGTTTGCAGCGCGAGCGTTTCCTGCCGGCGATCGATCTGCTCAAGCGTTACTGCCTGATTCTCAATGTGGACTCGGGGATCGATTACCGCTTGCGGGTGCTGACGCATGTCGAACTGTTCCACAGCCCGCTGGACGACGGTGCGGAAGCCAGCCTCCAGCGCAGTTTCGATGAGCTGGCCCATGGGGCGACGGTATTTCGCGAGCCGATTCTGGTGAATGACCGCGAAGTGCTGGTGCGCGCCCGCACGGATGACGTACTGTGGTGCGACTTCCATGAATTGTGCGAGAAACCGCGCAGCGCGCACGACTACATTGAACTGGCGCGCGAATACCACACGGTCTTGCTGAGCAAGGTACCGCAGATGGGCGAAACGCAGGATAATGCGGTACGGCGCTTTATCAACCTGATCGATGAGTTTTATGATCGGCAGGTCAAGGTGATCATTTCCGCCGAAGCGCCGATCGCGGAAATCTATCGCGGCGGTCGCCTGAATTTCGAAATTCGCCGCACCCAGAGCCGCCTGCAGGAAATGCAGTCCCTGGAGTACCTGCAACTGCCGCACTTGCCCTGACCGGGAGGATACGCATGTCGGTTCTCGTCGCGCACAGCAACAGCCTGATCCGGGCCATGGGTACGGATGGCCGCCCTTCCGGCGGCATGGTCACCCGGTTTGCACTTTCGTCGGCCTGCCGGATGGCGGAGGGGTTGGCCGGCGAGGAGTCCTTGTATTTGGAGTTCGGCGTCGATACGTTGGAGGACTTCCTCACGGTTCCGGTGGAAATGCGTGACACGCTGGCGCGACGGGTTCAGGATCAGGCGGTGACGCTGGCGGCTGTGGAGGGCGGCGCGACCGGAGCGGCCGGGTTGATCGGCGTGGCTCTGGATGTTCCCGGATTGACGGTACTATCGTTGCGGACCATTTACCGGATCGCCTTGTGCTACGGTATTCGCCTTTACGGCGCGGCCGGGCGTGAAGCGGCGCTGGCCGTATTGGCGAAAGCGGGTGGGCAGGCCTTGTCGGAAAAAGAAGCCGCGCTGACGGCACTGGCGGCCATGCGCCGCTCTTCGGGAACGTCGGGGCTGTCGCGCGTCGTTTCTCTGGCGGTGGGGCAGGCGACAGGACAGCGGGTGCTGGCGCCCGCCCTGCAAGCCGTTGCCATGCAACTGGGTTCACGGTTACCCGCGAAGCGGTTGCTCTCGGCCGTTCCGGTATTTGGCGGTGCGCTGGGCGCCTCGGTGAATGCCGCATTCGTGCGTGAAGTTTGTATGGCGGCGCGAAAAGAATTCGCGCCGCCGAATTTAAATTCCGTGCTTTTGCAAAATACCCCCGCCGGGGCTGTTGTCAAAGCGACGGGGGTTGAGTAAGATTCACACCCTATTTTTGGCAGGGTGGTGACGCCCTGCGGTCACATTTGCATAAAGGCGTTGTAACATGAAAACGATCAGTGCCAAGCCAGAAACGGTAAAGCGCGACTGGTATGTGGTTGACGCATCCGGCAAGACGCTTGGCCGCCTGGCGACCGAAATTGCCCGCCGTCTGCGCGGCAAGCACAAGCCCGAATACACTCCGCACGTGGATACGGGCGATTACATTGTCGTCGTCAATGCCGCCAAGGTTACCGTGACCGGCAACAAGGGCGAAGACAAAGTCTACTATCGTCACTCCGAGTTTCCGGGCGGCATCAAGGGCATCACTTTCAACAAGCTGATCGTTCGCAAGCCGGAACAGGTTATCGAAACCGCTGTCAAGGGCATGCTGCCGAAAGGCCCGCTGGGTTATGCCATGTTCAGCAAGCTGAAGGTGTACGGCGGCGCGGATCATCCGCACGTCGCCCAGCAGCCGCAAGTACTGGAAATCTGAGGGATACCATGACCGCAGCAAGCAATTACGGCACCGGTCGTCGCAAGACCGCTACAGCCCGCGTGTTCCTGAAGCAAGGCACTGGCACGATTACCATCAATAATCGTTCCCTGGATGTCTACTTCGGCCGTGAAACCGCCCGCATGATCGTGCGTCAGCCGCTGGAACTGATTGAAGGCGCTGACAAGTTTGATATCTACGTCACCGTGAGCGGCGGCGGTATCGGCGGTCAGGCCGGCGCGATCCGTCACGGCATCACCCGCGCCCTGATCGAGTACGACGAGGCGCTGAAGTCCGACCTGCGCAAGGCCGGTTTCGTGACCCGTGACTCCCGCGAAGTCGAGCGCAAGAAGCTCGGTCTGCGCAAGGCTCGCAAGCGTCCGCAGTACTCCAAGCGTTAAACGCTGGCGTCCGCGTCAAAAGCAATCCCCGGCCTGTCCGGGGATTGTGCTTTTCAGGGCTCGGAAAGGGGGGGCAGGTTACCATTCCCCTTGTTCGTCTAAGGCTTTTTTCCTTGTAACAACACGTTAATTTCTTTACCATTGCGGGGCTTTTTGGTGGGCTTTGCCGATGTGCGCGCAAGGCCCGTGTGTGCCTGATTGGGGAGTACGTTCATGAGTACTGACGGCGTCAATAAAACCCGCCGTAATCTGATTGCCGGGACCGCGTTGTTGGGCGCGGTCGGGGCGGTCGGGGTGGCTGTCCCGTTTGTCAAATCCTGGAATCCCAGCGCCAAGGCCAAGGCGGCCGGCGCGCCAGTGACGGCGGATATCAGCAAGCTGGAGCCGGGCCAGCAGATGGTGGTGGAGTGGCGGGGCAAGCCCGTCTGGGTTGTCCGCCGCACCAAGGAAGCCCTGGCGGATCTGGCGAAGGTCGAAAGCGATTTGCGTGATCCGAAGTCCGACGAGTCCGTCCAGCCTGAGAACGCCAAGAACCAATGGCGCTCCATCAAGCCGGAATATCTGGTCCTGACCGGGATTTGCACCCACCTCGGGTGCTCGCCGCTTTACCGTCCGGAAGTCGCTCCCGCCGATCTGGGTCCGAGCTGGCGCGGCGGTTTCTTCTGTCCGTGCCACGGTTCCCGCTACGATCTGGCCGGCCGGGTCTATTCCGGCGTTCCCGCGCCGTTGAACCTGGAGGTTCCGCCCTACAAGTTCGACAGCGATACCGTCATCACCATCGGTGAAGGGGCCTGAGCATGAACAAGCTGTTCACAAGTCTGATGGGCTGGGTGGATGCCCGGTTTCCGGCCACGGAAACCTACAAGTACCACATGTCGGAATACTACGCCCCGAAGAACTTCAACTTCTGGTATTTCTTCGGCGTGCTGTCGATGGTTGTGCTGGTCAACCAGTTGCTGACCGGTTTCTGGCTGACCATGATGTTCAGCCCGACCGCCGAAGGTGCGTTCGACTCCATTGAATACATCATGCGCGATGTGGAGTATGGCTGGCTGATCCGCTACATGCATTCCACCGGAGCTTCGGCTTTCTTCATGGTGGTCTACCTGCACATGTTCCGCGGCCTGCTTTACGGTTCTTACAAGAAGCCGCGTGAGCTCGTCTGGCTGATCGGCATGGGCATCTACCTCTGCCTGATGGCGGAAGGTTTCTTCGGTTACCTGCTTCCGTGGGGCAACATGTCGTACTGGGGCGCACAGGTCATCCTGAACCTGGTGGGCGCGATCCCGGTGGTGGGCGACTCCCTGGTGACCTGGGTGCGCGGTGACTACCTGATCTCCGGCGCCACCCTGAACCGTTTCTTCGCCATTCATGTCGCGGTGATTCCGCTGGTCCTGTGCGGTCTGGTGTTCATTCACCTTGTAGCCCTGCACCACGTCGGATCGAACAACCCGGACGGCATCGAGATCAAGAAGAACAAGGACGCCAACGGCATTCCGCTGGACGGCATCCCGTTCCATCCGTACTACACCGTGCATGACCTGGTGGGTATCGTGGTCTTCCTGGCCGTGTTCTG
>JAYRMT010000161.1:0-6312 GCA_041912575.1 Fluviicoccus sp. | reverse complement strand
AGGTGGCCGGTACTGGAGATCGGCAGGAATTCGGTGATGCCCTCGACCAGCCCCATGATCAGGGCCTGCAACAACAGCAATGTATCCATGGTTGGGTTTCCGTCAGCTTGTCATCAGCGGCCCGGCAACTTTTGCCAGACCTCGTCACGTAAATAGACCGGCAGCGCGTGTTCCGGTGGAACAGCGCCGCCGCGCGCGGCTTCAGCCGCCGCCAGCGCTGCCAGATCGTGGGCGTGCGGATGGAGATCGGCATTCTCGCCGGACAGGGCGACCTGACCGGCCAGCACCTCGCGGTACACCGCCCCGTTCCCGGCGAGGAACCAGTCGCCGTCCGGCAGTCGCGGCAAGGCGGACGGGTGACACAGGGTCTCCGGGATGACCGGCGTCATGACCCCGTCTTCCAGAACGTGCGCCCCGACATAGATCTCGTCCATCCGCGCATCGAATACGGTCAGCACGCGCGACTCGCCGCCAGTGCGCCAGGCATGCTGCGCCACGGCTTGCAGGCTGGATACCGGAATCACCGGCACGGCCAGCCCGAATGCCAAGCCCTGCGCCGCGGCGGCGGCAATGCGCACGCCGGTGAACGCACCCGGCCCCCGGCTGTAGGCGATGGTCGTGATGTCCCGACGTGACAAGCCGGTTTCCGACAACAGTTCGGCCACCATCGGCAGCAGCAGCTTCGCCTGCTGGCGCGGCGCATGCTCATAACGGCTGACAATACGGCCGTCAGGCAGTCTCAGGGCGGCGGAACAGGCTTCGGTGGCGGTTTCGAGGGCAAGCAGGATCATGGAGGAAACTATGACACCGGACAGGACGGGGAATGCGGCTTGCGATTATCATGCATCGCACCCCCGGTCACCAAGCAAAATTCCGCATGAATACGTACTCGGCGATCCTCCTCGCGGGAGGGAAAGCCACTCGCATGGGCGGCCTCGACAAGGGCCTTGTGCCGTGGCGCGGCAAACCGCTGATCGAGCATGTACTGGCGCGCATCCGTTCGCAGGTGGACGACATCGTGATCAGTTGCAACCGGCATCCCGAACAGTACGCCGGGTACGGAGCCTGTCAGGCCGACGCGACGGAGGATTACGCGGGCCCGCTGGCCGGCATCGCCGCCTGCCTGCCGCTGTGCCGGCATGATGCCGTGCTGGTGGTGGCTTGCGACATGCCCCTGCTGCCGGACGATCTGGTCACGCGTCTGGGCGACGCGTTGACACCGGACATGGATGTCGCGGTGGCGCATGACGGAGAGCAATTGCAGCCTCTGGCGATACTGCTGCGGCGCCGCGCCCTGCCCGCTTTGCATCGGGCTCTGGATCAGGGTCAAGCCGCCGTCCACCGCTGGGCGCTGGCGCAAAGACACCGTATCGTCACTTTTGAGGACCCCGGGGCTTTCCGCAACTTCAACACCCTGGCGGAACTGGACAGCGGCGTATGAAGCCGTCAGCTCAACCGATGTCCGGATTGGCGGTCTGCCAGAAGGCTCGCAGGTGCGGCATCACCAGATCCGCCAGCATCCGGATATGGTCCTCACGATCGTTCAGCGCCGGGATATAGGCGTAGGCCTTGCCGCCCTCGTGCAGGAACAGCTCCCGGTTCTGGATCGCGAGCTCCTCCAGCGTTTCCAGGCAATCCGCCGAAAAGGCCGGGCTGACGACCTGCACGGAGCCGACTCCGCTGTGCGCCCACTCGCTCAACAGCGCATCCGTATAGGGCTTCACCCACTCCTGCCGCCCGAAACGCGACTGGAAAGCCACGGCCCACTGGTCCTCCCGCAGCCCCAGCGCCTGCGCGACTTGCGCGGCCGTGCACCGGCAACGGCGCGGATAGGGATCTCCCTTGTCCTGATAGGCCTGCGGAATGCCATGGAAGGAAAAAAGCAGCTTGTCGCTGTCGCCATGGACCAACCGGAACTCCCGGATGCTGGCCGTCAATGAAGCGATGTAGCCGGGATGCGCGAAATAATCCTTCAGGATGGTCAGTGTCGGCAGGTTACGGCGCGTGGCTGTCCAGCGTTGCACGGCGTCATAGACCGGGGCCGAGGACGTCGCGGAATACTGCGGAAACATCGGAAGGACCAGAATCTGCTCCACGCCATCAGCGCGCAGCTCATCCAGGACAGCGGCAATGGACGGTGAACCGTAGGACATGGCCGGCCTGACCAGGACGCGCGTCGGCAGTTGATCCGCCAGACCCCGCTCAAGGGCCTCCGCCTGACGGCGCAGGATCAACCGCATCGGGGAATCGCCTTGCTCCGCCCAGATCGCCGCGTACAGGCGCGCTACGCGCTTCGGGCGGAACGGCAGGATGAACAGGTTGAGGATGATCTTCCAGATCAGCGGCGGGACCTCGATGACCCGTCGGTCGCTCAGGAACTGGCGCAGATATCGCCGCACGGCCCCGGGCGTCGGGGCATCGGGCGTGCCGAGGTTGGCGAGGACAATGCCCAAGGGGGCGGGCTGGATCGGCTTCATCGGTCGTCCGGAATTCGGGAGCGGGTCTGGACCGGGATTCAACCAGAATTGCCGCCAAAACAGAAGCGGACAAACCATCCGGGCCGTCTCGAGAAATTTTTTGTATTTTAAAAACATTCACTTGGAAAAACATCTTGAAGCCAGGAAGAATCTTCTTTGACTTCGATTCTGTGCGCAGCAAAAGCAAAAGCCGCCCGGAGGCGGCTTTTGCTATCCCTGTCCGGACGGATCAGGACAGCGAGGCGGTCACCTTGGCGCTGATGGTCTCGACAGCGCCCACGCCTTCGATGCAGGTGTACTTCGGCGCTTCCGGGCTGCCGCTGGCGGCCAGCTTCTGGTAGAAACCGACGAGCTGCGAGGTCTGGGCGTGATAGATTTCCAGACGCTTGCGGATGGTGGTTTCCTGATCGTCATCGCGCTGCACCAGATCTTCCCCGGTCACGTCGTCCTTGCCGGTAACCTTGGGCGGATTGTGCTGGATGTGGTAGACGCGACCGGACCCCGGATGCACGCGACGACCGGACAGTCGGGCCACGATCTCTTCATCCGGGACGGCGATTTCCAGGACATGATCCACATGCACGCCGGCCTCGATGAGGGCTTCGGCCTGCGGGATCGTCCGGGGAAAACCGTCGAACAGGCAGCCGTTGACAGCGTCCGGTTGCTTGAGGCGTTCCTTGACCAGCCCGATGATGATGCCGTCCGACACCAGTCCGCCCGCATCCATGATCTTCTTGGCCGCGACACCCAGTTCGGTACCCGCCTTGACGGCGGCGCGCAGCATGTCCCCGGTGGAAATCTGGGGGATCTGGAACTGCTGGGTAATGACTTGGGCTTGGGTGCCTTTACCGGCGCCGGGCGGGCCAAGGAGGATAATGCGCATCAGGAAACTCCCAAAGGTTTAACAATCCCGATTCCCGAGTATGTTCATCGGGAATTCAAGCAAGAAACGGGCCGTGAGCCAAGGCTGAAACAAAGCGGCAACATACACTCAGCCGCCTTGCGTGACAAGAGCCAGACATATTTTGAAGCACAGGCGTCGGTCTACAGTTTTTCCTGGTTGATGGTGAGGTCCACCTGCTGCGCCTTCCCGTTCTGGGTGAGCGGCACGGCGACCGCCTCCAGATCACCCTTTTCCCCCACCGGGTTACCGCTGCGGCTGATGCGGGCGTTGATGATCACCGAGGGGAAGCGCGAAAGGGTCATGCCCGGCACCATGCCCTGGCTGTCATCCAGATGCACCGTGACCGGGAAACGGTCAGCCGGCTGGCGGACCACCGCCAGCGGCATGGGCGGACCACTCAGCGCCTTGGCGAAGATGAACAGGGTCGAGCCGGACTGGATCCGGTTGCGCAGGCTGTCATCCAGTTTCACCGTCACATCGATGCCCGGCCCGGCGGTAAGCTTTTCGCCGCCCGCCTTGGCCACGGCGATGGCCTTGTCCAGCTCGGCAATCGCCGGCGACTTGTCATCGCCGGTTCGCCGGACATGCAGGTCGCGCAAACGGGGCAGGAAATCCAGCGCGGTGGCGTAATCGCCGGAACGGAACGCGCCCATGCCCATCAGCAGCATCGCGCCTTCATGATCCGGATGGCGCCGCAGTACCTGTTCCAGCAAGGCGCGGCTGCGCGGGTTCAACTGGCCTCGCTCGGAGAATACGAGGGTCTGCGCATAGGCCAGCGCGATATCGTCACGATCCGGCGCCAGACGCGCGGCATGATCCAGCGCCTCGGCGGCCTGATCGGGCAGCTCGGCCTGCAGATAGCTCATGCCGAGCATGTACCAGCCTTCCACATCCGAGGGCTGTCGCTGCAGACGCCACTGCATGACCCGGACCATGTCCGGCAACGTCTGCTTCGCCAGCACATCCTGCCCCGGATTCTGCCCGCTGAACAGCTGCTCGACCACCGGCCCGGTATGCGCCTGCACCTGCCACCACTGTCCGGTTTCCGGCCGCCAGGCCAATCCCCGGTACGCCACGGCAACCAGCAGTCCCAGCAGGAGGACCAACCCCGCCACGCCGCCACGCCCCAACGTGGCGTCATGCGGACGATCCGCCTTCGCCGAGACATCCAGCATCTGGCGTTCCAGTTCGGTTTTCAGGGCGGCCGCCGTCTCGGCATCGATACGCCCGGCCTCGCGGTCGCGCGCCAGTTCTTCCAGCCGCTCGCGGAAAACCAGCGCATTCAGCGCCAGCAGGCTGCGTCCCTGATGGCGCTCCGGGCGTCGGAGCGGCCACACCAGCAATACCGCCACCAGCAGGGTCAGCCCGACGGCCGAAGCCACGAAAAACAGCATCGGCGTCTCAACGCTCATCATCGGCATTCCTGAGCAACTCCTGCAAACGCGCCTGCTCTTCCGGGGTCAACGGCTTCGCCGGTTCCGGGCTGCGACGGCGACGCCATGCCCAGATTGCGGCCACAGCGGCCAGCAAGGCAAACGGGCCGCCCCACAACAACAGGGTGGTCGAACGGACCGGCGGCTTGTAGAGAATGAAATCACCGTAGCGCTCAACCATGTACTGGCGGATTTCGGCGTCGGACTTGCCCTCCTCCATCAACTGGTAGGCCTTGTCCTTCAAGTCCTTGGCGATGGGGGCGTCGGAACCGGCCAGATTCTGGTTCTGGCATTTCGGGCAGCGCAGGTCGGCGATCAGCGCCTGGAAGCGGGCCTCTTCGGCGGGCGACTTGAATTCATAGACATCGATGGCCGCACGCAGGGGGAACGCGGCCAGCAGCAGCCAACCGGTCAGGATGACGGACTTCAGGAACCGGTGCATGCCGGAGCCTCCCCGCCTTTCAGCAATTGCTCGTAACAGGGCTTCAGTCGGGTCGACCAGACCTGTTCGTCAAAAGCCCCCACATAGCGGAAACGGACGCGCGCCTGCGCATCCAGCAAGTAGGTTTCCGGCGCGCCGTACACGCCCAAGTCCAGACCAAGGCCGCCCTTCTGGTCGCTGATGATGGCGGCATAGGGATTACCCCGGTTCGCCAGCCACTGCCGGGCGTCCTCGGGCGCATCTTTGTAGTTGAGCCCCACGATCGGCAGGCCGGTGCGCGACAGCGCCATCAGGGCAGGTTGTTCCTCGGCGCAGGAAGGACACCACGAGGCCCAGACATTCAGCACGATCGGCTTGCCCTGCAAGTCCGCCACGGTCAGCGGCCGGTCATCCAGCAGGGACGGCAGGCTGAACGCCGGGAACGGCTTGCCGATCCGGGCCGAAGGCAGTTCCGAGGGATTCTCCCCCAGACGACTGAACAGCAGGGCGGCAAACCCCAGGAACAGGACCAGAGGAATCCCCCAGATCATCAGGCGCTTCATCATGCGGTTTCTCCGGCAGGCGCGGCGGCAGCGGCACGGGACTTCAGGCGATAACGACGATCCGAGGCCGCCACCAGACCGCCCAGCGCCATGATCAGCGCGCCCAGCCACATCCAGCGGACAAAGGGTTTGTAATAGACGCGGACAGCCCACTGGCCGTTCTCCAGCGGCTCGCCCATGGCAATGTAGACATCCCGGAAGAGACCGGCGTCAATCGCGGTTTCGGTCATCACCTGCCCGCCCGCAAGATAGCGGCGCTTTTCCGGATGCAGGACACGTAACGGTTCGGTACCGCCCTGACGGTACAGCTCGGCGGTGCCTTCCGTGGAAATGTAATTCGGCCCGGCGACTTCGCGCACGCCTTTCCAGACCACCCGGTAGTCGCCCGCCGTCACATCATGACCGTCTCCCAGGCGCACATCGCGCTCAATGCTGAAAGCGGCCGTCAGGGTCACGCCGACAATCGTCACCAGCAAACCCAGATGGCCCAGCTGCATGCCCACATAGGAACGCG
>JAYRMT010000160.1:0-6439 GCA_041912575.1 Fluviicoccus sp. | reverse complement strand
CCTCTCCTATGTGCGCGAAGACCCGCGCGTGGCGCGCATCCTGTTCGTGGATGTGCCGCGCGTGCGCTTCGACCAGACGGCGGTGATCCGCAAGACAGTCGCCAGCTTTGACAGCATGGTCTTCGAACTGGCGCAGCGCCTGTTTCCCAAGGCGGTGCACAGCGGGCTGGATCTGGTGCTGGTGGCGGCGGGGCTGAACGGCTCGAACATCGCCATCGTGTCGCGCTGGGTGATCGGCGGCTTCCGGGAGTCGCAGGAGACGGTCCTGGAAAACTGTTTCGCGGTGTTCGCGGGGACGGCGGAGTATATGAAGCGGCTGGCGGAAGAACGCCTGGCCGGGGCAGGAAAGGCGGACTAGGACGCGAGGCCCTGATTGTCTCTGGCGCGGAAAAGTGATTACGGGTGTTAAAAAAGCAATCTGTTTGTCTTGTAGGGCTGGCCCACAATGACATATCTTTACTGCGATACCGAAAAAATCAGAACAAGAACTATTCCGCAAGCTTGTCGAGCGACGGAATGAGGAGCCAATCCATGTTGAGTCGTAAACTGTTGCCGGTCGCCGTGTTTGCGGCGCTGGCGGTTTGTCATGCCCCGGCCCGGGCCTCCCTGGACGACCTGGAGGAGATCCGCAACGCGGATCTCGGTCGACCCAACGAATGGCATCTGGTGAAGAACGACGCCATCCGGAATATCAAGACTTTTTCCAAGCAGGAGGACGGCAAGAAAGTCCGTTCCTTCCGGATTGACATGATGGTGGATGCGTCGCTGGAAACCGTTGCGCGCGTGCATTACGACCCGGATAACCTGAAAAAATGGTTTTGGGAAACGACCGAATCGCGAATGCTGAAAAAGGTGTCGCCGACGGAATTCTATTATTACCAGAAGTTCAACGCACCGATCACCATGCCGGACCGGGACTCCATTCTGCATGCCGTCATCGAGCCGATGTCGCGCAAGCGCGGGTTCCTGACCCTGACGTTGAGGGCGGCGCCGGATTTCCTGCCGCCGGTGAAAGGGCTGGTGCGGGTGGAGACCCAGGACATGGTCATCAAGATGACCCCGGCGGGCAAGGAAAAAACGCATCTGGAAGTGGAAGGGTACATCGATCCGGGCGGGATTTCGCCGGCGTGGGGGATCAACTTTGTCCAGCGCATGGCGCCGTACACCAGCATGGTCGGCTTGCAGCGCATCGTGCAGGCCGACCAGTACCGCGAGGCCTCCGGCCCGCTGCCGTTCCTGATCAGCGCGGACTGACCTCTTCGCTCGCCGTTGTATCGGGGTGCTCCGGCGCGGACACTCCGATCCCCAGGGCGGCGAGATAGTCTCTCGCCGCCGCTGTCGCCTCGAACCGGACACCTTCCGGACTTTCTTTCACGCCCGGCAGGGTGATCGCGCAACAGTGGCCTTCCACGCGGAAACTGTCTTCCGGCACCGCGCCGGGAGCGGACGTGTTCATGCGCATTACCTCGCGTTGGCCAGCACCGACAGGTCGCCGATCACGGCGAGCACCTGATAGCCGAGCAGGCTGCGCTCCTGCTGCTTGAGCAGCAGATGCACCTTCGCGCTCAGCAACTCCTGTTCCGCGTTCAGCAGGTCCAGCGTGGTGCGGGTGCCCACCTGCAATTCCTTGCGCATGCTGTCGCGCGCCAGCGTGGCGGCGTCCACCTGCGCCTGGAAAGCCGGGATGGCGGCGGCGGTCGCCTGCCATTTCTGCCAGTCGGCAATCATGGTCTGCCGGACGCGGGCGGCCAGGTCGGCGGTGCGTTGTTCGGCGGCGGCGGCGGCGGCCTGCGCCTCGCGGGTCTTGGCGTCGGTGCGGCCCGAGTCGAACAGGTTGACCTGCGCCTTCACATACGCGCCCCAGGTATTCAGGCGGTCATAGCCGAATTCGGTGTTGTCCTGGGTCGAACCGCGGGCTTCCACGCTGACTTGCGGCTTGCCGTCAGCTTTCGCGATGACGATGTTCTGCTTTTGCGCCTCCGCCTGATGCCGGGCGGCCAGCAGCGCCGGGTTCTGCTGCGCCTTTTCCAGTGCTTCCTGCAGCGAGGCGGGCATGGCGATGTCCGGGTAGCGTGAGGGCAGATCCTGCGGCGCCTGGCCGGTGATGCGTTCGTAATCGGCGCGGCTGACCGCCAGCGCGGCACGGGCCTGCGCCAGTTGCGCTTCGCCTTCGGCGGCGCGGGCGTTGGCTTGGGCGACGTCGGTGCGGGTCACTTCCCCGGCCTGGAAGCGCTTGCCGGCTTCCAGCGCGGCCTGGCGCAGGGTGTTCAGATTCTCGGTGTACAGGGCGAGCAGGGACTGGTCGCGCACCACCGCGGCGTGGGCGGCGATGGCTTCGATCGCCACCTGCACCCGCCGGTCCTGCCCGTCGGCGAGGGCGGCGTCCGCGCGCAGGCGGGCCATGTCCACCGCCGCGCCCAAGGCGCCGCCGGTATAGACCGGCTGGCTCAGCGAAATGTTGAGGGTGTTCGGCCAGCGTCCGCCGGATTCCGGAAAGGGGGCGGTGGTTTGCAGGCTGGAACGTCCGAATTCGCCGGACACGCCCAGACGCGGGCGCTCGTTGGCGCGGGCGCTGTCGATGCCTGCTTGCGCGGCGGCGATATCGGCGTCGGCGGCCTGTACGGCAGGATGATGCGCCAGCGCCAGGCGGACCGTCTCGGCCACGGTCTGGGCGGACGCGAGTCCGGGCAGCAGGGCCAGGGTCAGTGCAAGGCGTTTCATGGGGCGTATCCTCTCAGGAAGGCGCGGACGGCGTTGGCGATGTAGGCGTCGCGGTTGATGTTGTCGGGCAGGGCGGGCAGGCCGAGCAGGGCGCGCCACTGGATGTGGCCCTTGAGCGTTTCCATGAACTGGATGGCGGCAATGTCGGGGCGGTCGCAGCGGATCAGCCCGGCGTCGGCATGACGGCGCAGGAAGTCGGCAAGCAGGCCCAGACCGTAGCGCGGCCCGGAAGCGTAGACCATCTCGGCCAGGTCGGGAAAACGGTCGGCTTCGGCGGCCAGCGCGCGGATCATCGCGATGCGCTCCGGCTCCACCGAGGCGCTCATCACCCGTTCGGCGAACAGCGTCAGGGTTTCTTCCAGGTTGTCGCTCAGGGTCTCGGGAATGGCGAGATTGGCGAGGAAGGCCTGGCAGCGGTCGGCGAACATGGCGGCGAACAGGCCTTCCTTGCTGCCGAAGTACTTGTAGAGGCTGGCCTTGGAGCCGCCGGTGCGCTGGACGACTTCGTCCATGCTGGTGCCGGCGTAGCCTTTTTCCAGGAAGATTTCCCGCGCGGCCTGCAGGATGGCGTCGCGGCGGGCTTCGCCGCGCGGCGTGGTCGGGCAACAGGGCTGGTGCGTCTTTTCGATGACCATAAAAGGGTGCTTGCAATGAACTGTACTGTTCAGTACATTAGCAACGACCTGTTGAAAAAGCAACATGCCCTGACGCGGTGTCAGGGTTTTCCGACCGACGAGCCCGCCATCATGAGTACTGAAACCAGCAAGCGTGTCCCTTTCCTGATCATCGGCCTGTTGATCCTCGCCGCGATCGGTCTGGCGGTCCGCTGGTGGACGTATGGACGCTTCCACGAATCCACGGACAACGCCTATGTCCGGACCGACACCAGCTTCATCACCCCGCGCGTGGGCGGCGAGATCGTCCGCCTGCCGGTGCAGAACAACCAGCCGGTGAAGGCCGGCGATCTGTTGCTGAAGATCGACGATGCCGACTACCAGGCCAAGGTCGCCAATGCTCGTGCGCTGGTGGCCATGCGTGAAGCCGCGCTGGCCACCAACACCCAGCAGGACCGCACGCAGGGCGCGCAGGTCGGGGAGGCGCAGGCCGCGCTGGAATCCGCCCGCGCCGAGGAAAACCGCCTCAAGCTGGAGATGGAGCGCGCCCGCACGCTGGTGCAGGACGGCGTCGCCACCCGCCAGCGGCTGGATAACGCCACGCTGGCGTGGCAGGCCGCGGTGGCGCAGACCCGCCGCGCCCAGGCCGGCGTGACCGCCGCGCAGGCGCAGCAGGGCGGCGTCAGCACGGGCCGCGAACAATTGCAGGCCGATCTCGACGCCGCGAAAGCCGCGCTGAAGCTGGCTGAAATCGATCTGGCCGCTACCGAGATCCGCGCGCCGATCGACGGCGTGGTCGGCGACCTGGCCGCGCGCCTCGGCAGCCGGGTGGCGGCGGGCAACCGCCTGCTCGCCATCGTGCCCCTGGACAAGGTGTATGTCGAAGCCAACTTCAAGGAAACCCAGCTGACCCGCATGGCGCCGGGGCAGGAAGCCGAGATCACCGTCGACGCCTATCCCGGCGAGACCCTGCGCGGCCATATCCAGTCGCTGTCCCCGGCCTCCGGCGCGGAATTCGCGCTGCTGCCGCCGGACAACGCCACCGGCAACTTCAACAAGATCGTGCAGCGCGTGCCGGTCAAGATCCTGCTCGACCAGGGCAATCCGGGCGGCAAGCTGCGTCCCGGCATGTCCGCCGAAGTGACGGTGACGCTGCCATGAACCCGGACGCGCTCCACGCGCGGCTGGACCCCGCCGCGCAAAAAGCGGCGCTGCGGCGCGCCTGGATCGGCTTCTCCGCGCTGATCTTCGGCAACTTCATGGCGATCCTGGACATCCAGATCGTCGCCAGCTCGCTCAACGAACTGCAGGCGGGCATGAGCGCCAGCCAGAACGAGATCGCCTGGGTGCAGACCAGCTACCTGATCGCCGAGGTGATCGCGATCCCGCTGTCAGGCTACCTGTCGCGCATGCTCTCGACCCGCCTGTACTTCGTGCTCAGCGCGGTCGGCTTCGCCCTGGCCAGCCTGATGTGCGCCATGGCCTGGAGCCTGCCGTCGCTGCTGGTGTTCCGCACCCTGCAGGGCTTCCTGGGCGGCGGCATGATCCCCACCACCATGGCCGCGCTGTTCATGCTCTTCCCCCCGGAAAAGCGTACCGGTCCGATCGTGCTGGTCAGCATGGCCTCGACGCTGGCGCCTGCCACCGGCCCGACGCTGGGCGGCTACCTGACCAACTATTTCTCCTGGCACTGGATGTTCCTGATCAACCTGGCGCCAGCGCTGATCATCGCCAGTATCGTCTGGGCCTACCTCGACATCGACCGGCCGGACTGGAAGCTCTGGAACCAGGTGGACTGGCTCGGTCTGGTCAGCATGGCCGCCTTCCTCGGCTGCTTCGAATACGCGCTGGACGAGGGGCCGCGCCACGACTGGTTCGCCGAGCGCGGCGTGCTGGTCGCCAGCATCGTCGCCACCCTGAGCGCGATCTTCTTCTTCTGGCGCACGCTGACGCACGCGCATCCGATCGTGAACCTGCGGGTGTTCGCCAATCGCAATTTCGCGGTGGGGTCGGTGATTTCCTTCGTGGTGGGCGTCAGCCTGTACGGCATGGTCTACCTGATCCCGATGTTCCTGGGCAAGGTGCGCGGCTTCAACAGCCTGCAGATCGGCGAGATCATGATGGTGATGGGCATCGCGATGTTCATCACCGCGCCGCACATCGGCCGCCTGTCCGCGAGGATGGACACGCGACTGCTGGTCGGCAGCGGGCTGGTGATGGCCGCGACCGGTGTCTGGCTGAATTCGCACATGACGCCGCTGGCGGGGATGAACGAGCTGTTCTGGCCGCAGATCCTGCGCGGCGTCGGGCTGATGTGCGCGATGATCGTGATGTCGCAACTGGCGCTCAGCACCCTGCCCATGTCGGAAATGAAGAACGGCAGCGCGCTGTTCAACCTGACGCGCAACATCGGCGGGGCGGTGGGGCTGGCGGTGATCAACACCATTCTGGAATGGCGGGTGGCGTTCCACTGGAACCATCTGGCCTACCTGACCGATCCGGCGCGCCAGCCGGTGCAGGACATGCTGGCGGGCAGCGGCGCGGCGCTGGGCGGCGAACTCGGTCCGGCAGCCTCGCAGGGCGCGATCGCGCTGTTGCAGCAGAAGGTGGCCTTGCAGGCGACCACGCTGGCCTTCAACGACATCACGATGCTGCTGTCGGGGCTGATCCTTAGCGTGCTGTTGCTGTTGCCGCTGATCAAGAAGGGGCAGAGTGTCCCGTCGGAGCCGGGACATTAACCTCGACTGCTGATAATTCAGGCGGCTATCGGAGTTTCGTCGCCGAGCTGCGCGATTGTCCGACCTGATGGCCGGAATTCTCCGGGTTCCGTTTGCTAGGGTGCGCGCCCGCAAATGGAACTCATGGAGAATTGCGATGAACAAGGTATTCACTGGCCTGGCCCTGGCCGCTGCCCTCGCCGCGTTCAGCGGTTGCGCCGCCACCGGCGTGGCCCTGTCCAAGCGTCATCTCGATGTCCAGACGAAAATGTCGGACTCGGTCTTCCTCGATCCGCCCGCGCCGCAAGCCATGGTCGCGCTGCTGCAGATCCGCAACACCTCGGACAAACCCGATTTCAGTATCCAGTACGCGGTCGAGAATTCCTT
>JAYRMT010000159.1:0-6585 GCA_041912575.1 Fluviicoccus sp. | reverse complement strand
GCCAATTACGACCAGCTGTCTCCGCTGGGCATGGAGCAGACCCGCCTGCTCGGTGCCTGGCAGCGCGATTGCGGCCTGCCCTTGTCCAAAGTGATGATCGGTCCGGCGCGCCGTCACGCGCAGAGCGCCGAGCATTTCCAGTCCGGCGCGGGAGTGGCGCATGACGCCCTGCTGATCCCCGAGCTGAACGAATTCGACCACGAGGAAGTGCTGTACCGCCTGCGTCCGGATTTCGAGGACAAGGCCGCCATCGCCGCTTACCTCGCCTCGACCGCCAACCCGCGCCGCGCCTACCAGGACCTGTTCGTGCAGGCGGTGGACCGCTGGCTGAGCGGCCGCCACGACGCCGACTACAAGGAAAGCTGGATCGGCTTTCAGCAGCGCTGCCGGGCGGGACTGCAGAAAATCATCGCACTGGCCGGGCCGTCACAGGATGTCTGGGTCTTCACTTCCGGCGGGCCGATCACCGCCATCTCGCAGCACCTGCTGAACATTCCCGACCAGGACGCCTTCAACCTGAACTGGTCGCTGGTCAATGCCGGGGTCACCCGGCTGCTCTACACCGGGAACCGGGTCAGCCTGAGCACCTTCAACAACCACGCCCACCTGGAACACCACCGCCGGGCGGATCTTGTCACCTATCGCTAAAGGAAGCCTTCATGAGCGCCACCCCTCCCTTTGATTTGCAGGGCAAGATCGCCCTGGTGACCGGCGGCAGCCGCGGCATCGGTGAAGCCATCGCCCACATCCTCGCCGACCACGGTGCGCACGTGATCGTCTCCAGCCGCAAGCTGGACGGTTGCCAGAGCGTGGTCGACGCGATCCTCGCGGCGGGCGGCTCCGCCGAGGCGCTCCCTTGCCATATCGGCGAGATGGAACAGATCGAGGCCGCCTTCGCGGCTATCGAGGCGAAGCACGGTCGTCTGGACATCCTGATCAACAACGCCGCCACCAACCCGCACTTCGGCCCGATCGTCGACACCGACCTGTCCGCCTTCCAGAAAACGGTCGACGTGAACATTCGCGGCTACTTCTTCATGTCCGCCAAGGGCGCGAAACTGATGGCTAAGCACGGCGGCGGCGCAATCGTCAACGTCGCCTCGGTCAACGGCGTCATCCCCGGCGCGTTCCAGGGCATCTACTCCATCACCAAGGCCGCCGTGATCTCGATGACACAGGCTTTCGCCAAGGAGTGCGCCACCAGCGGCGTCCGCGTCAACGCGCTGCTGCCGGGCTTCACCGACACCAAATTCGCCTCCGCGCTGGTCAAGAACACCGCCATCGTCGAAAAGGTGCTCGACCACGTGCCAATGCGCCGCATCGCCCAGCCCTCCGAGATGGCCGGGGCGGTGCTGTACCTGGTGTCACCGTCCGCAAGCTACACGACCGGCGTCGCACTCAATGTGGACGGGGGCTACCTGCTGGGGTGATGTGAACTCCCTCTCCCCCTGTGGGAGAGGGCAGGGGTGAGGGGGGCTGCGTTGGTGCTTGAACCGACGGTGTGTTCTGGCCGCTTTCCGCACCCCTCACCCTAACCCTCTCCCACAAGGGGAGAGGGGACTGACTTTCAAGTTTTCCGGAGCCTTCATGCAAAACCTCTCCACCAGAACCGCCGTCATCACCGGCGCCGCCGAGGGCATCGGCAAGGCCATCGCCGCCCGCGCCGCCGCCGAAGGCATGAACCTCGTCCTCGCCGACATCCACGCCGACAAGCTGGCCGCCACCGTCGCCGAATTCGAGGCTCAAGGTATTCCCGTCATCGGCTTGCGCACCGACGTCAGCGACGCTACGCAAGTCGACGCGCTGGCTGACGCCGCCTTCGCCCGTTTCGGCAATGTCCACCTGCTGGTCAACAACGCCGGCGTCGCCATCTCCCGCCCGGTGTGGGAGACCACCCCCGAGGACTGGCAGTGGGTGATCGGCGTCAACCTCTATGGCGTCACCAACGGCCTGCGCAGCTTCATCCCGCGCATGCTGGCCAACGGCGAGGAGGGTTACATCATCAATACGGCCTCGGTGGCGGGATTGTTCTCGCAACCCGGTTCCGCGGCCTACAATGCCAGCAAGCACGCGGTGGTCGCGATTTCCGAAGGCCTGCACTTCGACCTGCAATTGCGTCAGTCGAAACTGCATGTCGCGGTGCTGTGCCCGGCCTGGGTCAAGACCGGCATCGCAGACGCCGAGCGCAACCGCACGGTCGGCGAGAAGATCGACTGGAGCAAGGCCGACCGCGTCAACCAGTACACGGCGAAGTTCATGCAGCAATCGGTGGAGAACGGCATTCCGGTGGAAAAGGTGGCCAATGACGTGTTCAAGGCCATCGCCGAGGACCGCTTCTGGATCCTGACCCACCAGAAGATCAAGCCGCTGATCCACAGCCGGATGGAGGACATCCTCCAGGAACGGCTGCCGACGCTGGCGGGGATGTGATGTATCCGTAGGGGCGCACTGCGTGCGCCCTCGCGGATGAACATGCAGATTGTGTCCGGCTGGGAAGGGCGCACGCAGTGCGCCCCTACGGGATAAATGAATCAGGAGAACACCATCATGCCCCGCATCATGCTTAACGGCGCCGCCCTCAACATCGAGACTTACGGTGACGGGCCGGAAACCCTGGTCTTCGGCCACGGCCTGCTGTGGAGCGGGCGCATGTTCGAGGCGCAGATCGCGGTGCTGAGCCGCCGCTACCGCTGCATCACCATCGACTGGCGGGGCCAGGGCGGCAGCGAGGCGACGCCGGACGGCTACGACATGGATACCCTCGCCGAGGACGCGCTGTGCCTGATCCGCGATGTCGTCGGCGGACCCGTGCACTACCTCGGGTTGTCGATGGGCGGTTTTGTCGGCATGCGGCTGGCGATCCGTCACCGCGAGTGGCTGAAGTCGCTGGTGCTGCTGGAAACCTCCGCCGATCCCGAGCCGCAGGAGAAGATGCTGAAGTACAGCCTGATGAAGCACGCTTCGCGCTGGCTGGGGCTGGGCGTGGTGGCCGCGCCGGTGATGAAGGTCATGTTCGGCAGCACTTTCCTGAACGATCCCGGCCGTCACGGCGTGCGCGAGGAGATGCGCCGCCGCCTGCTGCAGAACGACCACCGCACCATCGGCCGCGCCATCGACGGCGTGTTCACCCGCGACGGCGTCTATGACGGCCTGCCCGGCATCACCACGCCGACCCTGATCATCGTCGGCGACGAGGACGAGGCGACCATTCCCGCCAAGTCGCGCCGCATGCACGCCGCCATTCCGGGCAGCCGCCTGGTGGTGATCCCCGGCGCGGGGCACACCTCCACGGTCGAGGAGCCCGACCTGGTCACCGACGCCATCCAGTCCTTCCTCGACAGCCTGCCGCGTCGGGTCGCGGAGGCCGCGCCGAAGCCGGTCCGCAAACGCAGGAGCCCCGCCAAATGAAGACCATAGTCGACACCCCGAAAACCGTTGCCCAGGCGACAGCCGATCTCGAAGCCGCCGTGAAGCAACACGGCTTCGGCGTGCTGCACGTGCATGACCTGCACCAGACGCTCAACGCCAAGGGCGTGCCCTTCAGCCGGGCCTGCCGGGTACTGGAAGTGTGCAATCCGCACCAGGCCAAGGCGGTGCTGGAGGCCGACATGAGCCTGAACATGGCCTTGCCCTGCCGGATTTCCGTGTGGGAGCAGGACGGCGTGACCCGCATCGGCACGATCAGTCCGCGCGCCATGCTGTCCATGTTGTCCGATTCCCCCGAACTGGCCAAGGTCGCCGACGAAGTCGAGATGACCCTCAACGCCATCATCCGCCACGCGCAATAACCGAGAATAATGAGAATCCCATGAAAGCCATCCTCTGCAAGACCCACGGCCTGCCCGACACCCTGGTCCTCGACGACATTCCCTCGCCGCAACCCGGCCCGAAGCAGGTGGTGATCACCGTCAAGGCCTGCGGCGTCAACTTTCCGGACACGCTGATCATCCAGAACAAGTACCAGTTCAAGCCGGAGCTGCCGTTTTCCCCGGGCGGCGAAGTCGCGGGCGTGATCAAGGCGGTGGGCGAGGGCGTGCACCACGTCAAGCCGGGCGACACGGTGATCGCGCTGACCGGCTGGGGCGGTTTCGCCGAGGAAGTGCTGACCGATGCCGCCAAGGTGTTCCCGGTGCCGCCGATGTTCGAATTCAAGGTCGCCGCGACCTTCGCCTATGCCTACGGCACGTCCTACCACGCGCTGAAGGACCGCGCGCAGCTCAAGGCCGGGGAAACCCTGCTGGTGCTGGGCGCGGCCGGCGGCGTGGGGCTGGCGGCGGTGCAACTGGGCAAGGTGATGGGCGCGAAGGTGATCGCCGCCGCTTCCACTGCCGAGAAGCTGGACGTCTGCCGCCAGTCCGGCGCGGACGAACTGGTGAACTACAGCGATCCCGACTGGCGCGAGCGCATCAAGGAACTCACCGGCGGGCAGGGCGTGGACGTGATCTACGACGCCGTGGGCGGTCCCTACGCCGAACCGGCGCTGCGCTCGATGGCCTGGTGCGGCCGCTATCTGGTGGTCGGTTTCGCGGCGGGCGACATCCCAAAGATCCCGCTCAACCTGACCCTGCTCAAGGGCTGCTCGGTGGTAGGCGTGTTCTGGGGCGATTTCGCGCGCCGCCAGCCCAAGGACAACATGGCGAACATGATGCAGCTGTTCGGCTGGCTGATGCAGGGCCAGCTCAAGCCGCACATCTCGGCGGAATATCCGCTGGAACAGGCCTCCCGCGCACTGCTCGACCTGATGGAGCGCAAGGCCACCGGCAAGGTGGTGCTGGTCACCGGCTGATCGCCGCGCCGCTTTTCCCGGCCGCCGCCTGTCCGGCGCGCGGCCGGGCTGTCCGACAATACCCCGCATTACCGGAAAATCTCCCTCTCCGTCTTTCCTGCACGTCCATCCGCACGCCAGTGCGCACAACCGTATATTTTTCAAGGCAATTTACCTTGTTGCGCCACCAAATCGCGATTGGCGTCGCTTCCGGTAAAGTTGTCGCTTTTTCTCAAGCCTCGACATCGGCTTGGCCCTATTGTCTGACAATCCTGCTGTCATGGCGGTTTTTCAGTACGTTTCCGGGTTTTACGTTTTTTGGGGTGATAAGAATGAACAAACTGTTGCTTGCCGCCAGCATCGCGCTGGCCAGCGCTTCGGGTCTGGCGCAAGCGGCGCTATCGGATGGCCAGCCGTATACGGTGAGTATGGACGCCAAGGGGTTCCTGGTGGACGGACAGTACAAGCTGATCCGCGGCGGCACCGTGCAGTGGTTCCGCATTCCGCAGAGCGAATGGCGCGACCGCCTGCAGCGCTTCAAGGCCGCCGGGTTCAACACCGTGGACCTCTACGTGGCCTGGAACGTGGTCGAGCCGCGCAGCAACCAGTTCGATTTCCAGAACCTGCGCACCTTCGTCCAGCTCTGCAAGGAAATGGGCCTGTACGTCTACCTGCGTCCCGGTCCCTACATCACCAACGAGATGGACGGCGGCGGCATCCCCGGCTGGCTGACCGCGATCTCCACCAAGAAGGACATCGCCGCTGACGGCAAGCCGAACATCCGCACCGCCGATCCGGACTACCTGAATTACGCCGCGCGCTACCTGCGCCGCCTGCACGCCGAGATCCGCGATTACTTCGCCGACCGCGGCGGCCCGATCATCCTGTACGCGCTGGAAAACGAGTACAACTGGTTCCAGCCTTTCCATGAGGCGGACAAGCTGTTCGGCTACGAAGGCGGTCCGGAACGCGGCCTGTGGCAGAGCTACAACCCGAACGCCTACTTCTCGGCCCTGCGCGACATCGTGCGCGGCGACGGCATCACCGTGCCGCTGACCACCTGCCCGGGCGACGGCAAGGCCTCCGCCACCGGCGACACCACGGGCGTCGTGCCCGTGCCGAACATCTACAACGGCCTGGGCGGCGACCTGCCGGAAAAGACCGCCGGCGACCTGCTGGCCGACATGCACAATCCCGCCAACCACGGCGGCGCGTATGTCAACTTCCCCAGCGGCACCACCGAAACCGACCGCGATCCGGTGAAGATCAAGCGCCTGCTGCTCGGCGGTCTGGACGCGGCCTTCGCCTTCAATGCCGTCGGCATGATGACCCCCGGCTACCGCAACGCCGTGGTGCTGAACACCCGCGACATCAAGAACGCCTTTGACTTCAGCAGCATCAACAACATCATGAACGGCTTCGTGTCGCCGCAGGTCGCCTACTTCCACGGCGTGGTGGATTACTACGGCCCGATCTCGCCGTCCGGCGTGCTGCGTCCGTCCTTCCACGCCTTCCGCCGCGACAACCTGTTCTTCGACAGCGTGGAGTCCTATTTCGCCCCGGCCGGGTCGGCGCGGAACGACGGCTACAGCATCGCCAACGCCAACCTCGGCTCGGTCGAGAACGGCGTGAAGAAGCAGTACTGGCTGGAAGGCGCGCAGGGCGTGAATTTCCTGGGCGTGGTCAACCAGTCCGGCAGCGCGCAGACGGTCGGCCTGAACGGCATCAGCTTCAACGGCCAGACCTTCCCGAAATACGTGCCGCTGACCGTGCCGGTCAATCCGGAACCGGGCGTCGGCCAGTTCTCCCCGGCGACCCCG
>JAYRMT010000158.1:0-6597 GCA_041912575.1 Fluviicoccus sp. | reverse complement strand
GGGAAGCCGAGGATGTGTGCCTGCATGATCTGTCTCCCGAAAGGTAGGAGCTCAGTCTGCAATGCAGCAAAACTTGAATCAAACTCATTATTTTCATATAAAACATGAAATATTCTAAACAAAAGCCGTCGCCATGCTTGAACTCCGCCACCTCCGCGCGCTCAGCGCCATCCGCCAGGGCGGCTCGCTGGTCGCTGCCGCCGAACGCTTGCATCTGACGCAATCGGCCCTGTCGCACCAGATCAAGGAAATCGAAGGGCAATTCGACATCTCCCTGTTGCACCGCCGTCCGCTGCGCTTTACCCCGGCGGGGGAACGGCTGCTGGCGCTGGCGGACGCGGTGCTGCCCCTGTGCCGTGACGCGGAGCGCGATATCGCGCGCATCCGCGGCGGGCGGCAAGGGCGGCTGGTGATGGCGATCGAATGCCACAGCTGCTTCGAGTGGCTGATGCCCGCGCTGGACCGCTTCCGCCGCGACTGGCCGGACGTGGAACTGGATTTCGCGGGCGGTTTCCGCGAAGACGCGCAGGACAGCCTGCGCCAGGGCGATCTGGATCTGGTGGTGACGTCGAATCCCGGCACGCATCCGGACATCGCCTGCCTGCCGTTGTTCCGCTACGAATCGGTGCTGCTGGTCGCGCCGGACCATCCCTTCGCCGCGCGGCCGTGGATCGCGCCGGAGGATCTGCGCCCGGAAACGCTGGTCGCCTATCCCATCGATCCGGACCGGCTGGACGTCTTACGCTATTTCCTGCACCCGGCAGGCGTCGAACCGGCGCGCGTGCGCACCACCGAACTGACGCTGATGGCGGTGCAGCTGGCGGCGGGCGGACGCGGCGTCACCGCGCTGCCGAACTGGGCGGCGGCCGAATTCCTGGCGCGCGGCTGGGTGAAGGCGGTGCGGCTGGGGCCGGAGGGCGTCTGGTGCACGCTCTACGCAGCGGTGCGGGCGGCCGACCGCGAGCTGGCCTTCCTGAGCGACTTCCTGGCGACGGCCCGGGAGACCTGCTTCAACCACCTGCAGGGCATCCGCGCGGCGGAGTCAGCGGATGCGGACCGGCAAGGCGATCCAGCCGGCTAAGGCCATCGCCAGGACCAGGCCGCCGAAGGCGATGAAATGGTCCCACCAGGCGCGCCCCCGGCGCAGGATGGCGAAATCCTCGACATAGACCGTCTCGCACGCGCCATTGCCGGTATCCGTGCGCACGGTGCTGGTCCCGCGATGGAAGTTGAAGCCGTGATGGTGGGAATATTCCGCCAGCCAGCCCCGGAAAACGATCTGGTCGCCGGGACGCGCCTCGGCAATGCGGTCGGCCAGCGCCGGATCGGCAGTCAGGATATGGTTATTGGACATGGCCGTTTGATCGAACGCCCGGTAGGTCGCCTCGGAACGGGCCATCCAGGTGCAGGTGAACTCGCCGTTCCTGAAGCGGATGTCCCGGTAGAGGCCTTGTTCCAGGTTCCGCCCCCAGATCACGCACAGGTCCATCACGTTCAGGCGGTCGTTCCAGTCCTTGTGGATGTAGTCGCGCCAGGAGCGGGCGTCATGCGTGCTGACGACCATGCCCCGGAGCTCGTAACGGTATCGCGGAAGGACCTCGTAACGGATGCCGCCCGCCTCCACGCCAAAGGGCGCCTTGTCGGTCGGGGTCTGCACGGGTTCCGCCGTGATGCCCGGATCGAGCGGCCCCGGCTCGGGCAGATCGTTCCGCTTCCACAACCCGAGGATCAGCAGGATCACCCCGACCGCCCACAAGCCATTCACCACGCTGCGCATCATCGTTTCTTCCGCTCCGGATCCGCTGTTTCCATGCACGCCGATTGTCCCGTTTTTCCGGCCATTGGTCCTATCCTCCGGCGGATTTCTAGGACAAGCGTGCTACATTCACGAAAAATGAACATTTGCTCCCCGAAACCACGCCCAACGGCGGTTCGATGCCGGGGTGCGGCGCCGTGTCGCCTTTTTTTGCCTTTCCTTTGACATTGTCTTGCCCGGGGAATCCCATGACCGCCAACACCCTGACCATCAGCTGCCATTCCGCCAAATCGCAGGACCACGCCCTGTTCAAGTCCCTGCTCGGCATCATCGCGCAAACCGCCAAGGCCGGCAGCTGCCGCTGGGTCTATGTCGAGGACACGCAGGCGCACGCTGACGTGGTGATCGTGGACCACGACGAGGCCGCGCCGCACGCGCCGGCCGCCCATCCGGGCCGCAAGCCGCCGTTGGTCGTGATGTACAGCACCGATGCCGAGCGCGTGAAGCGCGCGCCGTACGGCATCCAGAAGCCGGTTCGCGCCCGCCCCCTGCTGCAATTGCTGGAAATGATCGATGACCAGCTGCACCACCGCAATGATCTCACCCTGCCCTCGATGCCCGCGCTGAAGCTGGACGTCGCCTGAATGCCCGGCCGGACGCGCGCCGCGTCCGGCTTGCACCCCTTCCGCCGTCTCTTTAGACTTACCCGTCCATTCCGCGCCGGTGTAAGCCCATGCCCCTGACCCCGCCGCCCGATTCCGTCGGGTTGGTCACGCCTCGGACGATCCATTTCAGCGAGCCGCTGACCCTGGCTTGCGCCCGCGTGCTGGAATCCTTCGACATCGTCTACGAGACGTACGGAACGCTCAACGCCGACCGTTCGAACGCCATCCTGATCTGTCACGCCCTCTCCGGCCACCACCATGCCGCCGGCTACCACACCGAGGACGACGGCAAGCCCGGCTGGTGGGACAGCTGCATCGGTCCCGGCAAGGCTATCGACACCAACCGATTTTTCGTGGTCGCGCTCAACAACCTGGGCGGCTGCCACGGCTCCACCGGCCCGTCCTCGATCAATCCCGCGACCGGCCGCAACTACGGCCCGGATTTCCCGCTGGTCACCGTCAAGGACTGGGTGCAGGTGCAGGCGCGTCTGGCCGACCATCTCGGCATCGCCTGCTGGGCCGCGGTCGTCGGCGGCTCGCTGGGCGGCATGCAGGCGCTGCAATGGGCGGTGGATTTTCCCGACCGGCTGCGCAACGCGGTGATCATCGCCAGCGCACCCAAGCTCTCGGCGCAGAACATCGCTTTCAACGAGGTCGCACGCCAGGCCATCCTCTCCGACCCGGACTTCCACGGCGGCCGCTATTACGACCACGACACCTATCCCCGGCGCGGCCTGATCCTCGCACGCATGGTCGGGCACATCACCTACCTGTCCGACGACGCGATGAAGCAGAAATTCGGCCGCGACCTCAAGACCGGCCAGTTCACCTTCGGCTACGACGTCGAATTCCAGGTGGAATCCTACCTGCGCTACCAGGGCGAGACCTTCTCGCGCTATTTCGACGCCAACACCTACCTGCTGATGACCAAGGCGCTGGACTACTTCGATCCCGCCCGCGACTACGGCGACAACCTGCGCGCCGCGCTGGCGCGCGCCACCTGCCGCTTCCTGGTGATTTCCTTCACCACCGACTGGCGCTTCGCGCCCGACCGCTCTCAGGAAATCGTCAACGCGCTGGTCGCGGAACGCAAGGATGTCTCCTACGCCGACATCGACGCGCCGCAGGGACACGACTCCTTCCTGTTCCCGATCCCGCGCTACGTCACCCTGCTGAAGAATTTCCTGAACCGCATCGACATCGCCGGAGGCCGCCATGCGTCTTGACCTGCGTCTTGCGGAACAGTGGATCAAGCCGGGCAGCCGCGTGCTCGACCTCGGCTGCGGCGACGGCGAGCTGCTCGCGCACCTGCGCGACAATTTCCGGATCAGCGGCTACGGCCTGGAAATCGACGAGGACAAGATCAGCGGCTGCGTGGCGCGCGGCGTCAATGTCATCCAGCAGAATCTGAACCGCGGCCTCGGCAACTTCGGCGACGCCACCTTCGATACGGTCATCATGACCCAGGCGCTGCAAGCGGTGGAGCATCCGGACGAATTGCTGGACGACATGCTGCGCGTGGCTCGCGAGGCGATCATCACCTTTCCGAACTTCGCGCACTGGAAGACGCGCGGCTACCTGTTCTGGCGGGGCATGATGCCCGTCTCCGAAGCGCTGCCCTACTCCTGGTACGACACGCCGAACATCCACCTCTGCACCTTCCGCGACTTCGAGGCGCTGTGCGCCGAGAAAGGCGTCACCATCCTCAGCCGCCGCGCGGTGGACGGCGACCAGCAAGGCAGCGTGCTGATGAAGCGCTTCCCCAACCTGCTGGGCGAAGTGGCGATCTACCGCATTACCCGCTAGCGGAATTCCACCACGTCGATCGCCGGCGTCACGCCGAAACGCAGTGGGAGCCCCACCATGCCGGTGCCGGCAGTGATGTAGACCGGCAGGCCGCGCACGTCATACAGGCCCCGGCGGAAAACCGACGCATGGAGCTGTTGGAGAAGATGGTCCGTCAGCCAGGGCAGGCGCACCTGGCCGCCATGGGTATGCCCGGCCAGCAGGACCGACCCTTTTGGCAGCGGCGGCAGCCCCTCGGCCGCCTCGGGATGATGCGCCAGCAGCAGCAGGGGCTTGTCCGTGAGGACGCCGCCGTCCGGCAAGCCGACCCCGTTGCGGCAGGACCACAACTCGTTCAACCCCACCAGCCGGACCGCGCCCAGATCGACCGAGGTTCCCTCGATCGGCCGGATGCCGTTGGCCAGCAAGGCTTTTTTCAGGCGATCCCGCAAGGGGAATCCCGGCATTTCCTCGTCGTGGTTGCCGGGCACCGAATACACCGGATGACGGACCTGCCGGAACGGCGACAGCACCGTCTCGAGCGGCACCGCCCCGGACGGCTCGTGCGTCCAGTCGCCCGCCACGGCCACCAGATCCACATCCAGGCTGTTGAGACGATCCACCAGACGCTGCACCTGTGCGGGCGTGGAATAGAGCCCGAGATGCAGATCGCTGATCAGGGCCACCCGCAACGACCACCCCACCTGCAGCGTTTCATGGCGGACTTCCAGCCGGTTCGGCTCGATATAGCGGGCATACACGCCCAGCGCAAGCACCAAGGCCATCACGAGGACGCCGATCCGTCCGGCGCCTCGCCGTTCGCGCCACAACATCGCACAGGCAGCCAGGAGGAAGAACATCAGGCCGCTGCCCTCGAAGGCCAGCAATTCCAGAAAGGTGCTGACCCGGTCGGGACTCATGGCCTGGCGGCAGCGCCAGGTCGCCATGACCACGGCCCAGACACCGTAGAGGACACTCACGGCTCCCCAGGCGCGCCAGAACGCCCGGCCGGTGCGGCGGGCTGGCCGTACACTGCCGTCGCGGCTAGAATCCCCTGACTTATCCACAGAATTATCCACAACCCGCCTGCCTTTATCGCTGACCCGTTTCCGGAAATACGCTCATCATGTCAAAACTCGTCGTCGCCACCGGCAATCCCGGCAAACTCCGGGAATGCCAGTCCCTGCTGTCGCCGCTGAACATCGAAACCGTCAGCCAGAAATCCCTGGGCATCACCGATGCCGATGAAACCGGGCTCACCTTCGTGGAAAACGCCCTGATCAAGGCGCGCCACGCCGCCGCCGCGTCTGGCCTGCCCGCGCTGGCGGACGACTCCGGTCTCTGCGTTGATGCCCTCGCGGGCGCCCCGGGCATCTATTCCGCCCGCTTCGCCGGACCCGGCGCCGATGATAGCGCCAACAACGCCCGCCTGTTGCGCGAATTGCTGCCCTGGCGCGGCGACGTCCCGCTGACCGCGCGTTTCGTCTGCGTGCTGGTGCTGGTCCGCCACGCCGCCGACCCCTTGCCGCTGATCTGCCAGGGCGTCTGGGAAGGTGAAGTGCTCGCCGAACCGCGCGGCGCGGACGGCTTCGGCTACGACCCGCTGTTCCGCCCCCTCGGCATGACGCGCAGCAGCGCGGAACTGCCCCTGGAGGAGAAAAATCGCATCAGCCATCGCGGTCAGGCGACGCAAGCCCTGCTCGCCGCGCTCGGGGCTCGCGGCGGGCTGTGAAGGCCCATCGGTAAGGTTTGCACACGATTATGTCGGTTCCGGTGTTCCGGGGGGATAGTGTGGCGGACAATTGACCATTAGAATCGGGTGTGAACTTGCCCTCAGGGAATGAAGAATGATGAAAAGATCCCCCCTGTGCGTCGCCCTGCTGCTCTGCTCCGGTGTCGCCCTGGCCGATGATGTCCTGAACCAGGCCGAGGCGCTGATCGCCCGGCAGCAGGCTCAAGCCGCCGTGGACCTGCTGGCTCCGCTGGAAGACGACCGCGCCGGCGATCCGGCCTACGACTACCTGCTCGGGCAGGCCTGGCTGGAAAGCGGCGACGCCAGCCGCGCCGTCTTCGCCTTCGAGCGTTGTCTCGCCGTCCAGCCGGACAACGGCCCCTGTCGCGTACAAATCGCCCGCACCCATCTGGCCCTGGGCGAAACCGCCAACGCCCGCGCCGAGCTGGAAACGATCCAGGCCTACAACCCGCCGCCCGCCGTACGTGACATGGTGTCCAAATACCTGGGGGTCGTGAGCACGCGCGAGAAGCAGGAAAAATTCCTGCGCACCGCCTTCGCGGTCGCCAGCATCGGGCATGACTCGAATATCAATGGCGCTCCCGACAGCCTTCAGGCCTATGCCATTCCGGGTCTTGGCACCCCCAGCAGCATTAATG
>JAYRMT010000157.1:0-6620 GCA_041912575.1 Fluviicoccus sp. | reverse complement strand
GTGGCGGGTGCGGAGAAGATCCTGCAGGCCCAGGTGGATGCCGGCGCGCATGCCGCGATGCTGGACAAGCTGGCCGCCGAGCTCTGACTCCCGGCCGAACAGATCAGGGTTCCCTCCGGGGAACAGACCAGGTGAAACATGGCTGAATTAACCACGGTAGCGCGCCCGTATGCCAAGGCCGCTTTCGCCCACGCCCGCGAGCAGGGCCGGCTGGCGGACTGGTCCGCACAGCTCGGACTGGCTGCGGCCATGGTGTCTGACGCCGAATTTGCCGCTTACCTGACGCGCCCGAGCATGACGGTCGCCCAGCAAACCGAGTCCCTGCTGGCTGCGTGCGGCGGTGACCTGCTCCCGGAAGTGCGCAACTTCCTGGCGTATGTCATCCAGAACAAGCGGCTGGCGGCCTTGCCTGAAATTGCTGTGACCTATGAGGCGTTTCGCGCCGAGGCCGAACGTACGGCGGACGTCACCGTAACCAGCGCTTTCGAACTGACGCCTGAACAGCAGCAGTCCTTTAGCGTCAAGCTCGCCCAGAAGCTGGGTCGGCAGATTACCCTGACCACGGTTGTCGATCCGCAGCTTATCGGCGGCGTGATCGTGCGGACCGGCGATCTGGTGATCGATGCCTCCGTTCGCGGCAAACTGGCGAAACTGAGCGCCACACTGAATTCATAATCTTTGAGGAACAGCGCATCATGCAGCAACTGAATCCTTCCGAGATCAGTGCGCTGATCAAACAGCGTATCAGCGATCTCAACGCCACTGCCGAAGCCCGCAACGAAGGCACGGTGGTGAAGGTGTCTGACGGTATCGTCCGCATTCACGGCCTCGCCGACGTCATGTACGGCGAAATGATCGAGTTCGAAGGCGGTCTCTTCGGCATGGCGCTGAACCTGGAACAGGATTCGGTCGGTGCTGTGGTGCTCGGTAACTACCTGGGTCTGCAGGAAGGCCAGAAGGTGCGTTGCACCGGCCGTATCCTGGAAGTTCCCGTGGGTCCGGAGCTGCTGGGTCGCGTCGTGGACGCCCTCGGCAAGCCGATCGACGGCAAGGGCCCGCTCAACGCCAAGATGACCGACGCCGTTGAAAAGGTGGCTCCGGGCGTTATCTGGCGTAAGTCGGTCGACCAGCCGGTCCAGACCGGTTACAAGTCCGTTGACTCCATGATCCCGATCGGTCGCGGCCAGCGCGAGCTGATCATCGGCGACCGTCAGACCGGCAAGACCGCGATGGCGATCGACGCCATCATTGCCCAGAAGGGGTCGGGCATCAAGTGCGTGTACGTCGCGGTGGGCCAGAAGCAATCCACCATCGCCAACGTCGTGCGCAAGCTGGAAGAATACGGTGCGCTGGAGTACACCACGGTCGTGGCTGCCGCTGCCGCCGATCCGGCTTCCATGCAATTCCTGGCGCCGTACTCCGGTTGCACCATGGGCGAATACTTCCGTGATCGCGGCGAAGACGCCCTGATCATTTATGACGACCTGTCCAAGCAGGCTGTGGCTTATCGCCAGATCTCCCTGCTGCTGCGCCGTCCGCCGGGACGTGAAGCGTATCCGGGCGACGTGTTCTATCTCCACAGCCGTCTGCTGGAGCGCGCTTCCCGCGTTTCCGAAGAGTATGTCGAGAAGTTCACTAACGGTGAAGTGAAGGGCAAGACCGGCTCGCTGACCGCGCTGCCGATCATCGAAACCCAAGCCGGTGACGTGTCCGCCTTCGTGCCGACGAACGTGATTTCCATCACTGACGGCCAGATCTTCCTGGAAACCTCGCTGTTCAACGCAGGCATCCGTCCGGCCGTCAACGCCGGTATCTCGGTGTCCCGTGTCGGCGGCGCCGCCCAGACCAAGATCATCAAGAAGCTGTCCGGCGGTATCCGGACCGCGCTGGCCCAGTACCGTGAGCTGGCTGCGTTCGCGCAGTTCGCTTCCGACCTGGACGAAGCCACCCGCAAGCAGCTTGAGCATGGCCAGCGCGTCACCGAACTGATGAAGCAGAAGCAGTTCACGCCGCTGAATATCGCCGATATGTCCGTGTCCATCTTTGCCGCTAACGAAGGTTATCTGCTGGATGTGCCGGTCGCCAACATCGGTTCCTTTGAAGCCGCCCTGCACAGCTACATGAACAGCCAGCACAAGGCGCTGATGGATAACATCAACGCCACCGCCAACTACAATGGCGAAATCGAAGCTGAGCTGCGCAAGGGTATTGAAACCTTCAAGACCACGCAGTCCTGGTAAGTCAACGCTGCCGGCCTGTTCGCAGGCCGGCACCATGAATCGGTGAGATTATGGCCGGCTTAAAAGAGATTCGCAGCAAAGTCGCCAGCATCAAGAGCACGCAGAAGATCACCAAGGCAATGCAGCTGGTGGCGGCGTCCAAGATGCGCAAGGCGCAAGAGCGCATGGCTGCTGGTCGCCCCTATGCGGACAAGATGCGTCGTGTGATTGCCCACTTGGTGCAAGCCAATCCGGAATATCGTCATCCCTACATGATCGAGCGTCCGGTCAAGCGCGTGGGCTACATTGTCGTGTCGTCCGACCGCGGTCTGTGCGGCGGCCTGAACATCAACCTGTTCAAGCGCGTTGTCCAGTCCGTGAAGTCCTTCCGCGAGCAGGGTGTGGAAGCGGAGTTCTGCCTGATCGGCCAGAAGTCCACCAGCTTCTTCAAGTCTGTCGGTGGCAAGGTGGTCGCGGTGAAAACCCATCTGGGCGACACCCCGGCGCTGGAGCAACTGATCGGCACGATCAAGGTCATGCTGGATGCCTATGACAAGGGCGAGATCGATCGCATCTACCTGGTGAACAACCAGTTCGTGAACACCATGGTCCAGAAGCCGGTGGTGGAGCAACTGGTGCCGCTGTCGGGTGATGACAAGAACGCCCTGAAGCGTGAACACAACTGGGATTACCTCTATGAGCCGGAGGCAGCGCCGCTGCTGGACGCCCTCATGGTGCGGTTCATCGAGTCCCAGGTTTATCAGGGCGTGGTGGAAAACATTGCCTGCGAACAGGCCGCGCGGATGGTTGCCATGAAGGCGGCGACCGACAATGCGGGCAGCCTGATCAAGAGTCTGCAACTGGTGTACAACAAGTTGCGTCAGGCAGCCATCACCCGCGAAATTTCCGAAATCGTCGGCGGCGCCGCCGCGGTTTAAGCGCAGTATTCAGTTTAAGAGGAAAATCCGATGAGCAGCGGTCAAATCGTTCAGATCATCGGCGCCGTTATCGACGTCGAATTCCCGCGCGACAGCGTGCCGAAGGTTTATGACGCCCTGAAAGTGGAAGGCACCGCCACCACTCTCGAAGTGCAGCAGCAACTCGGTGACGGTGTCGTGCGCACCATCGCCATGGGCTCCACCGAAGGCCTGAAGCGCGGTCTGCCGGTCACCAACACCAATGCCCCCATCTCCGTGCCAGTCGGGGTCAAGACCCTTGGCCGCATCATGGACGTGCTGGGCGCCCCGATCGACGAAGCCGGTCCGATCGGTGAAGAGGTGCAATGGTCCATCCACCGCAAGGCCCCATCCTATGACGAGCAGTCCGGTTCCACCGAACTGCTGGAAACCGGCATCAAGGTTATCGACCTGCTGTGCCCGTTCGCCAAGGGCGGCAAGGTCGGCCTGTTCGGCGGCGCCGGCGTGGGCAAGACCGTGAACATGATGGAACTCATCAACAACATCGCGAAGGCGCACAGCGGTCTGTCCGTGTTTGCCGGCGTGGGTGAGCGTACCCGTGAAGGGAACGACTTCTATCACGAAATGAAGGATTCCGGCGTTGTCGACAAGGTCGCGATGGTCTACGGCCAGATGAACGAGCCGCCCGGGAACCGTCTGCGTGTGGCGCTGACCGGCCTGACCATGGCCGAATACTTCCGTGACGAGAAGGATGCTTCCGGTAAGGGCCGTGACGTGCTGCTCTTCGTGGATAACATCTACCGCTACACCCTGGCCGGTACCGAAGTGTCCGCGCTGCTGGGCCGCATGCCCTCCGCCGTGGGATACCAGCCGACGCTGGCCGAGGAAATGGGCGTTCTGCAAGAGCGCATCACCTCCACCAAGTCCGGCTCCATCACCTCCGTGCAGGCCGTGTACGTGCCTGCCGACGACTTGACCGACCCGTCCCCGGCGACCACCTTCGCCCACTTGGACGCCACCGTCGTGTTGAGCCGTGACATCGCTTCGCTGGGTATCTATCCTGCCGTGGACCCGCTGGATTCCACCTCCCGCCAGCTGGATCCGCTGGTTGTGGGCGAAGAGCACTACAGTGTCGCTCGCGGCGTGCAAACCGTGCTGCAACGCTACAAGGAACTGAAGGACATCATCGCGATTCTGGGCATGGACGAACTGTCTGAAGAAGACAAGCTCGTCGTGTACCGCGCGCGCAAGATCCAGCGCTTCCTGTCGCAGCCGTTCCACGTGGCCGAAGTGTTTACCGGCTCTCCGGGCAAGTACGTGCCGCTGAAGGAAACCATCCGTGGCTTCAAGGGCATTCTGGCCGGCGAGTACGACCATATGCCCGAACAGGCTTTCTATATGGTCGGCGGTATCGACGAGGCTGTCGAGAAGGCCAAGAAGCTGTAAGGAACGGTACGGAAACGTGCCAGCCCTTCGTACCGGGCCCGGTTAACGGGTCTGGTACGGAATACCCAGGTTGAACCGTCAGGGTGAATACAATGCCGAATAGCGTGCACTGCGATATTGTCAGCATCAAGGAGTCGATTTACTCCGGCAGCATCGAGATGCTGATTGCACACGGCAAGGCCGGTGATCTCGGGATACTTCCCGGGCATGCGCCGTTGCTGACCCAGCTGAACCCAGGTCCTGTCCGTGTCATCCGCGAGGGTGGCGTGGAAGAGTTGTTCTACGTGTCCGGCGGGGTGCTGGAAGTCCAGCCGCATGTGGTGACCGTGCTGGCCGATACGGCGATCCGCGCGGCCGACATCGATGAGGCCGCCGCTCTGGAAGCCCGCCGCGCCGCTCAGGACGCGCTGGCCAACCAGAAATCCGAAATGGATACCGGCGCCGCGCTTGCCGCCTTGGCCGAGGTGGCCGGTCAGTTGCGTACGCTTCAGAAGCTGAAGAACCGCGCCTGACCCGGAGGCTGTTGTCCCGGGATGCAAATCGCCTTAAAAAAGGGTAGCCTAAGCTACCCTTTTTTATTTATCTCCTTCATTTGCAAAGGTAGTTCCCCATGGAGTTGAGCGTGCTCGTCCTGGCCGCCGGCAAGGGCACCCGGATGAAGTCCGTATTGCCGAAAGTCATGCAGCCCCTCGCAGGCAGGCCGTTACTTTCCCATGTCCTTGATGTCGCTGCTTCGCTGAAAGCTGCAAGAACCCTGGTTGTGTACGGTCATGGCGGTGAGCGGGTGCGCGAGGCCTTTGCCGGCGCACCCATCGGATGGGTGTTGCAGGCCGAACAGAAGGGAACCGGTCATGCGGTCAGGATGGCCTTGCCGGATCTGCCCGAAACAGGCCGCACCCTGATCCTTTACGGCGATGTGCCGCTGACGTCGCGCGCGACGCTGGAGCGCTTGGTAGCGATGGCGCCGGATGAACGGAGCCTTGGCTTGCTGACGGTCCATTTGGCGGACCCCACCGGTTACGGCCGCATCGTGCGCGACCTCAATACCGGCGGTATTCAGCGCATTGTGGAGCAGAAGGATGCGTCCGAGGCGGAGCGCAGCATCCGTGAAGTGAATACGGGGATTTTGTGTGTCCCCAATCGCTACCTGCATGCGTGGTTGCCGACCTTGGGCAACGAGAATGCCCAAGGCGAATATTATCTCACGGACATCATCGCCTTGGCGGTGCGGGAGGGGCTGACGGTGACGACCTGTCATCCCGATCATGCCTGGGAAGTCGAGGGGGTCAACGACAAGTTGCAACTGGCGGCCTTGGAGCGCGTGTACCAGCGTCTGCAGGCGGAAAGTCTGATGCGCGCCGGAGCTACGGTGCTCGATCCTGCCCGGTTGGACATCCGGGGCGACGTCAGTATCGGGGCCGATGTCCAGATAGACGTGAATGTGGTTCTGGAGGGCCGTGTGCGCCTTGGCAGCGGCGTTCGCATTGGCCCCCACGTTGTTATCCGTGACTGCGAGATTGCCGATGGCGTCGAAATCCGGGCCCAATCGGTGCTGGAAGGCGCCAGGATCGGGCAGGGCGCCGTGATCGGTCCCTTTGCGCGGCTCCGGCCGGGCACAGAGTTGGCGCATGGCGTGCATGTCGGTAACTTTGTCGAGATCAAGAACAGCACGCTTGGAGAAGGCGCCAAAGCGAATCACTTGGCGTACGTCGGGGATGCCGATGTGGGCGCCAAGGCCAATATCGGCGCGGGCACCATCACCTGCAATTACGATGGTGTTAACAAGTTCCGGACAGTAATCGGTGATAATGCGTTCATCGGTTCGAATGCTTCCCTGGTGGCGCCCGTGAGAATCGGCCGCGGCGCGACGACCGGTGCCGGCTCTACCATCACCAAGGATGTCCCGGACGGCCAGCTGGCGGTGGCCCGCGGGCCGCAACGCAATATCGACGGGTGGCAGCGCCCCCGCAAAATCCAGAAGCCGGATTGATCCGGCAACCTGAAACGAGGAAGAACCTATGTGCGGTATCGTGGGCGC
>JAYRMT010000156.1:0-6745 GCA_041912575.1 Fluviicoccus sp. | reverse complement strand
TGGCGTGAGCCAGGGCGGACGGGTGCGCTTGGACCAACTTGCCGAGCGGGGCGAGCGCCGCGCGGAACTCGCCCAGTTCCATCAGCGTCAATCCGCATTGCAGCAAGGCTTCGGGATGTTTCGGGTTGAGGATGAGAATCTCCTGATAAATCCGTTCGGCCTCCCGCGGCTGACCGGTCTCGCGCAATTTCTGGGCGGATTTCAGGAGGACCGGAATTTCGGCCTGCTTGCGTTGGGGAGCGGCCGCGTCCTGTGCACGGCTCTGGTCAGCAGCCATGCAGCATTGCTTGTATTTCTTCCCGCTCCCGCAGGGGCAGGGGTCGTTCCGTCCAACGCGCGGCTGATTCATTGTTTTTTGCGGCCCTGTAAATTGTTGCGTTCTGACCGGATTATGGGGCCGGTTCCCCAAAAAAAGAACCCGGACTTGGCCGGGTTCCGTACGTCGAAAGCGTGCTTAATGGTGGGCTTTCAACTTTTCCTTGTGACGCACGATCTGTCGGTCAAGCTTGTCGGACAGCAGGTCGATCGCGGCGTACATGTCGGGCGATTCCGCGTTGGCGAACAGTTCGGCGCCGGCGATGCGGATAGTGGCTTCAGCCTTCTGGGCCAGTTTCTCGATGCTGAGGATCACCTGCATGCTGGTGATGTGGTCGAAGTGGCGCTCCACGCGCGCCAGCTTGCTTTGCACGTAGTCCTTCAAGGCCGGGGTGAGATCCACATGATGCCCGCTGATTGTCATTTGCATAAGACCATTCCTCGCGTTGTTTTCACGACACCAAGGAGGGCCTGCTGGCGGGTCGGGCGGCGTACCGTTCGGCCTAGCGAAGCAAGCTCTCCGCTCAAAGCCAATATCACTGAAGGGACGTCCCGGAAGTGTCCGGTTTGTTCGCACTTTTCGTGCGCTTTGTGTCTTCCTTCGATTCGACTGTAGCGAGAAACTTCGGGCTATAGCAAGCGTTTTCTGTCGCTGGATGATGGAATGTTAAGCGATTCGCGGTACTTGGCGATGGTGCGCCGCGCGACCTCGATTCCCTGTTCCTGGAGCAGGTCGGCGATCTTGTTGTCGGACAACGGCTTGCGCGGATCTTCCTGGCTGACCAGCTTTTTGATCATGGCGCGGATGGCGGTGGAGGAGCATTCGCCGCCCGAACTGGTGCCGACATGACTTGAAAAGAAATATTTCAGCTCGAAGATGCCGCGCGGGGTGTGCATGTATTTCTGGTTGGTGACGCGGGACACCGTGGACTCGTGCAGCTCTACTTCCTCGGCGATATCGCGCAGCACCAGCGGCTTCATGGCTTCCGGCCCCCGGTCGAGGAAGGCGCGTTGATGCTCGACAATGCAGGTGGCGACCTTGAGCAGGGTTTCGTGGCGGCTTTGCAGGCTTTTCAGGAACCAGCGGGCTTCCTGCAGGTGGTTGCGCAGGTACTGGTTGTCGGCGCTGTTGTCGGCCCGGCGCACCAGGCTGGCGTAATTCACATTGATGCGCAGGCGCGGCGCGGTGTCGGGATTGAGTTCGACACGCCAGCGGTCGCGGTGGCGGGTGACGATGACATCCGGCGTAATGTAGCCGGATTCCTGCCCGCCGATGCTGCCGCCCGGGTAGGGGTTCAGGGTCTGGATCAGCGTGGCGGCCGCGTGGACCTGCGCCTCCGTCAGGCGGGCCTTGCGCATCAGTCCGGGCACGTCGTGGTTGCCGAGCAGGGCCAGGTATTCATCGACGATCAGGATGGCCGCGTCGCGCGAGGGCGTATCTACCGGCAGCTGGCGCAGCTGGATGAGCAGGCATTCGCGCAAGTCGGCGGCGCCCACGCCGGGCGGGTCGAACTGCTGGATACGATGGAGCACCGCCTGGATTTCGTCAGGTTCGATCTCGGCGTCCGGCAGCAGGTTCTGCGCGGCTTCCAGTATGTCCTCGACCGGCGAGGTCAGGTAACCGTTCTCGTCCAGGGCATCGATGATGCACACCGCGATGGCTCGGTCGGTCAGCGAAAAAGGAGTCAGGTTAACCTGCCACAACAGCTTGTCGTAGAGGGTTTCGGGTACGCTGGAGCGGGCCTCGAAGCCCTCGTCGTCCTCGTCCGGGCCGCTGGCGCTGCTGGCGGCGTTACCGGTATAGATGTCGTCCCACGCGCTGTCCACCGGCAGGTCGTCCGGGATGCTCTCGTTGTTGTCGATGTTGAGGTCGGCGACATCGTCGCCGCTGGTGTCTTTTTGCGAGGCTGCGTCGAGCGCTTCGCCTACCGACGGGCCGTCCTGGTCTTCGGCGGCTTCCAGCAGGGGGTTGGAATCCAGGGCGTTCTGGATTTCCTGTTGTAACTCAAGCGTGGACAACTGCAGCAGGCGGATCGCCTGCTGCAGTTGGGGCGTCATCGTCAGATGCTGGCCGAGATTGAGTTGCAGCGCCGCTTTCATACCGTGTCGTCTCAGGAGTAACCAGTACAGTATATAGCGGTCATTATGAGTTCCTCAAGCAAGAAGCGTGCCCATATGTGTCAGCGTTTTTGTTCCAGTCGTCGGAAAAGGCTGGAGGTATCCCAGCGGCCCCCCTGCATGGCCTGGATTTCGCGGTAGAAATCGTTGACCTGCGACGTGACGGGCAGTTCGACGCCTAGCCGCGCCGCTTCGTGAAGGCAGATATCGAGATCCTTGCGCATCCAGTCAACCGCGAAACCGTGATTGTATTCGTCGTCGAGCATGGTGGCGTGCCGGTTGAGCAGTTGCCAGGAGGAGGCCGCGCCCTGACCGATGACTTCCATCGCCTTCTTCGCGTCCAGCCCTGCGGCGCGGGCGAAATGCAATCCTTCCGCCAATGCTTCGATCAGCCCGGCGACACAGATCTGGTTGACCATCTTGGTCAGCTGACCGGCGCCGGTATCCCCCATGCGCACCACCGCCTTGCCATAGGCGCACAGGACGGGTTCGACGCGGGAAAATATCGCGGGATCGCCCCCGCACATGATGCTCAAGTGCCCGTTGCGCGCGCCTTGCTGGCCGCCGGACACCGGCGCATCGAGAAAGCCGACTCCCTTTGCCGCCAGCAAGGCGGCCAGTTGCCGGCTGACTTCCGCGGAGACGGTGGAATGGTCGACGAGCACGCTGCCGGGCGCGAGACCGGCCAGCAGACCCTGGTTGCCGAGCACGACGGCGCGCAGGTCGTCGTCGTTGCCGACGCAGGTGAAAGCGAAGTCGGCATCGCGGGCGGCTTCACGCGGGGAATCGGCGCGACGGCCGCCGTGATCGGCAACCCAGGCGTCAGCCTTGCCGGATGTGCGATTGAAGACCGTGACGTCATGCCCGGCGCGCTGGAGGTGTCCCGCCATGGGATAGCCCATGGCGCCCAGACCGACAAAGGCCAGTTTCATGCTCCGTGCTCCTGAAAAAACGGGGGAAGCGGAGATGATAGTGGAATCGGGCGGTCAGCGGGATGCGGCTTCCAGTTTGTCACCGGTCGGCACAGGGTGGGGCCGTTGCGCGCCAGTCGGGGCGACCGGCAGGAACAACCGGAAACAGGCGCCCTGACCCGGCAGGCTTTCGGCTTCGATCCGGCCGGACTGGCGTTCGGCGAAGTCCTTGCACAGCAACAGGCCCAAGCCGGTTCCCAGTTCGCCGCCGGTGCCCGGTGTCGAGGACTTGGCCTCCGGCTGGAACAGCCGCGCGATGCGCTGCGGGGATATCCCGACACCCGCGTCCTCGATTTCCAGCAGCACCTGGTCTCCGTCCGCGCGTGCGCTGATCCGGATTTCGCCGCCGGGGTGACTGTATTTCACGGCGTTCGACAGCAGGTTGCGCAGGATGGCGGACGTCAGGTGCGGGTCTGCGAGCACACGCAGGTCTGTCGGGATCTCCGTTTCCAGCCGCAGGCTTTTGGCGCCCAAGGCGGCGACCAGCGTATCGGAGGCCTCGCGGCACAAGCCTGCCAGGGTGCAGGGGACGGGGCGGCATTCCAGCTGGCCGGTCTGTGACCGTGCCCAGGCCAGCAGGTTGTCCAGCAGGTTGTAGAGCACCCGCGTGGTCTGGCCGATCAGGCGGATTTCCTTTTCCAGCTGGTCCGGGCGCGTGTAGGGCAGGTCGTCCAGCAGTAGGTCGGTCAGACCGAGCAGGCCGTTGAGCGGATTTTTCAGGTCGTGGGCGATGATCGAGAAGAATTTGTCCTTGGTCCGGTTCGACAGGAGCAGGGAGGCTTCGAGCTGTTTGCGTTCGCTGATGTCGGAGGACATGCCGCCGGTGCCGCACAGCCGGCCTTCCTGGTCGAACACCGGGAATTTCACCGAGTGATGCACGATGACGCGGCCGTCGGGCAAAGTGACCGACTCCTCGAACTCGAAGGGCTCGCGGGTCTCGGCGACCTTGCGGTCGTTGATGCGGAAATTTTCACCCCAGACTTCGCCGAACAACTCGATATCGTTGCGGCCGATGACCTGATCGCGTTCCAGGCGGCAACGCGCCAGCCACTCGCGGTTCACGAAGGTATAGCGGCCCCCGGTATCCTTGAAGTAGATCAGCAGGCGGGTGTGATTGATGAGCGCGTCGAGGATATTCTGGTTATTCATGGGCGCCGCTGACCGGACAACTGTGACGGAAATCCATCAGAGGACCGGGAGTGCGCCCGACCGGGAACCCCTGTTCCCGGAGGCATTCTGTACGATTGTACGGCGATTGGGAAGGCGTGTCCGTCGGTCAGTCGCGAATGAGACTGAGGTATTCGTTGCGGGTTTGCGCGTTCTCGCGGAAGCGGCCGAGCATCACCGAGCTCTTCATCACGGAGTTCTGCTTTTCGACGCCGCGCATCATCATGCACATGTGGCGGGCCTCGATGGTGACCGCGACGCCCTTGGCGCCGGTGACCTGCATGACGGCGTCGGCGATCTGCTTGGTCAGGTTCTCCTGGATCTGCAGGCGGCGGGCGAACATGTCGACGATGCGCGCGAACTTAGACAGGCCGAGCACCTTGCCGTCCGGCAGGTAGGCAACATGGCACTTGCCGATGAAGGGCAGCAGGTGGTGCTCGCAGAGCGAGTACAGCTCGATGTCCTTGACGATGACCATTTCGTCGTTGTCGGACGGAAAGATGGCGTTGTTGACGATGGTGTCCAGGTCGTCCGAATACCCCTTGCAGAGATACTGGAAGGCCTTGGCGGCGCGCTTCGGCGTGTCGGCGAGTCCCGGGCGGGTCAGGTCTTCCCCGATGGATTCGATCAGGGTGGCGTAGGCGTTTTCCATGGCGGCTCTCGTCAGTCGGCGTCTGGGTGGTGCACCCTAGCCCAATCGCAGGCCAGGGTAAAGGGGACAAAGGCGGGCAATCCGCTCACCGGCCCGGCGGCACGGCGGGCGCGCAAACCTCGCGCAGGCGTTGCGCCAGCTCGCTCAGGATGACAGGCTTGCCGAGAAAGGCGTTCATGCCGGCCTCGAGGCAACGGGCGCGGTAATCGGGCATGACGTGGGCCGTCAGCGCGATCACCGGCAGCGGCTGACGCCCCTCCGTCCGTTCCCGCGCGCGCAGTTCGCGGACGGCCGACAGGCCGTCCAGTACCGGCATTTCGCAATCCATGAGCACCACGTCCCAACGGTCGGGCTCCGCCGCCAGACACTCCAGGCCCAGGCGTCCGTTTGCCAGCACCCGCGATTCCGCCACGCCCAGACGCGCCAGCATGGCGGCGATGATGGTCTGGTTGACCGGATGGTCTTCGCAGACCAGGACGCGCAGCCGGTCCAGTCCCGAATTCACCGGGCCGTCGACGCCCGGTCGCGCGCCGGAGACGGCGGCCGGGCGTCCGGGCAGGGACAGCCGGAACGAGGTCCCCGAACCGGGCAGGCTTTCAACCTGCAAGCGGCCCCCCATCAGATCCACCAGCTGTTTGCTGATGGCGAGGCCCAGACCGGTGCCGCCGAAGCGGCGCGTGATGGAAGGATCCGCCTGGTGGAACGACGTGAAGAGGCGCTGCAGCTGCTCGGTCGACATGCCGATGCCGGTGTCGGTGATGCGGATCTCGCAATGTCCGGGCGTATCGGCGGTTTCGGCCAGCCATTGCGCCTGTATGCGGATCACGCCGGTATCGGTGAATTTGATGGCGTTCGCCAGCAGGTTGTAGAGCACCTGACGCCACCGCGTGGGGTCGCCGCTGATCCGCGCGGGTATGGCCGGGTCGAGTTCGGCATGGAAACCGAGCTCTTTCTGGGCCGCCTGCATGCGGAACAACTCGGCGGTTTCGCCCAGCAGGGCCGGCAGGTCGAAGTCGGTTTCCTCCAGCACCAGCATGCCGGCATCGATTTTCGAATAGTCGAGAATATCGTTGATCAGGCTCAGCAATTGCTCGCCGGACTGGCGGAGGATGGCGAGTTGCGCCTGCCGCCGGGCGGCATCCCCGTCTTCCGTATCCAGCAGCTGGCTGACGCCGAGCATGGCGTTGATCGGCGTGCGGATCTCGTGACTCATGCGCGCTAGGAACTCGCTCTTGGCGATGCTTTCCGCCCGGGCGATGCGGCTCTCGCGCTCCAGCGCCTGCGAGGAGGCTTGCAAGTTGCGCATCCGCTGGGCAAGGGCATACGACAGCAGCACTTGCTGCGCCGCAAAGGCCGCCTGCGCGCACAGGATCACGGACTCGATGCCCGGCACCCCCAGCAGCATCATCAGCACAAAAACGGCGCCGACCAGCAGCAGCAGTCCCCAGGCCAGCAGGAAGTAACGGCCTTCGGGCAGCCCTTGCCGCCAGCGCCAGGCGCCGACGCCCATCAGGCCGGTCAG
>JAYRMT010000155.1:0-6789 GCA_041912575.1 Fluviicoccus sp. | reverse complement strand
AGGCGCTGGGCGGCACCGACCTGCCCGCCTCCCGTCAGGCGGTGTGGGACTGCCTGCGCAGCGAATTCCACCGCCTGAAAACCCCGGACCATCTGGAAACCTACCGCGTGGCGATCATCCAGGGCGTGGAAAACGACCGGCTGCGCCGGATCATTCCCGACCTGTTCGAATGGGCGATCCTGGAAATGCAGCCGCCGGTAGTGCAGCGGCTGGTCGGGTTCGAGCGGGGGAATCCGCTGGTCGCGGCGGCGCGCATCCGGCTGACGCGCGACCTGCTGAAAGCCGCGCGGGAACTGGGCGGACCGCTGCGGGAAATCCGCGAGGCGTATCAACGCGCGGACGGCAGCAAGCCGCCGTTCCCAAGCCCCTTGCCGCAGCCTTTGCAGCGCTGGCTGCCGGGGCTGTTCGCGTAAGCGGGCGTCAGAGATACGCCGCGCAGGACAGCGCCGCGCCGTTGTCCTCGGTCAGCCCCAGCACGCGCGCCAGCCGTTGCAGCGTCACGCGGTCGTCGGTGCGCGCCAGCAGCACGCACAGCTCGTCGTCGCCGGTTTCCCAGCTCCACACATCGTAGCCGTAATCCAGCACCCGCCGCTGCACCCCGGCCAGGAATTCCTCCGGCTCGTCCAGATCGAAGTTGTCCGCGTCGGCGTCGTCCAGATCGGTGAGAATGCCGCGCTGCGCCGCCATGGCCTTCAGGTCGTCCAGCAGGAACTCCAGCTTGCGCCACTCGGCCGAGGGCGCCAGGTCGCCCAGCGCCAGCCGCAAGGCGGTGGGCAGGTTGTCGGCCTCAGTGGTGAGCACGTCAGCCAGCGCGGTTTCGGCGCGCACCGGCTGGTCCCAGAGCAGGCATTCCAGGAACTGGCGGACGGTGTCTTGCAGGTCGGGCATCATGAGGGGCTTACTCCGGAAAAGGCGGCGCGCAGTATAGGGATTCCGGCGCTCAGGCGGCAGTGGCTTCGCCGCGATGACAGCGTTGCCGGTACGCCGCCGGCGTCTCGCCGGTCACGGTCTTGAACAGCCGGGCGAAGGCCGCGCGGTTTTCATAGCCGACGCGCAGGGCCACCTGCTCCACCGGCAGGCGGCCGGAGGCGAGCAAGGCCTCGGCCGCGCTGATGCGCACACGTTGCAGGTACTCGTTCGGGGTCAGGCCGGTGGCCTCCTTGAAGCGCCGCAGCAGCGTGCGCGGCGAACAGTGCAGTTGCTCCGCCATGGCTTCCAGCGTCAGCGCTTCGGCGTGATGCTGCTCCAGCCAGCGCTGCAGGCGCGCCACCGCCGGGTCCTGCCCCTGCGGCGCGGGCAGGCGCGGCACGAAGCGCGATTGCAGACCGCGCCCGTAATCCATCACCAGCACGCCCGCCGTCTGCCGCGCCAGCCACTCGCCGCCGAAATGCCCCACCAGATGCAGGCACAGGTCCACCCCGGCCAGCGCGCCGCCGGAACAGAAACGGCCGCCGTCCTGGGTCAGCAGTTGCTCGGTCTCTAGCCGCACGCGGGGAAAGCGCCGCCGGAACGCCTCCGCCATCGCCCAGTGCGTGGTGGCGCGGCAACCGTCCAGCGCGCCGCCCGCCGCCAGCAGGAAGGCCCCGGTGCAGATGCTCGCCACCGCCCGTGCGGGATGCGCGGCCAGCCAGTCCAGCAGCGGCCGGTTGTCCGCCAGCACGGCGTCGATGTCCTGCCCGATCGCGGGCACCAGCAACAGGTCGGCGTCGTCCGCCAGCGACAGGTCGCCGTCCACCGGCAGCTCGCCGTAGGCCGTCTTCACCGGACGGCCGTCGCCGCTGACCCGCTTCACCCGGAACACCGTCCTGCCCGCCAGGCGGTTGGCGGCGATAAAACAATCCACCGCCGTGCTCAGGCTGGACATCACGGTATGCGGACAGACATGGACAACAATCAGCGGCATGGCTTTACTCAAGGCAGGGCGCGGGCGACGGATGTCCATATTAGATGCATTGTTGTCATTATTGCCAGCATCCGCCGACCGGCGGAACGCGCATACTGCCCTCATCGCCAGCACGGCACGACCCACACCGAGATCACCCTCATGCGCCTGATTCCCGCTTTCGCCGCCGCCGGACTCCTCGCCGGATGCGCCGCCCACTCCGTCAGCATCACCGCGCCGCAGTCCTCCGGTTCGCCGAAGGCGCACGCCAACGCCGAGTTGCTGGAGAATTTCTACCGCGCCCTGCAACGCGGCGACGGCGAGACCATGGCCGCCAGCTACGCCGCCGACGCCCACTTCAGCGATCCGGTGTTCACCGACCTGAACGGCAGCGAACCGGGCGACATGTGGCGGATGCTGACCAGCCGCGCCAAGGACTTCAGCCTGGTGTTCGACGGCATCCGCGCCGACGAGCACACCGGCGAGGCGCACTGGGTCGCCACCTACACTTTCAGCCAGACCGGCCGCACGGTGGTCAACGACATCCATTCCCGTTTCGAATTCCGCGACGGCAATATTGTGGCGCAGCAGGACCGCTTTGATCTGTGGAAGTGGTCGCGGCAGGCGCTGGGGCTGCCGGGCTATGCGCTGGGCTGGTCGCCGCTGGTGCAGGGCAAGATCCGCAAGATGGCGGCGAAGGGTCTGGCGGAATTCCGGAAGGACAAGGGGCGCTGAATTTCTTGACAGCCCCTCGCCGCAGGCCTATCTTGAGTGTACAAATGTACACTCAGGTAGCCCGTGATGGCCGACAACACCCCCGACAACACCCCCGACACCGATGCGCTGGTGAAGCACCTGCGTCACGGCGCCGCGATTGTCCACGCCGCCAGCCACAGCGCCCGGGAACTGACGCACCTGGTGGCCGAGATGCACGGCACCATCAGCCGCCTGCCCTCGCCGCTCAATCGCCATCACGAAGCCGACATCGCGCACGCCCCTTTCCCCTACCGGATGGTCGCCGGGGCCTTTAACCTGGTCGCCAAGCTGGCGGGGGCGCTGGCGCCGGAAACCAGCGAATTCGAAGGCCCGGTGCCGCTGCGGGTGCAGGCCGCGCTGAACGGCGTCAGCGGCGACAAACTGGCGCGCTGGAAAAGCCCGCTCGCCATGCCGATGACGCTGCGCGACGCCGCGGGCAACGAACTGGACTGGGTGTCCTGGGGCGCCTCGTCCGCCGTCGGCCACGTGATCATCCTGCACGGCCTGTGCTGTTGCGAGATCGAATGGCGGAACCCGGCCGCCACCGCCTTCACTGACCAGCTGCAGGCCATGGGCTATGCCGTCGGCTGGCTGCGCTACAACTCCGGCAAGGCCATCCACGCCAACGGCGAGGAACTGGCCGCCTGGCTGGAAGACGCCTTTGCCCAGGCCGGGACTCCCCTGCTGCTGATCGGCCACAGCATGGGCGGCCTGCTGATCCGCAGCGCTTGCCATTGGGCCGAAAAGGAGCATTACCGCTGGCCGGAACGTTTGTCGCACATGGCCTGCCTGGGGACGCCGCATCTGGGCGCGCCGCTGGAGCAACTGGGCAACAAGGCCAACGCGATCCTCGGGCTGACGCCCTACACCAAACCGCTGATGCGGCTGGGCAATATCCGCAGCCGCGGCATCAAGGACTTGCGGCATGGCTGGGTGACCCCGGACCACACCTTGCCGGCGCTGCCGCAACAGCCGCAAACCCTGTTCCTGGCCTGCGCCATCAACGACAGCCACCGCGACAACCGGGTGGGCGACGGCTGGGTGCCGGTCAGCAGCGGGCTGGCGATGCACGGCGAGACGGAAGTGCTGTCGGGCCCGAACCTGCGACGGGAATTCATCAATGACCTGTCGCACATCCCGATCATGTCGGATGCGCGGGTGTTTGATGTGTTGCGGGAGTGGTTGGGGATGCCGTCGGCGGCGGCCTGATCCGGGCTTGCGCCGTACCGAACCATAGGGGCGCAGTGCCCGCGCCCTCTTTCGCCGGACAGGCTGTTTTTTATGGAAAACGGGGTGTTTGATTGAGAGGGCGCACGCAGTGCGCCCCTACGATGACGTTCTATACGCCCGGTCAATCCCGGAAATACCCCCACTCCTTCTCACTACCCTGATGATAGGCCGCCTCAAGCCGCTGCATCCCCTCCTCCACCTGCGCGGGATTGCCCAAATCCAGACCGTTCCACACCCCGGCGGACACCAGCAGCCAGCGCCGGTAGGCGTCCCAGGCATGGGGTTCATCGGCGAGTTGACGGGGGTTGCCGGCAATTCTTTTCAGCAGTTCGGGGTTGACCTGCAGCCCCGCAGGCAAGGCCTTTTCGCAATCGCGCGCCGCCTGGATCCGCTTCGCTTCATCCGCCAGCCACGGTGTCATCATGACGGGCGTCTTCTCCAGATAGGGCCCGGAGCTGCCGGACGGGCTGAAAATTTCCAGCTTCAGGTAACGGAAACCGCAGGCCACCGCCCGGTCCAGCAGGCGCGGGCTGGCCGCGCCGGTTTGCAGAAACGCCTCGGACGGAAAATCCGGCAGCGGGCAGCGCACATCATTCCGAAGGCTGTTTTCGGCATAGGTTTTCCCCGCGCAGCCAATGGTCTGCACCACCGCGTGACGGAAAGCGAATTCGCGGGGAAAGTGCTGCAACCCCTGATCGGCCCAGTAGCGCATCAGGTCCCACTCCGGCAGCGACAGCGTCACCAACCGGTCATAGTCGTCAGCGGTGGGCGCCGCCGCGCCGGATGCGAAAATGCGTTGCGCTTCCGCATCCAGACGATCACTCACCCGCTGGCGGATGCGCTTCAGCCGCTCCGCCTGATCCGCTTTTTCCTTGGCCCAGTAACGCTTGTCGGCTTCCTCGCGATCCATCCGTTCAAACCACTCCCGGTAGGCTTGCGCTTCGGCAGCCTTCGCCCGCCTGGCCTCGGCTTCGGCGCGGGCGGCAGCCTCCTGGCGCAGGCGGGCCTGATAGGCCGGGGCCTGTTCCAACCGGCGTTGTTCCGCGGCGCGTTGTTCCGCCTCGCGCTGCTGCGCGTTGTATTCCTGAATGCGCTGGTAGTCGCTGCTGTTGCGCCAGTGGTCGTCGGCGCTGTTCTTGTAGCAGGCTTCGCGCTGGTTGCTGTCGCGGATATCCACGCAGTCAAAGGCATGGGCGGCCGTCACGGACCCGGCGGCGGTCAGCAGGATGAGAGTCTTCATGCTCATGGCGTTCATGCGTTCAGAACTCCGGGGACTGGGTGAATTTCCAGCGCTTTTCATGGTCGCTCTTCCACACCCATGACCCGCTGGCGCAGACCTTGCCTGCCGGACTGAGGTACACCTGGGTTTCCTGCCGATAAACGTTATACGGTCCCTCATAGTCGTACTTCTTGTAGATCAGGGCGTGCAGCCGGTATTCGTTCCACGGCAGGCACTGGTTAGCGATTTCGCCTGGCAGCATGAAGCGCGGGATATCGGCTTCCTGCTCCGGTTTGCCCAGCAGGCGCAGCACGTCCTTGCGAGTGGATTCGCCGGGCTTGAGCTGGTGACGTTCGTTGAACGGCGGCGTTTTCAGCGGGCCGCCGCACGCGGTCAGCAACAGCGCGGCGGCGATCAGAGCGACCGGCGCCACACGGCGCGAAGAGACCCGGGGAGTAATCCGTAACATGGCAGGCTCGGAGCGAGGGACTGCAAGCGACGGTAAAAGACAGCCCACCGGGCGTCAACCCTACGCCGGGAGGGTCGCCGGGCTTCACGCGAGCCTGTGCTAGGATGCGGCAATCCCCCGGAGGTTCAACCCCCATGCTGAAAGCCCTGTTCCTGCTCCTCAACGCCGCCAAGCTGGGCAAGATCCTCACCACCGGCGGCACCATGCTGATCTCGGTGGTCGCCTACGCCTTCGTCTTCGGCTGGAAATACGCGGCCGGTTTCGTGCTGCTGTTATTCGCGCACGAGATGGGGCATTACGTGGCGGCGCGCCAGCGCGGGCTGGATGTCGGCGTCCCGACCTTCATTCCCTTTGTGGGGGCGTGGATCCAGATGAAGCAGATGCCGCACGATGTCGAAACCGAAGCCTACGTCGGGTTCGCCGGTCCCTATGTCGGCACGCTGGCCGCCCTCGCCTGCTACGGCCTGGCGCGTTATTACGACAGCGAGCTGCTGCTGGCGCTGAGCTACGCGGGCTGCTTCCTCAACCTGTTCAACCTGATTCCGGTGTCGCCGCTGGACGGCGGGCGCATCACCGCCATCATCAGTCCGCGCGTGTGGCTGCTGGGCGTGCCGATCCTGGTGGCGGTGTTTTACTTCTACCCGTCGCCGCTGCTGATTCTGCTGGCGATCCTGGCCGCGCCGCAGGTCATGAAGGCATGGAAGTACGATCCGGACGCGCCGGAAAACGCCTATTACCGCAACGTGAGCACGGAAAGCCGGATTGCCTACGGCATGTACTATCTGGGGCTGACGGGGTTTCTGGCAGTGATGACGGCGAAGCTGCACGAGCAGTTGCCGGGCCTCTGACGCGCGACCGGCGGCATCACCGCCCGCGCGCCGGCGCTACCACCGGGTCTCGCCCTTGCTGGCCTGGCACACCTTGCCCTCGCGATCCAGATAGACCTGGATTTCCTGCTGCACATGGACGTGGACGGTGTTGTTGTACTCATCGAACCAGATCATCACCGGCACGGTGCGCTGATCCCAGGCGCTGCATTTCCAGCCTGCGGCCGACGCCGCAAAGCGCGGAATTTCCATCTCCCACTTGGGTTTGCCGATCAGCTTGACCACCTCGGCGCGCGTCTGGCCCGGCTTGATCTGCGCGTATTGCGGACGGGGCACTTTATCGGTGGTGCATCCGGCCAGCAGGGCGACGGCGGCCAGCGCCGCCAGCCCGGTTCTAGTACGTGAT
>JAYRMT010000154.1:0-6832 GCA_041912575.1 Fluviicoccus sp. | reverse complement strand
CACCACGGCAGCAACCCGGCGCAGATCGACACCAACTTCGGCGGCGTGCTGATCATCTGGGACAAGCTGTTCGGCACCTTCGTGCCGGAAGAGAAGGCGGGCGAGATCAAGTACGGCCTGACCGAGCGCCAGCCGCATTCGCTGAACCCGATCTACCTGCAGGTGCATGAGTGGGGCGAGATGTTCCGTGACTTCCGCGACAGCGGCTATGATTTCCGGGTGTTCGTGAAAGCGCCGGGCTGGAAGAGCGACAGGATGGCGCGCAAGCAGGCGCTGGTGCAGAAGGCGGCCTGAACCGGGCGGTAATGCGGGATCAGAAGGGCGGGGTGGCGACACCTCGCCCTTCTTAATTTCTTCTTTCGATGTTCTCCTCCCCTGACAAGGGGAGGCCGGGAGGGGTTAAAGCTAGTTGGGCTGGAGCTGGTATCCGGTCTTTGTTGCCCTTGGACGAACCGACATTTGTCCAGTTGAAGCCGCCTTCAGCCCCTCTTAAGGTGAAAACACGCGCCAGCCCCTAAGCTGTCGGTGTTTCGGCGCACGGTCGCGCCGCCGGAGAATAACGATGACCTCTTTCCGCCTTCCCGTCCTGCTGGGCCTGTCCCTGCTCTGCGCCACGCTGTCGCACGGCGCCACGCAAGCGCCGCCCGACCCGGACCCCGCCAACATGCCCGCCGGGGTCTACAAGCTGGAAAAGACGCACGCGAGCATCACCGCGCGCGTGCTGCACCAGGGCTTTTCCTGGTACACCTTCCGTTTTGACAATTTCGACGCCGCCTACAGTTTCGATCCGAAAAATCCCGAGGGCTCGCGCGTGCAGGTCACCGTCGACCCCAAGTCGATGAATACCGGCAACGCCAAGGCGGACAAGGATTTCCCGGTGCAGTTCCTCAAGGCGGACTTCTTCCCGAAAGCCAGTTTCGTGTCCACGGCGATCAAGTACCAGGGGAAGGGCAAGGGCATGATGACCGGCGACCTGACGCTAGCGGGCGTGACGCATCCGGTGACGCTGGATGTGACGTACCTCGGGTCCGGCAAGGACATGTTCGGCATCCTGCGCACCGGCTTTTCCGCGAAGACGGTGATCAAGCGCTCGGACTTCGGTTCAACGGCCTATATCCCGGTGGTCGGTGACGAGGTGGAGCTGGCGATCGAGGCGGAGTTCATCAAGAAGGCGGATGCGCCGGCGGCGCCGGCGAAGTAAGGCGGTATCGGGGGCTCAGTCCGATTCGACCAGCTTGAGCCCCATCTTCTGCGACCACCACATCACGCCGACCAGCAACTGGCGCTTGTCGTCCACGAACGACGGCTTCTTCCCTTCAAACAGGTGACCCGCGAACTGGAAGCCCCAGCCGACGGTGAACATCGGCACCGCCAGCGGCAAGCCGATCAGGGTCGCGCCGATCGGCAGGGAGGCGGCGATCATCGGGATCCCGATGCTGTGGCAGAACTGGTTGCGCGGGTCCTGATGGTCCTCGCGGTACTGCTGCATCAGGTGGTTCCATTCGGCGTTGAGTTTGATCGGGAACATGTCGGCTCCGGTGGCGGGATTCAGTGGGGTGGCATACTGTTATGCCTGTCAGGGTAGCCATCGTAGACGCCCTGAAACAGGCCGTCTGTCAGTTAGCCGACAATTCCGGTCTGCCTTTCAGTCCCGACGGAGGAGGCCATGCCCCGCACCTTGCTGATAGTAGCCCATGCCCCGTCGCCCAATACGCAGCGCTTGCTTGAGGCTTTGGCTGCCGGTGCGGCGCATCCCGATCTTGACGGCGTGACGGTGGTGCGAAAGGCGGCCTTTGACGCCACGCCGGATGATATCCGGGCCTGCGACGCCATCCTCCTGTTCACGCCGGAAAACCTGGGCTACATGAGCGGAGCGCTGAAAGACTTTTTCGACCGTTGCTATTACCCGGTGCTGGAGGAAAAGCAGGGGCTGCCGTGCCGGATCGTCATTCGTGCCGGACATGACGGCACCGGCACCCGGAGGGCGCTGGATACCATCCTGACCGGCCTGCGCTGGAAACAGGTTGGCGAGCCGCTGGTGTTGCGCGGCGAATGGCGGGAGGATTTCGTGGCGCTGGCGGAGGAGGCGGGGATGGCGCTGGCCGCCGGTCTCGATGCCGGGATTTTTTGATTATTGTAGGTCGGGCTTGAGCCCGACAACACGCTCCGATCGAAGGACATCGTCGGGCTGAAGCCCGACCTACAAGGGCGCAAACCGAGCAAGCGAACGCTGGGTTTTGCGGTACGAACGTACAAAATCCGCACCGCGCCGATGCCGTCCAAACCCTTGCCATTACAGGACATCTGTCCTCATCTTGCCATTGTAAAAATACTGACCGGTCAGCCACGAAAAATCTGCCACAAACCGGAAGGACTGGAATACACTTAGCCCGCCCCGGCATATGGGCGTCTCCGCACGCCCTCGCCAAGCCAGAACGGCGGTCCGCGCCACAGGCTTTTCCGCCTGCTTCCCGGTTCCCGGGATCCGCAACCGCCGCGTCAACAATGCCGTCCGACACAAGATAATGGAGACATAGGCATGATCTATTCCGGAACCGCCATCAGCGTGCAAGCCCTCGATGGCGGCATCGCTGAATTCAAGTTCGACCTCGCCAACGAATCGGTCAACAAATTCAATCGCGCCACGGTCGAAGACCTGGCCGCCGCCGTCGCCGCCGTCAAGGCCGACAGCAGCATCAAGGGCCTGATCGTGACCTCCGGCAAGCCGGTGTTCATCGTCGGCGCCGACATCACCGAATTCGGCGCGAGCTTCGCCACCGGCGAAGCCGCCATCCTGGAATGGCTCGGCCAGTCCAATGCCGTCTTCAGCAGCTTCGAAGACCTGCCCGTCCCGACCGTGGCCGCCATCAACGGCATCGCCCTGGGCGGCGGTTTCGAAATGTGCCTGGCCTGCGATTTCCGCGTCATGTCCACCGCCGCCAAGGTCGGCCTGCCCGAAGTCAAGCTGGGGATATTCCCGGGCTTCGGCGGCACCGTGCGCCTGCCGCGTGTGATCGGTATCGACAACGCCGTGGAATGGATTGCCGCCGGTGCTGAAAAGCGTCCGGACGCCGCCCTGAAGGACGGCGCCGTGGATGCCGTGGTCGCCCCGGAAAAGCTGCGTGACGCCGCGATCGCCCTGGTGCAGCAGTGCCTGGCCGGCAAGATCGACTGGAAGGCCAAGCGCGCTGAGAAGCTGAACCCGGTCAAGCTGAACATGCTGGAACAGATGATGGCGTTCCAGACCGCGACCGCCGTGGTCGTCGGCAAGGCCGGCCCGAACTATCCGGCCCCGAAGCTGGCCCTGCAGGCCATGCAGCAGCACGCCTCCCTGGATCGCGACGCCGCCCTCAAGGTGGAAGCCAAGACCTTCGCCAAGGTCGCCGTGACCCCGCAGGCCAACGCGCTGATCGGCCTGTTCATGGCTGACCAGGCCGTGAAGAAGATTTCCAAGAAGCACGAGAAGGGTTCCGACAAGGACATCAACCTGGCCGCCGTGCTGGGCGCCGGCATCATGGGCGGCGGTATCGCCTACCAGGCCGCCAGCAAGGGCACCCCGATCATCATGAAGGACATCCGCTCCGAAGCCCTCGACTTGGGCATGGGCGAAGCCTCCAAGCTGCTCGGCAAGACCGTCGAGAAGGGCCGCATGACCCCGGTCGAGATGGGCAAGGTCCTGTCCCGCATCCGTCCGACCCTGAACTACGGCGACTTCAAGGAAGTCGACATCGTCATCGAGGCCGTGGTTGAAAACCCGAAGGTCAAGACTGCGGTGCTGGCCGAAGTGGAAGGCCTGGTGGCTGACGACGCGATCCTCGCGTCCAACACCTCCACCATTTCCATTACCTACCTGGCCAAGGCCCTGAAGCGTCCGGAAAACTTCGTCGGCATGCACTTCTTCAACCCGGTGCACATGATGCCCCTGGTCGAAGTCATCCGCGGCGAGAAGTCCTCGGACGCCGCTGTCGCCGCCACCGTGAAGCTGGCCCAGAAGATGGGCAAGACCCCGATCGTCGTCAACGATTGCCCGGGCTTCCTGGTCAACCGCGTGCTGTTCCCGTACTTCGGCGGTTTCGACATGCTGGTGCGTGACGGCGCCGACTTCCAGGCTGTCGACAAGGTCATGGAAAAGTTCGGCTGGCCGATGGGCCCGGCCTACCTGCTCGACGTGGTCGGCATCGACACCGGCGTGCACGCCGCCAAGATCATGGCCGAGGGCTTCCCGGACCGCATGGCGCCGAACTACAAGTCCGGCACCGAGATCATGTTCGAGAACAACCGCTACGGCCAGAAGAACGGCAAGGGTTACTACGTCTACGAACAGGACAAGAAGGGCAAGCCGAAGAAAGTGGTCGATCCGACCACCTACGAACTGCTGGCTCCGATCGCCGCCGCGCGCAAGGAGTTCGACGCCCAGGAAATCATCGACCGCTGCATGATCCCGATGGTGAACGAAGTGGCCCGCTGCCTGGAAGAAGGCATCGTCGCTTCCGCCGCCGAAGCCGACATGGCGCTGATCATGGGCATCGGTTTCCCCCCGTTCCGCGGCGGCGCCTGCCGTTACGTGGACCAGATCGGTGTCGCGAACTATGTCGCCCAGTGCGAGAAGTACGCCCATCTGGGCAAGGCCTACGAAGCGCCGCAATTGCTGCGCGACATGGCTGCCGCCAACAAGAAGTTCTTCGGTTAATTTAAGGAGCGCATGAAAATGGCACTGAATCCTCGTGATGTCGTGATTGTTGATGGCGTGCGTAGCGCCATGGGCCGCTCCCGTAACGGTATGTTCCGCAACGTCCGCGCCGACTCCATCTCCGCCGAGCTGGTCAAGGCGCTGCTGGCGCGCAACCCGGCCGTTGACCCGAACGAAATCGAAGACGTGATCTGGGGCTGCGTCAACCAGACCCTCGAACAGGGCATGAACATCGCCCGCAACATCGCGCTGCTGGCCGACCTGCCGAAAACCGTTGCCGGCCAGACCGTCAACCGTCTGTGCGGTTCCTCCATGCAGGCGCTGCACACCGCCGCCGCCCAGATCGCGACCGGTCAGGGCGAGATCTTCATCATCGGCGGCGTGGAACACATGGGCCACGTACAGATGACCCACGGCGTGGACATCAACCCGGCGGCTTCCAAGCACTACGCCAAGGCCTCCAACATGATGGGCCTGACCGCGGAAATGCTGGGCACCATGAACGGCATCAGCCGCGAGATGCAGGACGAGTTCGCCCTGCGTTCGCACAAGAAGGCCTGGGAAGCCACGGTCGAAGGTCGCTTCAAGAACGAAGTGATCGGTGTGGAAGGCCATGACGCCAACGGCTTCAAGATCCTCTGCGAAATCGACGAAGTGATCCGTCAGGACGCCTCGCTGGAACAGCTGGCCTCGCTCAAGCCCGCCTTCAACCCGAAGGGCGGCACGGTGACCGCCGGTTCGTCCTCCGCGCTGTCCGACGGCGCGTCCGCGATGCTGGTGATGTCCGCCGCCAAGGCCCAGGAACTGGGTCTGAAAGTGCGCGCGAAGATCGTCAGCATGGCCGTGGCCGGCTGCGACGCCGCGATCATGGGCTGGGGCCCGGTGCCCGCCACCGAGAAGGCGCTGAAACGCGCCGGTCTCGCCATGAGCGACATCAACATCGTGGAACTCAACGAAGCCTTTGCCGCGCAAGGCTTGTCGGTGATGAAGGGGCTGAAGATCCTCGACAACGCCGACAGCTTCGTCAACCTGAACGGCGGCGCGATCGCCCTGGGCCACCCGCTGGGTTGTTCCGGTTCGCGGATCACCACCACGCTGCTCAACGTGATGGAATGGAAGGACGCCGAGTTCGGCCTGGCCACGATGTGTATCGGCCTGGGTCAGGGCATCGCGACCATTATCCAGCGCGTGTAAGAAAAACAGCCTTTTACCAAAGGCTGGCGGCCCCGTTGCTCACAAGGCGACGGGGCTTTTTTTTTGCGCGCCGTCGGGCGCGGCCGGTGTCCGGTCCGGCGGCGTCTGGACAGGGTATGCCTGATGGCGCAGTATCGATTGGGGTGGGGATGAAGGATGTGAGGGAACATCAGCGATGAACATGCAGGGACGACGTTTGGCCGCGTTTCCGACCGCTCCGGTGCAGCAACGAAGGAGCGGGGCATGATCGCGCGCGGCTGGTGGGGCCTGTTCCTGTTCCTGCTGACCGGTTGGGCGCTGGCCCGTGACGCCATGTTTTCGCCGACCCTGTCGGCTGCGCCTTCATCCTATCTCGATATGGTTTGCGACCCGGCCGGGCATGACGCCGCCTGGTCCCCGGCGCTGCGGACGCGGACGGACTTCCTGCCCCTGACTGCCCGCGCGGTGACGCTGGGTTACCGGGACGGCCCCTGCTGGTTCCGTTTCCGGCTGCTCAACGCCGCGCCGTTGCCAAAGCAGGCCGTGCTGGCGATTCCCTTTGCCTTGCTGGACGAAATTGATGTCTACCAGGCGGACGGGACGGGGAACGTGCAGCATTTCCGGGCCGGGGACGCCGTGCCTTTCCGAGAGCGCCCGCTCGCCAACGCCTATCCGGTCTTCCCCCTGGCGGTTGCCGCGCACGGCGCTACCGAGGTCTATGTACGGGTCCGGACGACCAGTCCCTTCGCCGTGCCGTTCCGCCTGACCAGCCTGCAGGGCTTCTTGCGTGACCATACCCGGCACACGATGATCATCAGCGCTTTTTACGGCGTGACCGGGGGGCTGCTGCTGTACAACCTGGCCTTGTGGCTGTTCACCCGCGAGCGGCGGCAGGGCGTCTACGTGTTTTACCTGCTGGTCATGCTGACCTACTTCCTCTGGGTGCAGGGCTTGTTGTACCCGCTATGG
>JAYRMT010000153.1:0-6904 GCA_041912575.1 Fluviicoccus sp. | reverse complement strand
CCGCCTGCTGGACGGCCGTCACGCCTGCCATCGCTTGCCCGCGCGCGGCCTCGACTTGCTGGAAAAGATCACCCGGACGCGACTCGACGAGAAGCGGTCGAGCGCCAGCGTGAAGGCCGGAACCCGTTTCCCAGAACATGAGCTCTTCACCCTCGCCGAGGAATTCCTGACTCAGGTAGCCGCCGCCGCCGCGCAGGCGGACTGGCAGGCGCAGCATTTCCGGCAGAGGCTGGTGGCGCATTGCCGCCACGCCTTGCCGCAGCGGCTGCACGCGCAGCAGGCGCAGGATTTCGACATGCAGATCAAGGGACTGGCGCTGGCGCTGGAGGACGACACCCTCGGTCCGGCGCTGGCGGCGCAAATGCGCGAGCGTTATCCCGCCGCGTTGGTCGACGAGTTCCAGGACACCGACGACGCCCAGTACCGCATCCTGCAACGCGTCTATCCGGCCGGGGAGGCGGGCGACAGCGTGCTCTATCTGGTCGGCGACCCCAAGCAGGCGATCTACCGCTTCCGGGGCGCAGACGTCTACACCTACCTGCGCGCGCACGACGCGGTGCCGCCGGACAGCCGCCACGACCTCGCCGACAACCAGCGCTCGGTGGCCCCGCTGATCGACGCGCTGAACGCCTTTTTCGGCCTGACCGGCATCGAGGCCTTCAAGGAAACGCGCATTCCCTACACGCCGGTCGGCGTCGGCCGCAAACCGCGTCCCGCGCTGACCGACCATCGCGAAGGCGACACGCCCGACCGGCAGCCGCTGCGCTTTTTCGTCACCGAGGTCAGCGGCAACTCCGCGCCCAAGGGGCTGGGGGAGGACTGGGCGATCGCCCGCACCGTGCGCGAGTGCGTGCGCCTGCTGCAAGGCGCGCAGGACGGTCAGGTGCTGCTGGGCGACCGGCCCTTGCAGGGCAAGGACATCGCCATCCTCGTGCGTTCGCATTACCAGGCGGAAAAGTTGCGGCAGGCGCTGGCGCGCGTGGGCGTGAAAGCGGCGATGCAGTCCAGCGAAAAAGTCTTCGCCAGTCCGGAAGCGGGAGACATGGCGCTGTGGCTGGCGGCGCTGGCCGAACCGCATCACGACGGCAAGGTGCGCGCCGCGCTGGCCAGCCGCCTGGGCGGCGCGACCGTGCAAACGCTGCTGGCCTGGCAGAACGACACCGCCGGCTGGACGCAACAGCTGCAACGCTTCCAGGACCTGCACCAGACCTGGCAGAAGCGCGGCTTCATGGTCGCTTGGCGCGAGTACCTGCATCAGGACGGCGTCATCGCCGGGATTGCCGAACGGCCCGCCGGCGAACGCATCCTCACCAACCTGATGCATCTGGCCGAACTGCTGCACGAGGAATCCCGCCAGCGCGACGGCGTGCACCACCTGTGCGAATGGCTGGCGCTGCAACGCGTGCAGCCGCAGGACAGCAGCAACGCCGAACTGCGGCTGGAAAGTGACGAGAACCTGGTGCGCATCCTCACCATCCACGCCTCGAAAGGGCTGGAATTCCCGGTGGTGTTCGCGCCGATGCTGTGGATCCCGCAAGACCCGCTGCGCGGCACGCCGTTCTATCACCCCACGGAAAACGGACCCGGCGTCTACGACCTGCGCCGGGAGCTGGACCCGGACGCGCTGGAGCTGCTGACCAAGGAAGTGCTGAGCGAGGACCTGCGCGTGGGCTATGTGGCGCTGACCCGCGCCGCGCAACGCGCCTACGTGGCCTGGTATCCGGTAAAGACCAAGGACAACCAGGTGGAGAACTCCTCGCTGGGCCACTGGCTGCCGCAGGGCGTCGCCAGCCTGCAGGCCTTGTGCGCCGGGCATCCGGAGCGCATCGCCATCGCCACGGTGCCGGAGGACGAAGACAACGCGCCGATCCCGCGCCTGCGCGCCGCCGCGGGGGAACATCCGCCCGCACTGGCCGCCCGGCCCGCGCCGCCGGTGCCCGCCGCCTGGCGGCTGACCAGCTTCAGCGCCCTCAACAACGACAGCCTCGCCGTCGCGCCGCCGGGCGCCGAGCAACCGCCCGAACCCTCGCCGGACCTGCCCGCCGCCGACCACGACCGTCAGGCCCCGGTCGCCCCCGACGACGACACACCGCCCGAGACGCTGCCGCTGCGTTTCCGTTTCCCGCAACCGGCGCGCATTCCCGCCAGCGTCATCGGCAACTGCCTGCACGGCCTGTTCGAGCATCTGGACTTCCAGCGTTCCGCCCTCGACCAGCCGGAACCGCAAGTGGAACGCACGCTGCAACGCTACGGCCTGCTGGACGATCCCGACACTGCCGCCCCGCTGGTGAATGATGTCGGCGCGTGGCTGGACGAAGTGCTGGCCACCGAACTCGCGCCCGGCCTGCGTCTGAACGCGTTGCCCGCCGCGCATACCCTGCGCGAACTCGACTTCCACCTGCCGCTGCCCGGCTTGCGCACCCGCGCGCTGGTGCGTTGCCTGCGTGACGCCGGGTTGCCGGTGCCCGAATTGCAGGACCAGACCATCCGCGGCTTCCTCAAGGGCTCCATCGACCTGGTGTTCCGGCACGAGGGGCGCTGGTACATCGCCGACTACAAGAGCAACCGGCTGGGCGCGGATTACGCCGCCTACGGCCCGGAAGGGCTGGCCGGGGCGATGGTCCACGGCGGCTACCATCTGCAGGCCGCGCTCTACAGCGTGGCGCTGCACCGCTGGCTGCAAAGCCGCCTGCGCGACTACGACCCCGCCCGCCATCTGGGCGGCGTGTATTACCTGTTCATTCGCGGCATGCACCCGGCGCGCGGCGCGAGCGGCGTGCACGCCTGGCAGCCGCCGACGGCGCTGCTGGACGCCCTGAGCACCATCCTGGCCGACGCCCCGGAGACGCTGACATGACCCTGCCGTTCCTGCCCGCGCTGTCCAGCCAACCGGACAGCGCGCACCCCGGACCCGCCTGGGCCGCCGGACTGGCCGCGCTGCTGGCCGCCGTGCACCGGCGCGACGGCGGCGCGGAAGCCGATGTGCCGCTGCTGGAAAGCTGGGTACGGCAGCTGGCCGAGGCGCTGGCGGAAGGCCATGTCTGCCTGCAACAGGATCGCGGCGTGCCGCGCTGGCGCACCCTGACCTCGCCGGTGATCGTGCCCTCGGAAGATGCGGAACGGACCGTGGCCCCGCTGGTGGCGGAACCGACGCGCCTGTACCTGTACCGGCACTGGCAGGCGGAAATGCAGCTGGCGAAGGCGCTGCGCGCGCTGGACGCCCCGGTGGAGCATGCCGCGCCGGTGCCGCCGGAACGGCTGGCCGGGCTGAACGCCTTGCAGCAGCAGGCGGTGCGCATGGCCACGCAACGCCGTTTCGCCCTGATCACCGGCGGTCCCGGCACCGGCAAGACCTTCACGCTGGTGCGCATCCTGCTGGCCTTGCTGGAACAGCAGCCCGGCCTGCAGGTGGCGATGGCGGCCCCGACCGGCAAGGCAGCGGCGCGCATGAGCGAAGCCTTGCGCGGCGCGCTGGAGCGGCTGCAACAACCCGAACCCGGCGCGGCGGCGGTGTCGGCGGCGATGCTGGCGGCGGTGCCGGACAACGCGGTGACGCTGCACCGCCTGCTGGGTATCCAGTATGACCGTCCGGCGCAGTACGACGCGGGCAATCCCTTGTCCTATGACCTGATGATTGTGGACGAGGCCTCGATGATCGACCTGCGGCTGGCCTCGCAGTTGCTGGCGGCGATTGATCCGCGCAAGACGCGGCTGATTTTGCTGGGCGATGCGAACCAGCTGGCGGCGGTGGAGGCGGGGGCGGTGCTGGAGGAGATCGGCCGGGCGGAGCGTTTGCAGGGTTGCCGGGTGGCGTTGAGCGAGAGCCAGCGTTTTGGCGCGGACAGCGGCATCGGGCGGCTGGCGGCGGCGATCTGCGCGGGGGATGCGGCGGCGGTGCGGGCGCTGGCGGCGCAGGGGCGCGCGGATGTGGGCTTTGCGGCCTTGCCGGCGCCGGAGGTGCTGGCGGGGCGGTTGTTTGCGGGGTATGCGGATTTTGTGGCGAGCCTGTCGGCGGTGAATCCGGAGCCGAAGGCGGTGCTGGCGGCGCTGGACCGGTTCCGGGTGTTGTGCGCGGTGCGGGAGGGGGCCTTCGGGGTGTCGGGGCTGAATGCGCGGCTGTCCGTGTTGTTGCGACGGGCGTTGGGGCAGGAGGTGGTTCCGGCCATGTGGTTCCATGGGAGGCCGGTGATGGTGATGCGCAATGATTACGCGCTGGGAGTGTTTAACGGGGATGTCGGGGTGGTGCTGGAGCGCGGGGAACGGCTGGAGGCGTTTTTTCCGGACCGGGAGGCGGCGGACGGGGTGAGGGGGATTGCGGTGGCGCGGTTGGCGTCGGTGGAGACGGCGCTGGCGATGACGGTGCACAAGTCGCAGGGGTCGGAGTTCGGGGAGGTGGCGGTGGTGTTGCCGGCGGGGGATTCGCCGGTGGTGACGCGGGAGTTGTTGTATACGGGGGTGACGCGGGCGAGGGAGAGGGTGAGGGTTTGGGCGGGGGAGGAGGGGCTCTCCGTGGCGGTGGGGCGCAGGACGGAGAGGAGGGGGGGATTGGGGGAGAAGGTGGCGTTATGATGAAAAAGATTCAACGAAAGAATCTGTTTTGAAACTCTTGGGACAATTGATTCTCTGGGGCGTCACTCTCAATTGTACAATTGAGAGTATTGCTAGTCACAGGGTGTGTTGAAGCCAATTGCTGGCCTAGATTATTGTTGAAATCCATGCCGCCAAAAATATTGGGATGAGAGTGGATAACCGTTTGGCCAGAAGGTGTATGCAAGTCGGTGCCGCTAAAAATATTTTCGGTGGTATAACTGGTCATGTGGTGTTGTCCGTCATAATTGTTTACGCCACCGAATATGTTTGGTTCGGTATGATTTACGAGGTGATTTTGGTTATTATAATAATCCATGCCTCCAAAGATATTGTGTTGCGCATGAATTTTCTCCTGACCGTTAGCATCAGTTAGCGAAGTCAGGTTTGAAACACTATCGAGCAAATGGTTCAGAATATCCATAGCAAGAGTACCTCAGATAGGCAGTTAAATGCTGTATGCTAAATCATTACTTCCCCACCCTGCCTCGAATTCCTCGGTGGTGTCAATGATTTTCCGACAGGCGGCCGTAAGATCGGCACCTTCGGCATCAAGCTTTGCGCAAATAAAAAGGATTGCACTGCAATGCAATTCTTGAGATCTACCTAGCCAGTAGTCGGCAGAGTTAACAGACGCGATGTGAATTTTTCTTGCGGCTGAGTCATAACCATCCGTGCATTCACAGGCTTTTTGAATATAGTGGTTTATGAACTCTTGTTTTCGTTTGGCGGATTCTGACTCACCGAACATATTGACTAAGACCATGGGTATTCCAATAAATGGATTTGCGGCAGCTAGCGCACCTGCCCCGAAGTTTTTCAGAAGGCCTGCCCAGTTAATATTGTCGGAAGTAACGCTGTCAAATTGAGCTTTGTTTTGCTGTATGAATTGTTGGGATCGAATTGAATTATCAATTGTCTGGAATGCGTCAGAGAATAAATTAGTCATGATGGATTTTATTCGCGACTGCTGTTCAATACGCTTGTCTGGGGGAAGTGAAAATGATGGTTTTAGGTGGGATGCATCTCCATCTACATTCGAGAAGATGTCGTCAATAAGCTCATCATAAACATCTGTTGTAAATGTGCTGATCTTGGAGATGGTGTCTTTTATTTTCTCAATTTCGTTGTTTAGATTTAAGAGGTTGGCGTATTCTATAAAGAATTGGAATTCTTCTTTTGTCCATTCCCGGTCCGTTGAGAGTGTTTTGAAGTCATTCCTCATGATGCTGATTTTCTCGTAACCAGACCACAATAATGTATGATAAACATATCTCGATAGAAGAGTGGATGTTCGCTCGAGTGATTTTTTGATGTCTACAAGATTCTTCTTGTTGTTAGGTTTGGGGTTTATAATTCCAGATGAATTGGGGATTTGAATTTGATTTGAAATTTGATTGTGAGCGGTGAGTTCAGCATTTTTGCGCTTGATTCTTTCTGAAATTGCTAAGTCTTCTTGTTCGCGAGTTTGTTTTTCCTTTTTAACCGCTTTGTTGTGAGAGAAAAATAAGTAGCTGCCAATCAATCCGGACACAATGGTCAAATCAATCGCGTCATAATGAGCATTTCTAATGGCATCAATGATCGCAGACATAATCGGCTCTCTTTAATATTCATTCAGTTTTTCCGGGCTTTTGGATGTTTGAATCAATTGTCAGCCAGGATAAAACCCCAAATCCATCACCTCATCCACCACCCAAGGACAATTCTCAGGCAAATCCGGCAATTCCACCTCACTCAACACCAGACTCACCGCATCCCCCCAAACCGTCTCCCACCACCCCGAATCCTGCAACTCCGGCTTCAGACTCGGCGTCTTCTCCAACCGCCGCATCACCGCCTTCCGCTGCTCCTTGATAGTCCGTTCCCAGCTGGCCCCACGCCGCTCCGGCTGGAACTGCCACTTCAACAAATGCGCCAGCAACACCGCCATCCGACTGGACAACTCCCTTTGTTCACTCTTGCCCACGTCCTCAATCTCCTCGGCGATATGCTCCAGATCCAGCAAATCGAAACGTCCGGCACGGATCAGCCGGGCCTGCTCATTGGCCCAGACCACAATGTCATCTTGGTACTTCACAGACACAACGCCCTCCGGAATCCGGAACCGGTTCAAAGCAGGGGATGGATTGAGTGTAAACGCTGGAAAACTAGTCTTCAATGCCTTGAGGCATCGCAATTTCATAACTTCCTGAATCAGTGAATTGCTTTTGTCGCTCCTTTCCTGCCCCGACGGCTATGGTCTTTTTTGAAATCCCCTCCTGAATTAGCGCATTTTTTGTCCGCCAACCCAAGAATCCCATGCACGGCCCCTGCG
>JAYRMT010000152.1:0-7002 GCA_041912575.1 Fluviicoccus sp. | reverse complement strand
TAGGCCAGCGCCAGGTCGCGCTGGTTGATCAGGTTCTTGCTGGGGGTGACTGCAATCTTGCCGGGCTTCGGAAATTCGTGATAGTCCAGCGCGGCTTTCTTAAACACCTCATCCATTTCTGTCTCGCTTCGTGTCGGGCACGGTCTGTATCGGGTAGCCCGTGTGGCATGGGGAGGGCCGGTTGTCGGTGCAATGCCGGCGGTCCCGTGTGTCGCACGCGGGTACGAAAGGGTCGAAAACTATAGCACTCCGCGCCACGGTGTGGCATGGACATGCGCTAACAAAATCGGGTTACGGAACCTGTCCCCTTTTTAGGGGGACGGGTTGGGGGAGACCGGGAAACGGGGGAGTGGGTGTTTCCCGGTCGGGCCGGTTCCTTGTGGGAGACCGGCGCGACTCGGCGGTCGGCCCGGAGGCCGTGGGGTCCGGTTGGCGGAGCCCCGGTTTTGCGGTTGCGGCGATCGGTGGTCGCTGGCAACGGCAGGGTAACCGATGTCCTGGCGGGGGTTGAGGCCGCCTTGCTTGCCCGTCTTGACTCAGGCGGGCAAGCAACTGATTAACATTAGCATTTGGGGGGACGGAGGGCAAGGAAAAGCGCTCGGATGTAAAATCCCTTAGTTCTTATAAAGATTGATTGGGAAAATGAACTCCTCGGCAGGGCCCTTCGAGGCTGGGAAGATGAAGTGACTGACTATCTGGATAATTTCAGCGTCAAGTGTTGGAGCATTGACTTCAGATGAAATGATCTGCGGTGGTTTGGTTTGAACACCGTTGGAGCCTATAATCAGGCGAATTTTGATTGTGCCATCTTGGAAGGATGGATTGTCTTTGAGCTCTTTCTGAAATGCATTATCGATCGACATGCCGTAATAGTTGAACATGCATCGAACCTGCTCCATAGGGCGTGATGGTTTTTTATTAACTATTTCATCTTTGTATTCGGAACAAGCTTGCTGCTCGGCACGCGCCACTCCGCCATAAAAAACGAAGCTAGCTACACTCAAGATTTCAATCAATTTCATATCTATTTCCTACTAATAATATGATTTCTTGTGGGTTGTTTGGTTTCTTGACGCACCCTTAAGTTGAAGAGCCTCAATGCTTTAAATAATACACGGGTCGCTCACTTTGCCCCCTTTCTTCAACATCCCTAATATTTCTTGTTACCAGTGTCATATCATGAATCATGGCAATCGCAGCCATTTGCCTGTCAATGGCGTGCTGATTGCTCCGCCCCATGATTACACCCCACAGTCGGGCGGACTCCCGATCAAAGTCCAGATTTCGTAGGGCGCATTAAAAATGCGCCGGATTCAATCGCATGGGTCAAGCCAAGTCTTCCTTGCCTTGCACTTTGCGTCGCTCAAAATCCTCATCCTCACCAACGTTCGGCATGGACAGCAAAACTTCATTGAATGGCGGTCGCTGCTTCTGGCTCACCCACTCCTCCACATCCGCATTCTGCACCCGCTCGTAAATCTCCTCCACCCGCAACGTCACCCCGACCGACTCTAGCGTCAGACTGTCACCCATGAAATAATTCTCCGGCAACCACCCCGACCCGCGCCGCATCACCTCCACATCCACTGCATCCTGCTCAATCAGCACATATTCCATCAACGTCGGAATCTGCCGGTACGCCGCACGCTTCACCGTCTCGTCGCGCCGCCGGGTCGAACGCGACAGCACTTCCACAATCAGTACCGGGGTCACCAGCATGTTGTCTTCCGCCAGATGGGTTGAGCAGTCCACCACCACATCCGGATAGACATAATTGAATCCGCCCAGCGTGGCGGGAAAACGCAGTTTGGTGCTTTCGGAAAACACCTCGCAGGGCTTGCCTTCCAGATGATTGCCGATTCGTCGGAAGACATTGCCGACAATGCGGCTGTGGTTGAAGCTGCCGCCCACCATCGCGAACACATGACCGTCCATTAGTTCATGGCGGATTTCGGAGTCCCGTTCCAGCGCGAAATAATCGGCTTCGCTGACCGGCGGGTCGATCTGGCGGGCGGGAGAAACCATCGAAAACCTCACGGCCTTGAATGTAGGTTGGGTTGAGGAACGAAACCCAACAATACCGGTATGTACAGAGAGAGTTGGGTTTCCTGCGTCAACCCAACCTACCGGGTCTTTCGAGTGAAAACAAGCGCGAAGAACCCCGATTACGCCTCACGGCAGTGCCACCCGGCACGCCGTCACCCCTTTCGCGCCCTTGATAAACGCTTTGTCAAACGTCTTCAGACTATCATGATCCTGACTCAACGCCAGATGCAGCGCATCCGCGAAATCCAGACCCGCCTCATGCCAGTCAATCGCCTGCGCCACCCGTTGCGGATGATCCACGCTGACATTTTTCAACCCGAATACCTTCCGGAACACGTCGCAAATCGTTGACCGGTCCACATCGAAGGCCGCCCGTAAAACCCATGCGGTCTCCAGCAACACCGTATGCGGGATAAAGATGTCTTCCGAAGCGAAGAGCAGCTGGCTGGCCTTCAACTGTTCCGGATCATCGCCGGTCACAAACCGCACGAGCACATTGGTATCAATCGTCGTCACGCCAGGCACTCCGAATATCCTTATTCATGACTTCTTCAATCTCGGTGTCCGATCTGGGCACGACCTTGCCGCGCAGCATGCCGGCCACGTCGGCCAGATTGGTTTCCGCAAAGGGCGTCTTCGGTTTCAGCAGAATGCCGTCGCCGGTATCGATGACCTGGAATTCCAGGCCGTTTTCCCAATGATGGCTATCCCGGATGGCCTTGGGAATGATCACCTGCCCCTTGCTGGACAACCGGGTGGTTTCCATGAAGCCGCCCTCATGCGGATGTCGGTAAGATGAAAGTAAGATATGTTCGGGTTAATGCGATTGTCAATGCTCCGGCCATTAGCCTGCCGCCGCCTTGCGCGGCCTCCCGCCCCGTTTCCCGTTTTCCCTCGCCGCCTGCGCCTTGGCTGCCGACTTGCTCGCTCCGCCCAACTTCCCCAACCCCGCCGCCATCCACTGCGCCGACCCGAACACCCCTTCCAGCAACCCCGGAAGGTAAATATCCGCATCCAGCGCCGGAAAATGCAGCCCCAGACCGGTCGGACTGATTTCAATCGCCATCAGGTCGGCAGGCTTGGCGTTCGCCAGTCCTTCCACAATATGCGGCGGAATCGCCAGTTCCAGCCCGGAATTCAGCGTCACGACAATCCGCGCCACCCGACGATCATAACGGGCCTTCAAGGCATGGGGCGTCGTCTTGAGCCGCTGCTGCATCCGGTCCTCGGCAACTGCGACATCGTGCTCAGTAATCATGATGAATGCTCCTCCAGGCAGGGCAAAGGGTTGTCAGCTCAGAGCCAAGACGGTCGGCGATCACGTTCAGCTCGGGTGCGGCAAGCCCGATGCTTTCCCGCAACTCCGGCGGTCCGTCCGGACAGTTCAGAACAAAAACAGCCTCAGCGTCGGGGCCAATGACGTGTACATGCGCCGGTCGGTGATCATTCGGGTAGATCACGACACGGTAGCGACTGAATCGGAAGACGGTAGGCACATCTGAAACCCATTCCCTTGGGTTTTCAAGCATAGCCCTCATGAGACGGGGGAGCAAGCATCTCCGCCCCAAACGCAACCCAAGAAAAAGGGCGGCCCAAGCCGCCCCTCCTGCACATCAACCCCAGTCTCACTGCTGCTGTTGCTGCGCCTGCTGCTCCCGCGCCACCGCCCGGTAGCCGATATCGGAACGGTGATACTCATCCGCCCACGAAATCCGCTTCACGCCCTCATAGGCATTGCGCTGCGCCTCCGACACCGTCGCCCCCAACCCGGTCACGCACAACACGCGCCCACCGTTGGTGACCACCTGGCCGTCCTTCAAACCCGTTCCGGCCTGGAATACCTTCACTACGACGCTGTTGGCGTCGTCGATGCCTGAAATCACATCGCCCTTGCGCACATCGTTCGGGTAACCGCCCGCCGCCATCACCACGCCCAGCGCCGGACGCGGGTCCCATTGAGCTTCCGCCGGCAGCTGACCGGCCAGACCGGCTTCCACCAGCGCCACCAGCGAGCTTTGCAGACGCATCATGATCGGCTGGGTTTCCGGATCGCCGAAGCGACAGTTGAACTCGATCACCTTCGGCGCGCCCGAGGCGTCGATCATCAGCCCGGCATACAGGAAGCCGGTGTAGGGATGCCCCTCGGCCGCCATGCCGCGCACGGTCGGCATGATCACCTCGTCCATCACGCGCCGGTGCACGGCGGGCGTCACCACAGGAGCAGGCGAGTAAGCGCCCATGCCGCCGGTATTGGGTCCGGTGTCGGCGTCGCCGATACGTTTGTGGTCTTGGCTGGTCGCCATGGCCAGCGCGTTCACGCCGTCCACCATCACGATGAAGCTGGCTTCCTCGCCGTCGAGGAACTGTTCCACCACCACGCGCGACCCCGCCGAGCCGAACTTGTTGCCGGACAGCATGTCGATGATGGCGGCTTCGGCTTCTTCCAGCGTCATCGCGACAATCACGCCCTTGCCGGCGGCCAGACCGTCGGCCTTGATCACGATCGGCGCGCCTTTCTCACGCACGTAGGCGAGGGCGGCGTCGGTATCGGTGAAGACCTGGTAGAAGGCGGTGGGAATGCCCTGACGCGCCAGGAAGTCCTTGGCGAAGGCCTTGGAGCCTTCCAGTTGCGCGGCGTATTGCGTCGGACCCCAGATCTTCAGGTTGGCGGCGCGGAAGGCGTCGACCACGCCGTTCACCAGCGGGGCTTCCGGGCCGACCAGCGTCAGGTCGATGCCCTGCACTTGCACGAACTGGATCAGGGCGGTGTTGTCGAGGATGTCGAGCGCGACGTTCCGGCACTTGGCTTCGGTGGCGGAACCGGCATTGCCCGGCGCCACGAAAACGGTTTCCACGCGCGGGTCCTGCGCGCACTTCCAGGCGAGGGCGTGTTCGCGGCCGCCGGAGCCGAGGATCAGGATTTTCATAATTCGAACCTCAATGCCGGAAATGCCGCATCCCGGTGAACACCATCGCCATGCCGTGCTCATCCGCAGCGGCAATCACTTCCGCATCGCGCATGGAACCGCCCGGCTGGATCACGCAGCGGATGCCCACCTTGGCGGCATTGTCGATGCCGTCGCGGAACGGGAAGAAGGCGTCCGAGGCCATCACCGAACCGGCCACCTGCAGCCCGGCGTGCTCGGCCTTGATCGCGGCGATGCGGGCGGAGTTGACGCGGCTCATCTGGCCCGCCCCGACGCCGATGGTCTGGCGGTTCTTGGCGTAGACGATGGCGTTGGACTTGACGTACTTGGCCACCTTCCAGGCGAAGATCAGGTCATGGATCTCGGCTTCGGTCGGGGCGCGCTTGGTCACGATCTTCAGGTCGGATTCACCGATCATGCCCAGGTCGGCATCCTGCACCAGCAGGCCGCCGTTGACACGCTTGTAGTCCAGACCGGCAATACGCTCGGCCGGGGCGGGCAGGGCGCCGCAGGTCAGCACGCGCACGTTCTGCTTGGCGGCGGTCACGGCCAGGGCTTCGGGGCTGACGGACGGGGCGATGATCACTTCCACGAACTGGCGGTCGACAATCGCCTTGGCGGTCGCGGCGTCCAGTTCGCGGTTGAAAGCGATGATGCCGCCGAACGCGGATTCGGGGTCGGTAGCGTAGGCCAGGTCATAGGCCTTGCCGATGCCGCCTTCGGCGTCCGGCACCACGGCCACGCCGCAGGGGTTGGCATGCTTGACGATGACGCAGGCGGGCTTGACGAAGGACTTCACGCATTCCAGCGCGGCGTCGGTATCGGCGATGTTGTTGTACGAGAGTTCCTTGCCCTGCAACTGCTTGGAGGTCGCAACACTGGCTTCCTTCGCGTTCGATTCGACGTAAAAGGCCGCCTTCTGGTGCGGGTTCTCGCCGTAACGCAGGTCCTGCGCCTTGTTGAACTGCAGGTTGAAGGTGCGCGGGAACTGCTGGGCCGGTTCGGTAACCAGCTTGCCCAGGTGGTTGGCGATCATGCCGTCGTACTGGGCGGTATGCTCGAAGGCCTTCACGGCCAGGTCGAAGCGGGTGGCCTGCGACAGGCCGCCGGTGGTCTTGATTTCGTCAATCACGCGGCCGTAATCGGAGGCGTTGACGACGATGCCGACGTGGGCGTTGTTCTTCGCGGCGGAGCGCACCATGGTCGGACCGCCGATGTCGATGTTCTCGATGGCGTCTTCCAGCGTGCAGCCGGGCTTGGCGATGGTCGCGGCGAAGGGGTAGAGGTTCACCACCACCAGGTCGATGCGGCCGATGCCGTGCTGCTCCATCACGCCGTCATCCTGCCCGCGACGGCCGAGAATGCCGCCGTGGATCTTCGGATGCAGCGTCTTGACGCGGCCGTCCATCATTTCCGGGAAGCCGGTGTACTCGGCCACTTCCTGCACGGCGATGCCGTTGTCCTTGATCAGTTTGTAGGTGCCGCCGGTGGAGAGCAGCGCGACGCCGCAGGCGGCCAGTTCACGGGCCAGTTCAACGATGCCGGTCTTGTCGGAGACGGACAGGAGTGCACGGGTGACTTTCATGACGGATTCCGGTGGAAGGATGGAAAAAGGAAAAGCCAGAAAAAGAAAGGGGCAATTCCAGCCGAATTGCCCACACAGTCCGACCGGTGTCAGTCGGTGATGAAGCCGTGGGTCTTCATCTTCTTGCGCAGCGTGCCGCGGTTCAGGCCCAGGATCTGGGCGGCCTTGGTCTGGTTGCCGCGGGTGTATTCCAGCACGACCGACAGGAGCGGGCGCTCCACTTCGGCCAGAACCAGTTCGTAGACTTCGCAGGGCTTTTCGCCATTCAGCTGGCCGAAATAGTGGCGCATGGCGCGCTCGACATGCACACGCAGGGCGGCATCGGTTTGGGGAACGGGAATAGAGGGCTTCGGACTATTCATAATGATCCTGCGACAAGGTATCAACGGGGAGGTGACTTCCATCGCGGGTCGCGACGAAAGCTTTGACGGCGGCGCGCTGCGC
>JAYRMT010000151.1:0-7190 GCA_041912575.1 Fluviicoccus sp. | reverse complement strand
ACCTCCTGCCACATGCCCGCCTGGTTGCTCTGGTAGAAGCGCGATTTGATCTGCTCCCGCACGCTTTGCACCAAATTGTCCAGGGCCATCGCCACCTCCGCTCGAAAAACGCACCAAAAAAAGGAAATTCCCCCCGACGCGCCCCGAAGCATCCCAAAACGGTGCGTCTGCACGCCCGAAATCAGGCATGCCCGGGACATATTTCAGTTTGTTTCAGGGGACAAAGCCCGGATCGCCGCCGCTTGGGCCAAGTTGGCACGGCTTCTGCAATGCAATCAGGGCAACCAACTTTAAGGCTTTTCGGAGCCTGAACACAACGACGTTTAAGGAGCTGTAGAATGAAGCTTTCCAAAATCGCCTGCGCAGTCGCCCTCGGCCAACTGTCCCTCGGCGCCGTCATGGCCCACGCCGGTTCCGCCCCGACCCTGAAGGAGGTCCTGGGCGCTTCCGGCATCACCGTGTCCGGTTATGTGGATGCGGCGTACACCCACTTCGATACCGACGCCAACGCCGCCGGTCCGAACTACTTCGATTCCGACGCCTCGAACACCTTCCGCCTGAAACAGGCCGGTCTGACCCTCGCCTCGCAGCCGACGGAAGGGTTCGGCGCCCTGCTGAACCTCACCGCGGGCACCGACGCCACCCATATCCATTCCGCGGGCGGCAGCACCAGCGATGTCGACGTCACCCAGGGCTTCGTGCAGTACACCAGCGGCGGCCTGACCGTGATCGGCGGCAAGTTCAACACCTTGGCCGGGGCGGAAGTGATCTCCCCGACCGGCAACACGAACATCTCCCGTTCGGTCGCCTTCCTGAACTCGCTGCCCTTCACCCACACCGGTGTGCGCGTGTCCTATGCGCCGACCAGCGCCGTCACCCTGTACGCCGGCTACAACAACGGCTGGGACCAGGTCGTTGACGCCAACAAGGGCAAGACCGCCGAGCTGGGCGTCAGCGCCACCTTCAGCGACATGCTGAGCGGCGCGGTCTATGCCTACAGCGGCGGCACCGGCGCCAGTCCGACCCAGGCGCTCAGCCTGGTCGACGTGGTCGTAACCATCAAGCCGATCACCCCGCTGGCCATCGTCCTGAACTACGACATGGACAAGCAGAAGAACGCCCTGCCGACCGGCGACGCCAAGTGGACGGCGATGAACGTCTACTTCAACTACCAGGCGACCGACAAGCTGCGCACTTCGCTGCGTCTGGAACAGGTCAAGGATACGGACGGCTTCAAGTCCGGCACGGTCGGCAACAAGATTTCCGGCACCACCCTGACCGTGGGCTACGCCGTGGATCCGAGCTTCGAACTGCGTGGCGAAATCCGCCGCGACAAGTCTTCCGACGCCAAGCTCTACACCAAGGACGGTTCGGCCACCGACAAGGAACAGTACTTCGCGGTCGAAGGCCTCTACAAGTTCTAACCGTTTGGGCCTTCCCCTCCCCCTTTCGGGGAAGGCCCCTTTCTCAGGAGTATCATGATGAAACTGGTAACCGCCATCATCAAGCCGTTCAAGCTGGATGACGTTCGTGAAGCCCTCTCCGACATCGGCGTGCAGGGAATCACCGTCACCGAAGTCAAAGGCTTCGGTCGTCAGAAAGGCCATACCGAACTCTACCGCGGAGCAGAGTACGTCGTGGACTTCCTGCCGAAAGTCAAGATCGAAGTCGCCATCGGCGATGATCTGCTGGATCCCGTGATCGAAGCCATCACCAAGGCCGCCAACACCGGCAAGATCGGCGACGGCAAGATCTTCGTCAGCAGCCTGGAACAGGTCATCCGCATCCGTACCGGCGAAACCGGCGTCGACGCAGTCTGATCGCTGTCCGAAACACCCCTGTCCCTCATCCATCACGTGGAGAACCACCGTGAAAAAGATTCTTGTTGCCTTGAGTCTGAGCGGGGCGCTGCTAGGCGCGACACCGCTCTACGCCGAGGACGCCCCGAGCGCTCCGGCACCCGCCGTCACCGCAACCGCCCCGGCGGCTGCGCCTGCCGCCGCCCCGGCTCCTGAAGCCGCCGCCGCCCCGGCTGCCGCTCCCGCCGCCGCCGCGCCGGCCCCAACCGCCAACAAGGGCGATGACGCTTACCTGCTCATCAATGCCGCCCTGGTCATCCTGATGTCGATTCCCGGCCTCGCGCTGTTCTACGGCGGCCTGGTGCGCAAGAAAAACATGCTGTCCGTGCTGATGCAGGTCTTCAGCGTCTTCTCGCTCGTGACCGTGCTCTGGATGGTCTACGGCTACTCCGTCGCCTTCACCGAAGGGAACGGTTTCTTCGGATCGCTCTCGAAAGTCTTCCTGCACGGTGTCACGGCGGACTCGCTCGCAGCGACCTGGAGCAAGGCCACACCGGTCCATGAACTCGCGTATGTCGTCTTCCAGGGCGCCTTCGCGGCCATCACCTGCTGCCTGATCGTCGGCGCTTTCGCCGAGCGCGCCAAGTTTGTCGGTGTGCTGGCCTTCACTGTACTGTGGTTCACCTTCTCTTATCTGCCGATGGCGCATATGGTCTGGTACTGGGCCGGTCCGGACGCCTACACCGACGCCAATGCCGCGACCGCAGCGACGGTGACCGCCGGCTGGCTGTTCCAGAAGGGTGCGCTGGATTTCGCCGGCGGCACCGTGGTGCACATCAACTCCGCCGTGGCGGGTCTGGTCGGCGCCTTCGTGGTCGGCAAGCGCATCGGCTTCGGCAAGGAAGCGATGCTGCCGCACAATGTGGTCATGACCATGATCGGCGCTTCCCTGCTGTGGGTGGGCTGGTTCGGCTTCAACGCCGGCTCCGCGCTGGAAGCGAACGGCATCGCCGCCCTGGCCTTCATCAATACCTGGGTCGCCACCGCCGCCGCCGCCTTGTCCTGGAGCTTCAGCGAGTGGATCTTCAAGGGCAAGCCCTCCATGCTGGGCGGCGCCTCGGGCGCGGTGGCCGGTCTGGTCGCCATCACCCCGGCTTGCGGTTTCGTGGGCGTGAGCGGCGCGCTGGCCATCGGCCTGCTGGCCGGCATCATCTGCCTGTGGGGCGTCCACGGCCTCAAGAAGCTGCTGGGTGCTGACGACGCGCTGGACGTGTTCGGCGTGCACGGCGTGGGCGGCATCCTCGGCGCGCTGCTGACCGGCGTCTTCGCGGCCCCGTCGCTGGGCGGCCTGGGCATCTGGGACTATGTCGCCAACGGCGTGGCTCCGGACTACGACATCCTCGGCCAAGTGAAGATCCAGGCCATTGCCGTGGGCACAACCCTGGTGTGGTCCGGCCTGGTCGCCTTCATCGCCTTCAAGCTGGTCGACATGACCATCGGCCTGCGGGTCAGCGAAGAAGACGAGCGTATCGGTCTGGATGTGACGTCGCACGGCGAACGCGCCTACAACGACTGACTCCCGACGGGAATGTGGTCTAGAATCAACGGAGGCGAAAGCCTCCGTTGTTCTTTTTCCAGTCCGACCGTCATTACGGAGTGTCCATGAAAAGCCGTCCGCTGCTCCCGCTCCTGTTACTCCTGCCGCTGACGTGCGCCCACGCCGAGGTCTACAAGTGGACCGACGCCCAGGGCAACGTCCATTTCACCGACCAGCCGCCGGCCGCCGGCAAGGCCGAAACCCTGAACATCAAGACGCAACCGCATTCGGGCGACACCCCGTCTCCGCCCTCCCCGGCGGACTCCCTGGAACGACAGAAGAAGTTGTTGCAGACCATGGACGAGGAGCGCGTCCAGAAGGCCGCGGAACAGAAAAAGCAGAACGAGGAAAAACAGAAGCGCCAGCTGGAATGCGCCCGGCTCAAGGACGAACAGCGGCGGTTCGCGCAGGGCGGTCGCTTTTACGAGGTCATGCCCAACGGCGAGCGCAAGTACAAGAGCGACGAAGAAATCACGAGGCGGCGCGAAGAGGTCAATCGCGCCGTGGACAAGTGCCGCTGAGCCTCACGGCGTTGCCGCGGGTACGATGCGGCTGACGGCGGCCGGGAACGTCATGACGGCCCCGAGTCCCCGGCCGTCAAGCCCTTCGGTCAGCGTCACGCCGGCCTCATGCAGGGTGGCGATGTCTTTCACGATGGAGAGGCCGAGACCGCTGCCCTCGCCGCCCTGATCACCGCGATAGAAGCGCTGGAATACCTGGTCGCCGGCCTCGCGCGGAATCCCGGGGCCGCTGTCCAGCACAGCCAGCGACGGCGTCGGCGCGTCGGCAACCCGCACCAGCACCCGGCCCGGCTTGCCGCCGTACTTGATGGCGTTGTCGATCAGGTTGCTGAGCGCCTCCTGCAACAGCGTGGGATGCCCCGACACCATGACCGGGCGCGACGGTCCCTCGAACTGCAACTCCACCTCGCGATCCATCGCCAGCGGCACCCAGGACATCCCGGTCTCGCGCGCCAGCGCCGCCAGATCCACCGGCTCGAAGGCCTCGCGCGACAAACTGCCCGGCTCGGCCCGCGCCAGTGTCAGCAGCTGTTGCGACAGACGGATGGCGCGTTCGACCGAACGCTGGAGGTATTCGACGGTTTCCTCGCGCTCCTCCCGGGTCAACGGCTCACGCAGGCGCTCCATGTTCAGGCGCATGGCGGTCAGCGGCGTGCGCAACTGGTGCGCCGCGTTGGCAATGAACTGGCGCTGGGCTTCCAGCGCCTGCTCCAGACGCCGGAGCAGCTCGTTGATCGCCCCGGACAGCGGACGAACCTCACGCGGTACGCCCTCCTCGGACACCGGCGAAATGCGGTGCTGCGTCTGCCGCTCCAGGGAACGGGTCATGCGCGCCAGCGGCCGCAGACTGCGATTCACCCCGAACCACACCACCACCGCCACGATCAGGATCAGGACCAGCTGCGGCGCCAGTACGCTCATCAGGATATTCTGGGCCAGGCTTTCACGGCGGAACTGGGTTTCCGCCACATTGACCTGCACCGGCTGCCCGAACTCGGGCCGGTCGATCAGCAGCCGGGCCGCCCGGACCGGCGTGCCGCGCACCTCGCCGTCAAAAATGATCAGGTCATCGAAGCGCAGCACGCGACTGTCCTTCGCAGGCTCCGGAAAGACGGCCTCGCCGGCCAGCACCTTGTCGCCGGTCGCGATCTGGTAGTAGGTGGAGTCGATATTGCCCCAAAGAAACATCCGCCGCGCTTGGCGCGGCATGTTGAGCGAAATGCGCCGGCCATGCTTCTCGACCAGCAGCGCCAGCGAGTGGGTATGGTCGTAGAGGGACTGGTCATACTCGCGCTGGGCGTAATAAACAGCCTGGAAATAGCCGATGACCCCGCTGACGGCGACAATGACCAGCAGGGGGCCGAGCAGCAGCAGCAGCAAGCGGCCGCGCAGGCTGAACGCGGCGCGACCGTCCGCCGCCGCGCGCCGGAATGGCATCGGCAACGGCTGGCGGAGACGCTGCCAGAGTGTCACGCCTCGCCCCCGTCGTGCGCGACCAGCATCACGCCGAACCCCCGGATCGTGCGGATCGCCAGCCCGGAGCCCTCCAGACGCTTGCGCAGCCGGTGCATGTAGAGATCAATGGCCGAGTCGCTGAGGTCGCTGTCCCAGTCGCTGAGGTGCTCCTGGATCTGCGACTTGCTGACCACCTTGCCCGCGCGCGTCAGCAACAGCTCCAGCAGGTTGTACTCGCGCGGCGACAGCGCGGCTTCCTCCCCCCCGATGAAGACACGGCGCGCGGTCCGGTCCATGCGCACCTGCCCGAGCGCGATCTCGTTCACCGCGCCGCCCAATGAACGACGCGTGACCGCACGGATGCGCGCCAGCAGTTCGGCCGTGTCGAAGGGCTTGGTGACATAATCGTCCGCACCGCCATCCAGGCCCCGGATGCGGTCGCCGGCTTCGTCACGCGCCGTCAGGATGATCACCGGCGTGGCGATGTGGCGCGCGCGCCACTCCTTGAGCAGCGTCAGGCCGTCCAGACGCGGCAGCCCCAAGTCCAGCAGGATGACTTCATAGGGAATATCGTCACGCAGGGCCTCGCGCGCGACCACGCCGTCCTGGGCCAGGTCCACGGTGTATCCGGCCTTCTTGAGGGCGTGCCGCAACCCTTCGGCGAGCGGCAAATCATCTTCGACCAGCAAAATGCGCATTTTTGCGATTCTTGAAAGGTTGGTGAAAGCTTGTCCGGTTAATCTGACATTGCGGCGAGGTTCGGGGGGTTAACAGCAGCGACGCTCGGCCGGATGGTTCTCTGTCGTCCATCCAGAATGTACCGGGTTGTGGCTGCTGTTGATACCCCCTCTCTCATTTCTGCCTCCCGTTCCCTGTTGTCCTCTTGCCTTTCCCTCGCTCGTATTCAGACTGTGTGCCCCGATACTGCATGTCCGTGTTCCGGCTGCTACCATCCCGACACCCGGCTTACGCCCCGAACGAGTGATCCGTCCATGCCACCAGCCCTGTTCGCCCGGACGCCGCGTCTGGACGGCCCCGATGCCGAAGCTGTCCGTGACGCCATCCTGCGCTGTTTCCACGAAACCTTCGACCGCTATGAAAGCCTGTTCGGGACACTGGCGGACGAGGAAGCCTGGTACCGCAAACCGATCACCCTCCGGCATCCGCTGATTTTCTACTTCGGCCACACCGCCACGTTTTTCGTCAACAAGCTGATGCTCGCCCGTCTGATCGACGCCCGCATCAACCCGCGCTTCGAGTCGATGTTCGCGGTCGGCGTGGATGAAATGAGCTGGGATGACCTGAACGATGCCCATTACGACTGGCCCTCGGTGGAAGAAGTCCGCGCCTACCGTCAACGCCTGCGCGAGACCGTGGACGCCGTGATCCGTCAGGCGCCGCTGACGCTGCCGGTGGACTGGCGCCATCCCTGGTGGGCGATCCTGATGGGCATCGAGCACGAACGCATCCATCTGGAAACATCGTCGGTGCTGATCCGCCAGCACGCGCTGGCGCGGGTAAAGCCGCATCCGGACTGGCTGCCCGTCCGCGACACCGGTCCCGCGCCCGTCAACGAATTGCTCCCGGTCGCACCCGGAAAGGTCATGACCGGCAAGGCGCTCCACGATCCGGTCTACGGCTGGGACAACGAATACGGACATCATGAGGCCGACATTGCCGGTTTCCGCGCTGCGCGCTATCTGGTCAGCAATGCGGAATACCGCGAATTCGTGGAGGACGGCGGCTACCGGGAAAACGGCTGGTGGGACGAGGAGGGGCGCGGCTGGCGGGACTTCGCGCGGGCCGCGCACCCGACCT
>JAYRMT010000150.1:0-7295 GCA_041912575.1 Fluviicoccus sp. | reverse complement strand
GCGGCGCGTGTCATTGCCGAACGCGGCCTGGGCGACGCCACCACGGGACGGATTGCCGAGGCGGCGGGTATCAGCATCGGCTCGCTTTACCAGTATTTCGACGGCAAGGAGTCGATTTACGCAGCCCTCCTGGACCACATCGTCCAGGAACTGACAGCGCTGGTCGACCGGCATAGCGCCCGCCTTGGCGAAGCCAGCCTGCAGGGCTGGGTGTCCGGCCTGCTGAACGACGCCTGGGATTATCTGGAAGCCGGGGACGGCCTGTACCTGAAAGTGCTGCGCAACTGGTCACAGATGGATTTCATGCGCGGCATGGACGTGCTGGAACAGAAGCTGCTGGGGGTGCTGAGCCTGTACGCCTTGCAGCAGGGCGTCAGCGGCGGCGCCGACTTGCCCGCACGCATCTATATCCTGATCAACAGCGTGCTGTTCACCCTGGTGCGGCATATCAGCAATCCGTCACCTTGGGTCAGCCGGGAGAGCATCATCCACGCGTTCGCGGACCTGGTCGAAAAAGCCCTGGCCGGCCCGGCTCAGGGGTGACGGCCGTTGGCTTTCATGGCAGAGTGCGCACTTCCGTCGCACGTTATTACCCGGGTATCGCCCCTATGCCGCACAACAAGAAAATCCTGTGTTTCCTGCTCCCGCTGACCCTGCTGTCCGGTTGCGCGTCCGAACCCGCCAACGGCCTGAGCCCCAACCAGCAGGCGGCGCTCGCCTTCATGAAGCAGAATCTGGCCACACCCGGCATTCACCAGCAATCCTCCGGACTGCAATATCTGGTCCTGATGGAAGGCACCGGCCTTCAGCCGACCACGATGGACCGGGTCACCGCCTACTACCGCGGCTACTTCCCCAATGACACGACCTTTGACGAAACCCCGCCCGGCAAGCCCGCCACCTTCGAGCTGGGCATGGTCATTCCCGGCTGGCAGGAAGGGCTTTCCCTGATGCGCGAGGGCGCCAAATACCGCTTTTTCATTCCGCCGCACCTTGGCTACGGATCCCGAGGCATGGAACCGAAAATTCCTCCGGACCAGATGCTGATTTTCGATGTGGAACTGCTGCGCGTGGAAAAGCTGAAACCGCTCGTCAAGTAAAACCGCTCCGTTAACGCGCGTCCGCAAGCCGGTACGCGCGCCTTCCCCGCACAGCTATACCCGAGTAAACTACTCACCCTTCCGATTTGCCTCCCTTGCGGTTTTCCGACATGACCACCGAATTGCTCCTACCCGCCGGCAGCCTCGAAAAAATGCGCACCGCCTACGACTACGGCGCCGACGCCGTCTACGCGGGCCTGCCGCGCTACTCCCTGCGCGCGCGCAACAACGAGTTCCGGCACGAGCAACTGGCGTTGGGGATCGCTGAGGCGCACGCGCGCGGCAAGAAATTCTATGTCACCGCCAACATCCTGCCGCACAACGACAAGGTGCGGACCTTCGTGCGCCAGTTGCAACCGGTGGTGGACCTGAAGCCCGACGCCTTCATCATGGCCGACCCGGGACTGATCATGCTGGCGCGCGAAGCCTGGCCGGACCTGAACATCCACCTGTCGGTGCAGGCGAACACCCTGAACCACGCCTCGGTGAAGTTCTGGGAAAAAGTCGGCGTCCGCCGGATCATCCTGTCGCGAGAGCTGTCAATCGACGAGATCGCGGAAATCCGCCAGGAATGCCCGGACATGGAGCTGGAAGTCTTCGTGCACGGCGCGCTGTGCATTGCCTATTCTGGCCGCTGCCTGCTGTCCGGCTACTTCAACCGCCGCGATCCCAACCAGGGCACCTGCACCAACGCCTGCCGCTGGGATTACAAGGTGCATAACGCCGCCGAATCGGAACAGGGCGACATCGTCCGTCTGCAAGGCTTTGATTTCGGGAAGGAACTGGAAGACGCCAACAGCAACTTCGCCGCGTGCGGCGGCGCCGAGCGTCATCCGGACGCCGACAAGGTCTACCTGATCGAGGAAGGCAATCGTCCGGGCGAATACATGCCGGTCGAAGAAGACGAGCACGGCACCTACATCATGAACTCCAAGGACCTGCGCGCCATCGAGTACGTGGAAAAGCTGGTGGCGATCGGCGTGGACTCGCTGAAGATCGAGGGCCGCACCAAGTCGTTGTATTACGTTGCCCGCACCGCGCAGGCCTACCGTCAGGCCATCGACGATGCGCTGGCGGGCCGCGCCTTCAACCCGACCCTGCTGGCCGACCTGGACGGGCTGGCCAGCCGCGGCTACACGCCGGGCTTCCTGCAACGCCATGTGCCGCAAGAGACGCAGAACTACCTGACCGGGCATTCGGAGTCGAAGCGCAGCCTGTACGTCGGGCAGGTGCTGTCGGTGGCGGACGGCTGGGCGCTGGTGGACGTGAAGAACAAGTTTGCCGTGGGCGACCGGCTGGAAATCATTCACCCGCAAGGCAACCGGGAAATCACGCTCGACACGTTGCACCACGAGGAAGGCCATGCGCTGGACGTCGCGCCGGGCAACGGCATCAAGGTCCGCCTGCCGCTTGACGCCGGCCTGGACGGTGCGCTGATCGCCCGTCTGGTCTGAACGCGGAATTGCAGGATGTGAAAACGGCAAGGGCGGGAATATTCCCGCCCTTGCCGTTTTGCAGCCGGAAAATCAGGCCGGTGCGGCGTGCTTCTCGGTGGTTTCCACGTGCAGGACAATCCGGTCGTCCTCGACCGTCACATGCACGTGACCGCCGCCGGTCAGATCGCCGAACAGGATCTGCTCCGCCAGCGGCTTCTTGAGGTTTTCCTGGATCACGCGCGCCATCGGGCGTGCGCCCATCAGCTTGTCATAACCCTTCTCACCCAGCCAGCGCCGCGCCAGATCGTCGACATCGAGCACGACATGCTTGTCGTCCAGTTGCGCTTGCAGCTCCACCAGGAACTTGTCCACCACCCCGGCGATGATCGTCGGATCCAGCGCGTGGAACTGGATGATGGCGTCCAGACGGTTGCGGAACTCCGGCGTGAACATGCGCTTCATCACTTCCATCGCGTCGGTGCTGTGGTCCTGCGTGGTGAAGCCGATGCTGGAGCGGGTCAGGCTTTCCGCGCCGGCGTTGGTGGTCAGCACCAGGATCACGTGACGGAAATCCGCCTTGCGGCCGTTGTTGTCGGTGAGCGTGCCGTGGTCCATCACTTGCAGCAGCAGGTTGAAGACTTCCGGGTGCGCCTTCTCGATTTCGTCCAGCAGCAGCACGCAGTGCGGATGCTTGGTGATGGCCTCGGTCAGCAGACCGCCCTGATCAAAGCCGACATAGCCGGGCGGCGCGCCGATCAGGCGGGACACCGTGTGGCGTTCCATGTATTCCGACATGTCGAAACGGACCAGCTCGATGCCCATGATCTTGGCCAGTTGCCGCGTGACCTCGGTCTTGCCGACGCCGGTGGGGCCGGCGAACAGGAAGCAGCCCACCGGTTTTTCCGGGGCTTTCAGTCCGGCCCGCGACAGCTTGATCGCCGAGGACAACGCTTCGATCGCTTCGTCCTGGCCGAACACGGTCATCTTGAGATCGCGCTCCAGCGTGCGCAGCGACTCCTTGTCGTTTGCTGAGACCGACTTCGGCGGGATGCGCGCGATCTTGGCGACCACCTCCTCGATTTCCGGCACCCCGATGGTTTTCTTGCGCTTGCTGGACAGCTGCAGCCGCTGGAAAGCGCCCGCCTCGTCAATCACGTCGATGGCCTTGTCCGGCAGGAAGCGTTCGTTGATATAGCGATCCGCGAGTTCGGCGGCGACCTCCAGGGCCTTGTCGGTGTAGCGGACGCCGTGGTGTTCCTCGAAACGCGGCTTGAGCCCCTTGAGGATCTGGTAGGTCTCGGTGACCGTCGGTTCGGGAATGTCGATCTTCTGGAAGCGGCGCGCCAGCGCGCGGTCCTTCTCGAAAATGCCCCGGTATTCCTGGTAGGTCGTGGAGCCCATGCAGCGCAGGCTGCCGTTGACCAGCACCGGCTTGATCAGGTTGGACGCGTCCATCACCCCGCCGCTGGCCGCGCCCGCGCCGATGATGGTGTGGATCTCGTCGATGAACAGGATCGAATCCTCCTGCTTCTTCAACTCGTTCAGCAAGGCCTTGAAGCGCTTTTCAAAGTCGCCGCGATACTTGGTGCCCGCGAGCAGCGCGCCCATGTCGAGGCTGTAGACTGTCGCCTTGCTCAGCGCCTCGGGCGCCTTGCCGCTGATGATCAGCCAGGCCAGACCCTCGGCGATGGCGGTCTTGCCGACGCCGGGCTCGCCCACCAGCAGCGGATTGTTCTTGCGGCGACGGCACAGGATCTGCGCGGCGCGCTCCACTTCGTTGTCGCGCCCGACCAGCGGATCGATCTTGCCGTCGCGGGCCAGTTCATTCAGGTTGCTGGCGTACGCCGCCAGCGCGCTCTTCGGCATGGCGTCGCCGGACTCGTCGTCCTGGTTGCCCTGCATGTCCTGCGGGCCTTCCTCGGGCTTGGCGTCCTCGCCCTGCTTGCTGATGCCGTGCGAAATGAAATTGACGATGTCGAGCCGGCTGACGTTCTGCTTCTTGAGGAAATAGACCGCCTGCGACTCCTGCTCGGAGAAAATCGCGACCAGCACGTTGGCGCCAGTGACTTCCTTCTTGCCGGAGGACTGGACATGGAACACGGCCCGTTGCAGCACGCGCTGGAATCCCAGCGTGGGTTGCGTTTCACGGTCCGCCTCGCGCGCGGCGAGCTTGGGCGTGGTTTCGTCGATGAACTGGGTCAGTTCGCGACGGAGCGTGGCGATATCCACGCTGCAGGCTTTCAGGACCTTCACCGCCGAGTCGTTGTCGAGCAGGGCGAGCAACAGGTGTTCGACGGTCATGAATTCATGCCGTTTGGCCCGCGCATCGCGGAAGGCCAGGTTGAGCGAGACTTCGAGATCACGACTTAACATAGCGACACCTGTGAATGCGTCCTCAATCGGACTTCTGTTCAACCCGGCACATCAGGGGGTGCTGACTGGCGCGGGCGTAATCCACCACTTGCTGGGCCTTGGTTTCGGCCACATCCCTGCTGTAGATGCCGGCAACGCCCTTGCCGTCATGGTGAACCGCCAGCATGATGCGGGTCGCCTGCTCGCGGTTCTTGCCAAAAAACTCTTCCAGTACTTCTACCACAAAATCCATCGGGGTGTAGTCATCGTTCAGCAGCACCACGGTGTACAGCGGCGGCATCTTCAGCTCGGGCTTGGCGGTCTGCACCGCAACGGAGCCCTCGCCCGAGGATTCTTCCTCCGAAGGCAGCTGATTTGATATTAGGTCAGTTTGCGTCAGATTTCCCATTACAACAGGCCTACAGAAAGGTATGGGTTTGGTAGTCGCGATTGACAAGGCAATCTGGACCAGCGGCTATTTTAGGCCTTTGGAAGGTGGATGGGGGAAAGTTTTGCAATTCAAGGGCCGGAACCCGCCCGGCCCGAATTTCAGAGGCTCCAGGTCGCCCCGGCGCTCAGGCTGTGGTCCGGTTGCCCGCGCGTACCGCCGCTCTGGAAATGCCGGTATCCCGCGTTGAGAACCAGCATCCGGCTGACGGACCATTTCACGCTGAAATCGACTGCGGCATTGTCGGTCTTCGCTCCGGCAACGGTTTGCTGGTCACTCCAGTCGACACCGAGCGTGACCGCGTCGCCGGCATGCGCGGCAAGACCCGCGCTCCAGAAGGTGTAACTCTGGGTTCCGCCCTGCGCCTTCGAGGCGGAAGACCGGACATGACCGACGCCGCCCTTGATATCCAGCACACGCCAGAGGTACTTGCCATCAAGCGTGGCGGTGGTATCCCGGGTGCCCGAACCCAGCAACTGTTTCTGGTCGCCATTGTCGGATTTGTAGCTGGCGCCCGCGACAACCAGCACCCGGTCGTCCGGCAATGGCAGGGTGTAATCCACGCCGGCGGTGATGTCGCCCATCCCGTCGTAATCGACGCCCCTGGAGGCGGTAATCGTGCGGCGCAACAGCCCTTTGCGGTTGAAGAGGTTCACGGCGCCGCTGAAATCGGCTTTTTTGCCGTAGTAAGGGACATCGGCGTAGACATCAAAATCACCGAGGGAAACACTTGGCGCCAGATGTACTTCCGCCGTTTCCAGCGTGCCGTTGGCATAATGTTCGCGACTCAGCCCCGCATCCAGATCGAAGTGCCAGGCCGCGTCCGTATCCGCCTGCGCCGGAGCGGAAATCACCCACAGGGCGTTCAGGATCGCCAGGGAAAGTCCGTGTGTTGTTTTCATGCGATATTCCTGTCGGTGGGGACGTTAACGGTGCAGCCGCTGCAGCAATTCCCGCCGCATTTGCCGTCGCTCGGCCGGGGAAGCGGCGCGCATTTTTTGCCGGATCTCGCTGCGCTCGTCGGGCGGCAAGGCCTTCCAGCGATCTGCCAGCGCCTGGCGTTCTTGCGGCGGCAGCGACTTGAACCACTGCCAGCGCCGCTTGACGGCCGCCTGCTGATCGGGCGGCAGTTTCTTGAACTCTTCGAAGCGCTGCAGGAGCGCCTCCTTCCGTTCGGGAGGCAGCGCCTGCCAGCGCTGAAAACGCTCGCGGATATCCGCTTGCTGCTCCGGCGTCATCCGCTGCCACTGACGGACACGGTCGGCCAGTGCGGTCTGGCGCTCGGGCGGCAGACTGCTCCAGGAGGACTGGAAAGGCGCCAGCGCCTGGCGCGTTTCAGGCGGCAGGCTGTTCCAGTCGGTTGCCCTTGCCATGACCGGCGCTACCGCCAACAGGCCGAGCAGGACCAGTATGAATTTATTCATGATGGGTCGACTCCTGTTTGGGCGGATCCTTGGGAGGATTTTCCGCAGCGGCCTGACGGGCGTCATCAAGATCCCGGGGGTCGAACACCGCGCCCTTTTCATCGGTGAACTTCTCCAGATAGTCCAGCAGCGCCGGATCCAGCGCCTCGGCGGCCGGAAGACGCGCAGCGGCACCCAGCAACAAGACCCCGATCAACCATTCACGTCGCATCGGCGGTGTCTCCCAGCGTATCGAGGAGTTCCAGGTTTTCCAGGAATTCGGGGTCTTCGGACGGAACCGCCATGTGGACCACCGGTTCAGCCGGAGGGACAGGCACGGCCGGCTCCCGCTGCAGCATGGGCAGCAACACGAACGCGGACACCCCGGCCGCCAGCGCCAGGCCGCCGGCCAGCCACGCGCGACGTTCGCCCGTGTGCGGGCGAGGTGCGCCGGCGCCTTGACCGGCCAAGGCAGCGCGCACGCGACGATCCAGTTCCGCGTCCGGGACGGCGGTCCCGCGTTCGAGCGTCCTGCGCACCTCGCGGACCAGCGGGT
>JAYRMT010000149.1:0-7407 GCA_041912575.1 Fluviicoccus sp. | reverse complement strand
TCGGCGGCGATGGAGCAGAAAGATGGCGTCGCCCTGCTGTTCCTGGCCCTGAGCGGAATCGGACCGGCGCTGGCGCTGGTGCGCCTGTTCTGGTTGCTGGTGACCACCAAGCGATGGCAGCGCGACAATGCCGATCTGGTAATCTGGTCCATGGTGGCCATGACCTACGGCAGCGCCTGCGCGCTGGCCGATCGGTTGTCGATGACGCCGTCCCAGGGGTTCTTCCTGGTCTTCCTGATGGTCAACATGGCCCCGCTGATGAACCGTTTCGCCGCGCCATTCGCCATCGGCGTGATCATCATCACCTCGCTCGCGGTCACGATGCTCCAGCAGGCCCTGCCGCCCATTCCTTTCGCCATTTACTTGCTGTTGGCCCAGAGCGCCCTGTGGTACATGGCGTCCAGCAATATTGACGAATGGCAGGCCCATCAGGAAACCGCGACCGCGCATGCGCAGCTGCACGCCACCCAGCAATTGTTGACCCAGGCGGTGGCGCGCAACGAGCGTACGCGAATCGCCCGCGACCTGCATGACCAGATGGGTCATCACCTGGTGGCGCTGAACATGCAGCTGCTGGTGCTCGAGAAAAAAATGGCCGGAGACGCCTTGCCTGAGCTCGGACAGGCGCGTGAACTGGCGCGCGACCTTTTCGAGGATGTCCGGGCGACGCTGTTGCAGCTGAGGCAGGACCAGTCCGATTTCGGCGAGTTGCTGGCGCAGATGCTGGCGAATATTCCCTATCTCGAATATGACGTGGACATCGACAACGACCTGTTGATGCTGGATGCGCAACTGGCGTCATGCTTGCTGCGGATCGTACAGGAGGCGATTACCAACACCCTGAAGCACAGTGACGCCAACCGGATGCGGGTTTCCCTGCGCCGGGACGAACGCGCCGGAATCCGGATGGAAGTCCAGGATAACGGCAGGGCGGTCCGGATGGCGGAGTTCGGCTCCGGCCTCGGTCTGAGTGGCCTCGCGGAACGGGTCAATGCGCTGGGCGGTCAATTACAGACCGGCCCCTCTGCGGAAGGATTCCGGCTGGTAGCCGAATTTTCCGAGGAATGCCTGACATGATCCGGGTGCTGGTGGTGGATGACCAGGCGCTGGTGCGGCGCGGTATCGTGGCCTTGCTGGGCTTTGAGGATGATATCGATGTGGTAGGGCAGGTGTCTAACGGTGAGGAGTGCCTGGCCCTGCTGCCCGGTCTCCCGGTGGACGTGGTGCTGATGGATATCCGCATGCCCGTCCTGAACGGGCTCGAAACCTTGCGCAGGATGCGTACCGGGGGGGTGAACGTGCCGGTCGTGTTGCTGACGACCTTCGACGATCCGGTGACCCTCGCGCAGGGGCGTGCAGCGGGGGCGCAGGCGTGCCTTCTGAAGGATATCGATCAGGCCGGACTCGTCGCCGCCATCCGCACCGTGGCCTGCGGAGGTCGCGTCGAGCCCCCGCCCGGTGCGACACCGGCGCTTTTCACCCGACGGGAACTGGCGGTGATCCGTGAGCTCTGCGCGGGCCGGCAGAACAAGGAAATCGCGCAGGCCCTCCAGTTGAGTCCGGGTACGGTGCGCAATCACCTGTCGATCATTCTCGACAAGCTGGAAGTCCGTGACCGGACGCAAGCCATCCTGAAGTTGCGGGGCATGGGCCTGGCCTGATCATCGCGGCCGCCGTTTACAGGATCGCATGACAATTGTCACTGTTCTTTACGAGAGGGTCCGCCTAGTATCGCCCTTGCTTCGAGAGTCTGCTGTGCCGGGGGGAGGGGCCATCATGACGTTCATCCGAGTCGGTTTGTGGCTTTTGGCCCTGCTGGGCAGCATGGTCGCGTTGGCGGCGGAGACGTCCGCGCCCCGCTTGGTCCTCGACAAAGACGGTATCAAGGTGTGGGCCTACGAAGTTCCCGGGAGCCCGCTCTATGGCTTCAAAGCGGTGACCACGGTGCATAGCAGCCTGTCTTCCATCGTCGGCCTGATCACCGATACCGAAGCCGCTCCCCGATGGCTTTACCGCACCAGCGAAGTGGAAACCCTGCAACGCAACGATGAGGACATGAGCTTCACCGTGCGTGTCGTGACCGATTTTCCGTGGCCGTTCAAGAACCGTGAAGCGGTGGTGGCCGGCAAGATCACCCAGGATCTCCGGACCATGCAGGTCCGTATCGACAGCCGCCGGGTAGGGGGTTACGGCGTGCTGAAGGACAATGTCAGCATGCCGGAGGTCCAGGGTTCCTGGATATTCCGTCCGATGGGGCAAGGCCAAGTGGAAGTCACCATGACCGGCCATGCGGACCCGGGTGGCATTCTTCCGCCTGCGTTGATCAATTTGCTGGTTCAGGAACATCCTTACCGTTCCCTGAGCGCGTTGCGCGAGCTCATTGCTTCTCCACAGTACCAGGGTTACCGGGTGGCGTCCATTCGGGAACCGTGATGATATCGGTGCCGGTTTGCGTGTGAGCAAGAATCATGGCCGCATTCAGCGGTCTTTTTCTTTGGGGGTTAAGGCTGGAGGGATGCCGCCGACCTGACTTGAGATAGGGGTGGGATCGCGAGGGGGCTGATGAGGGAGGGGGCGAGCGGGTGGTGTTGAGAAATGAAAAGGGGAGCCGAAGCTCCCCTTTTCAGTCAGCGACCAAGAATTACTTGGCGGCCGGAGCAGCAGCCGGAGCGGCCGGAGCAGCAGCGTCAGCAGCCGGGGCGGCGGCCGGAGCAGCAGCGTCAGCAGCCGGGGCGGCCGGAGCAGCGGCTTCAGCAGCCGGAGCAGCCGGGGCGGCCGGAGCAGCAGCTTCCGGAGCCGGGGTGGCTTCGGCCGGAGCTTCTTCCTTCTTGGCGCAGCCAGCGAAAGCAAGGGCGGCGGCGATAGCGGCGGTCAGGGCGAGGTTCTTGATTTGCATGATGTTTCTCTCAAGGTAGAAAAGAAATGCTACATAAGCGCAACGCCGGACTCCGCGAGGAAGCGCCGGCAGGGCACACGTTTAGCATCACACTAAGCGGCGCATGGATAGTAACATTGGAGAACGAAAAAATCACGTCTTTTGTTCGACAATTTGCAAGCAATATTACTTTGTGCTTTCCCGAAGCTGGGCCGGATCGATGAAAACGGGCTGGAGGCGTTGGGGGGCATGGATGCGGGTTGTCTCAATCGCCTGATGCAGCCGGCTGATGACATGATCCAGGGCCAGACTCTCCATGGGCAGCGGGGCAATGCCGGTGCGCAGTCGCGCGTGGATGGCGCAGTCGCGCGCCCAGTCCTCGAAGGGCTTGCCCAGATCGGCCGCCACCTGTTCGGCGCCCTTGTGGTGAGTGTCGGTCAGGAGAAAGGCGAAGCGGTTGTCACCGTAGTAGACGGCAATGTCGCAGCCGCGCAGGCGGTTTTCGACGATCTGGCCGAACTGCTGCAGCGCGCGTTTCATCAGGCTGCGGCGCACGATTTTCCGTCCGGCGGTTTCTTCCAGTTCGATTTCACACAGCATCACGACCAGCGATGTGCGGTTACGTTGCTGATAGGGAATGAAGTATCGCGCCGCATCATGCAGCGTGGCGCGATTGGCGAGGCCGGTCAGCGGATCAATGCCGGGCAGTTGCTCCATGGCCGCCGCGAGCTCCCAATAGCGGAAAAGCAGCAGCCACGCGCCGGCTGTCAGCAGCACGGTGAGGGTGGGGATCGCCGCATCCGCGGCGACGTCCGCCCGGATGACGGCCACCGCCAGCCAGGCCAGCCAGGCGGGCAGCAAGGCCGCCAAGGTTCTGTTCCGGCCGTAGGCGGGGCCGTTGGCAAGCAGTAGCAATAGCAGGCTCAGGCCGCCGGCCAGCGCGGGCTCGCTGGCGCCGAGCGCGGGAATGAAGCCGGCCAGGCTGTCCGTCAGCAGGGGCAGGAGGGAATAGCGGTGTTCCGGACGGTTTCTTCCCCGCCAAGCCAACAGGCCATGCAGCCCCAAGTAGATCAGGGACGCGAGCAGCATGCCGTCCGGAGTCAGTGCCGGACCCGCCCAGTGGCCGGGGACAACCAGCAGGAGCGACAAGGCGAAGAGTCCCCTGAGCCAGAAGGCCGGGCTGTCCGGGCTGGCGGGCGCCCAGCGCGGCGTCATGCCAGACGGCGTCAGCGCCACGCCGGTCTCCCGACGCCCGGAGCGGTTGGCCCGGCGGACGGGCCGGTGAGTGTCAGTACTGTCATGGTGTCGGCAAAACGGTGTCTGCTAGAATGCGGGCATTATAAGCACAATGAGTTGCATGCGTATGCCTCTTGCCCCGTTTCGGCTGCTCCTGGGATGTCTCCTTGTGTTCGCGATGGGCGGTTGCTCCACGGTCGTGACCGGCGAGGCGGAGCGTTTCGGCCGTAATTTCGCGTTGGCGGTTCAGGATAATGACAGTCCGGACGTGGTGGCGGCCGCCATGCCGTCCTATCTGCTGCTGCTGGACGCCCTGATCCTGAACAATCCCGATGTCGAGCCGCTCCGGCAGGCGGCGGCAACGCTGAACAGCGTGTATGCCGGCTCCTTCGAGAAGAATGCCGAAAACCGCAAGACCCTCAATGACAAGGCCCTGAAATACGCCTTCCAGTCCCTGTGCCTGCGCGACAAGCGCTTGTGCGAACCCCGCTCGTTGAAGCTGGACGAGTTGCAGGCGATTCTCGATGGAAAAGGCAAGGGCGACGTGTCCGCCCTGTATGTGGCCGGCAGCGTGTGGGCTGGCTGGGTCCAGGCGAACAGTGACGACTGGAATGCGGTTGCCGATCTGTCCCGGGTGGAGGCGATCATGCGGCGGGTCACGGTGCTGGACCCGGCGTACGAACATGGCATGCCGCATGTCTATCTGGGCGTGCTGGCGACCGTCCTGACTCCGGCGCTGGGTGGGCGGCCGGACGAGGGGAGGCGGGAATTTGAGGCCGCGATCGCCCTGTCGGGCGGGCAAAACCTGATGGCGAAGGTGTATTATGCCCGCAATTACGCGCGGGGCGTCTTTGATCGGGCGCTGCATGACCGGCTGTTGGGCGAGGTTCTGGCTGCAGACCCGCATGCGCCCGGTTTCACCTTGGGCAACATGCTCGCCCGGCGTGAGGCCGCCGACCTGATGAAGTCGGCGGATGACTATTTCTGATCCTGTTTCCTGAAAAATAAGCGCTTAGGATCCTGCGCGGGGGCAAGCCCCGGCGCCGCGCCCTTGACCGGAGAACCCTGATGTTCCGTCCCTTGTTTGCCGCCTGCGCCTGCCTGCTGGCGTTCCAGGCCCATGCCCTGACCCTGAAGGTCGCCACGCTGTCGCCCGACGGCTCCGCCTGGATGACCAAGATGCGCGCGGGGGCGACCGAGGTTGAAACCCGGACCCAGGGGCGGGTGACCTTCAAATTCTATACCGGCGGCACGATGGGCAACGACAAGGCCGTGCTCAACAAGATCCGCATCGGCCAGTTGCAAGGCGGCGCTGTGACCGCGGGCAGCCTCTCGGAATTCAGCAAGGATCCGCTGGTGTATTCCATGCCGTTGCAGTTCCGCAATTTTGCCGAGGTGGACTATGTGCGCGGCAAAATGGACGCGACGCTGTCCCGCGCACTGGAGCAGGGCGGCATGGTGAATTTCGGCTTTGCCGAGGCCGGGTTCGCCTATGCCATGTCCAAGACCGCGCCGGTGCCGTCCGTGGCGGAACTGCGTCGTCACAAGGTCTGGATTCCCGAGAACGATCCGCAGTCCGCCGAAGCGCTGAAAGCCTTCCAGGTGACACCGATCCCGCTGTCGATCGGCGATGTCCTGCCGGGACTGCAAACCGGGATCGTGGATACGGTTGCCTCATCCCCGATCGGCACGCTCGCCCTGCAATGGCATACGCAGGTGAAGTACGTGACGGAGTTGCCGCTGACCTATATCGTGGGGGTGCTGGCGATCGACTCGAAAGCCTTCGGCCGCATTGATCCGGCGGACCAGCAGGTCGTGCGTGAGGTCATGACCCGGGTGTTCCGCGACATGGATCGCCAGAACCGCCAGGATAACCTGGCCGCCTACAGCTCGCTGCTGAAGCAGGGGATCAAGCCGGTCAAGCCCAGCGCCCAGGAAATGGCGGAGTGGGAGAAGAGCGCGGCGCTGGCGACCGACCAGATTGAAAAGGCGGGCATTGTCTCGCCCGCCGTCATGCAGATACTGGAAGGGCATCTGAAGACATTCCGCGCCGGCCAGAAGTCATGACCGGTGCGATCCGCCGCTTGACCGGGATCGTCCACTGGCTGGAAAACGTCTTGCTGGTCTGCCTGCTCGGCGCGATGATCGGGCTCGCCGTCCTGCAGATTGTTCTCCGCAACGGATTCGAAACCGGCATCCCCTGGCTGGCGCCCATGTTGCGCGCCCTGGTGCTGTGGATCGCCATGGCGGGCGCGATTGTCGCCAGTCGTGACCGCCGGCATATCAGCAGCGATCTCATCGGCCGATTCCTGCCCAAGCCCTGGCTGCGTTACACGGGGCTGATCACCTGTTGGGCGACCAGTGGCATCTGCCTGGCGGTGGCCTGGTACAGCTTCCAGTTCGTACGCATGGAGTACGAATCACCCAGCATCGCCTTCGCGGGCGTGCCCAGCTGGCTCTGCGAAAGCATCATTCCGGCAGCGTTCACGCTGATCGCCGTCCGGTATTTCACGCACGGATGGCTATCCGCGCTCGGTCGCGATCCGCACCCCGGAGCGCCGCAATCATGACGGCGGTGCTGGTCGTCCTCCTGCTGGCGCTGGCGCTCCTGGGCGCACCGCTGTTCGCGGTGCTCGCGGGGGCGGCGATGCTGGGTTTCATCCAGGATGAAACGCCTTTGACGGTTATGGGCGTGGAAATTTACGGCCTGGTGGATCGTCCGGTCCTGATGGCGCTGCCGCTCTTCGTCTTTGCCGGTTATGTGCTGGGTGAAGGCAAGACTTCCGAGCGACTAGTCCGGTTGTCCAGCGCCTTGCTGGGCTGGATGCCGGGCGGTCTGGCGATCGTGTCGTTCTGCACCTGCGCGTTTTTCACCGCGTTTACCGGCGCGAGCGGCGCCACGATCGTGGCCTTGGGCGCCTTGCTCTACCCGGCGCTCAAGCGCGCGGGCTATCCGGAGCGATTTTCGCTGGGACTGGTCACGACGTCCGGATCACTGGGGTTGCTGCTGCCGCCTTCGCTGCCGCTGATCCTGTACGCCATCATCGCGCAACAGCTCCCCCAGGGGACCGGCGTCACGATCGAGGCGGTTTTCCGCGCCGGCCTGCTGCCGGCGTTGCTGATCGTGGTGATGCTCAGCATTTACGGGTACTGGGTGACCTTGCGCAATCCCATTCCGCTCCAGCGGTTTTCCGCGCGCGAACTGGGCGAGGCCGTGTGGGCGGCGAAGTGGGAGTTGCCGCTGCCGTTGTTTGTCCTGGGCGGCATTTACAGCGGCTATTTCGCGGTTTCCGAAG
>JAYRMT010000148.1:0-7425 GCA_041912575.1 Fluviicoccus sp. | reverse complement strand
GATGTCGGCGTCCTTGAGGTTGACCTTCCAGGTTTTGGCGTCAGCGGCGCCGCTCATTGCGAGGCAAAGCGCGGCGGCAAGGAGGGGGTTGCGTGCCTTCATCTTAGAAATTCTGCTCGATGGTTAAGGTTTGGCTGCCCCGACGGATGTCGACGCGCGCATGTCCGGATTGCTGCACCTGCTCCAGCAACTCGCGGTCCCGCTGGGGATTGCCGAGAGGCTGGCCGTTGAGGCGCAGCAGGCGGTCGCCCGGCTTCAGGCCGACGCCGCGGCGAATGTTGGCCGGAGCGCCGGCCGTGATTTCATAACCCTCGCCGCTGCGGGACAGGCCCATTTCGGCGAGGTAGGCGTCCGGCTCGCTGCCCAGACGGTTGATGGCGTTCGACAAGGCGTCGCGGGCCTGCGCCCCCTTGTCCGCGCTTCCCGGCGTCGGTCCGGCGGGCGCATCCCCGCCAAGCAGGCTGGTCCGTACGAAACGGAGGACTTCGCCGCGGCCGTTGCGGTCAAGGATGACGCGATCGGCATGCACCTCGCGCAGGGTGGCTCCGCCGGGCAGGGACTGACCGACCGCGTAGAGCTTCCCGCTTCCCTGGGCCGGGTCGGAAATGATGGCGCCGGATCGCGCCGGATCGCTGCCGGCGAACACGCCGTCCAGCCGCAGCTGCAAGGCGGTGTCCGGGGCGTCCGCGCCGACAGCGGCGGTCGGGGCCGCGGCACGGAACAGGGAAAAACCGGCAAGGCGTGCAGTATCCACGTCGGGACCTGAAGGCGCGGCCATCGCGGAGGGCTGCGGTTTTGGCAGGTCGGCATGGTCCTGGCCGGTCACCAGCCAGAGCGCGGACGCCGCACGCCAGCCGAACCAGAGGGTTGCGACCAGCATGAGGCCGCGCGCCATTTGCCGGTTGTGGCGGGTCAGGGACGTCCAGGACAGGGAAGGGAGATTCACGAAGCCGCCCGATTCTTGTTTTGCAACGATGATGCCATTATTGCCCCGCCTTGTTAAAGACTGTTTAAAGGCTGGCTGGAGGAAACCGCCACCGCATCCGGCTCTCCCGCACCGTGATACTCCGGGGACAGCTGCAACAGGCGCTGGCGCAAATGCGCCTCGACCTGGCCGTCATGCAGGGCGAAATCGGCAAGATCGCCCCCCTGCTGCTGGACCAGGGTCAATTGCAAGCGGTCCTTGCCCCCGTCCAGGGTCAGGACCACCGGCGGCAGGTTCAGGTGCTGCGTCTGCCCGTTGACGGTATAGCCGAACTGGCCGCCGCCATGCGTCGCCTCGCCATGGCTGCCGCTCCAGGAGGCGCCGCGGCTGACCAGGTCCAGCGTCCGGATCTGAACGGGCTCCTGGGGGAATTTGCCGGATTTGACAATCGCCTGCAGCAACATCGGGTCGAGCGAGCCGCTGACCTGACGCAGACTCCAGCCGCCCGGCTCGCGCGACAACCGTCCTGCGAGATGCGACATGGCTGCATCCATTTCCCAGCGAATCCCCGCCTTGAGGGTCAGCAAGCCGGGAAAGTCGACAGACCAGCGGAGCTGGCCCTGCATCTCGGGTAATGACAGGTTTGCCTGCCCGCGCCATACCGTACCGCCCCAGGCCGTGACAACCGACTTGGCGGACGGCGGCAGCCAATGCCCGATAATGCGGGCGGGCGTTTGCGCGAGCAGGGCGGCCAGCAGGACCAACGTTGCCAGCAAGGCCCAGTTATAGGCCCGGGTTTCCCGGTCGGCATGCGCCGCTTTCAGGGACACGCTGTTATTTTTCATAAGTCTTCGGGTACAGGGCCGGTCAGGGTCGGGTCAAGGCGGGAACCCGTCAAACCCCGGGGACCGGAATCCGTGAAATGTCACACAGAGCGGGGCCGAGAACAAGTCCCGCACTGTGCAAATCACGTACATAAAGCACAAACCCCTGCAAGCAGGGGTTTGTCGGCGGCGGCGAGGTTCCCGGTCAGACGGCGAAGTCTTCGAGACGGGCTCCGGATGCCAGGCGGGCGACCAGCCAGCGTGGCTGCTTGCCGCGACCGGTCCAGGTATCGGACGGATTCGCGGGATCGCGGTAGCGGATGGCGACCGGCTTGCGGGCGGTCACGACGCCGGCAGCGGCGGCGGCGGCCTTGCGCCCGCCCTTGCCCCCCTTGGCGACCAGCTCATCCAGCGATACGCCGAGCGCGGCGGCTTTTTGCGCGAATTCGGCATAAGCCTTCTGGATTTCGTCTTCCTTCTTGGTCGCGATCAGGGCCTGGGCCTCAACGATAAACGCATTGAGTTCCTCGACACTGAACGAACTGAGATCGGGCTTCATGGTTGTTCCTCTTCTGTCGTTTTATTTGGCGGCGGATTGATATAAACAAAAAAACACGCCAAGCATATTGGAAAATGCCTGGCGTTAAAATACTCAGAAGGGCAAGTCGTCGTCAAATTCGGCGTTATTCTGACTCTGCGGCGCCGGGCGATTATTCGCGGGCGCGGGACGGGACTGGCGTGCCGAGCCGGAATAATCATCCTGACCGCCCTGATAGCCATAATCATTATCACCGCCGCCGGATTGCCCGCCGCCGCCGCCGCCGCCGCGACCGTCAAGCAATTGCATGACCGAAGCCTTGATTTCGGTGGAGTAACGGTCCTGGCCGGTGTTCTTGTCCTGCCACTTGCGGGTGTGCAGCGAGCCTTCCACGTAGAGCTTGCTGCCCTTGCGCACGTACTCGGCGGCGATTTCAGCCAGACGACCGTAGAACACCACGCGGTGCCATTCGGTCTGTTCGGTCATCTGGCCGGTATTCTTGTCCTTCCAGGCCTCGCTGGTCGCCAGGGAAACGGTGGTCAGCGTACCGCCGCCGCCGGCAAAGCTTCTCACTTCCGGGTCACGTCCTACATTTCCGACCAGAATGACTTTATTCACTCCACGCATAACGCTCTACACCTTCTATGGCATCAAACAAATGAGAAATCGCACTTTAGCCGAAAGCGCCTCAGACCGCCACCAGACGGGGGACAAAATCTTCCAGCTGGCGGGTATCCAGACGGGTCTTGTCGACCTTGAGATAGGCGACGCCCTCGTCGGGAATCACCACCGCCTCCTCGACACCGGGTATGTGCTGAAGTCGCTGCGCCACAAGGGCTGCGTCATCAATCCCGGTTTTCTCCAGAGACATCATCAGGCTATGCAGGTAACGCGGCGGACGCATGGTCAGCGCCAGCAGGAGCCAGACAAGCACGATACCGGCCAGCAGGTCGTAAATCGGCTCCACCGGCAGGCGGGTGATCAGCAGGCCGCCCATGACGCCGCCGCAAAAAGCGCCGAGAAACTGGCTGCTCGAATAGATGCCCATCGCGGTCGCCTTGCTGCCGGCAGGCGCGATCTTGCTCAAGAGGGAAGGCAATAATGCCTCCAGCAGGTTGAAGGCGATAAAGAACAGCGCCAACCCGGTAATCAGCCCGGTCACCGTTCGGTAATATTCGCCGATCACGCACAAACTCAGTGCAAGCCAGGCAATGCCCGCACTGAATACGACCTTCATCTGGCGTTTTTTTTCGGCGATGATAATAAACGGCACGGAAAGCACGAATCCGCCCAGCACCACCGGCAGATATACCCAGCCGTGATGCGCGGCAGGCAAATGGGCATAATCCTGCAACAGGTGCGGCATCAGCACGAAACCCGCCGTCATGACCAGGTGCAGCATGAAGATCCCGGCATTCAGCCGCGCCAGTTCGGGATGCACCAGACAGGCGCGGAACTGCTCCCACCAGTGACCGCGATTCTGGCGGATCACCACGGCAGGCTGCGGCACCCGCGCCAGCAGGACCATGCCGATCAACGCCAGCACCGAGGTCGCCCAGAACAGCCCGTGCAGACCGGTATGGGCCGCGACGAACGGACCGATCACGAAAGCCACCGCGAAGGACAAGCCGATGCTCAGGCCGATGCTGGCCATGGCCTTGGTGCGGTGCTCCTCGCGGGTCAGGTCGGCCAGCAGCGCCATGACGATCGCGGAGATGGCTCCTGCGCCCTGCACCGCCCGGCCGATGATCACACCGAGAATCGACGAGGACATCGCCGCGATCGCGCCGCCGGCGGCGAACAGCACCAGCCCCTGGAAAATCAGCCGCTTGCGGTCCATGCGGTCGGCCAGCAGCCCCAGCGGGATCTGGAAGACCGCCTGGGTGAGGCCGTAGACGCCGATGGCCAGCCCGATCAGCGCGGGCGTGGCGCCGGAGAGCTGGTGGGCGTAGAGGGCGAACACCGGCATGATCATGAACAGGCCCAGCATGCGCAGGGCAAACAGGCTGGCGAGCGACGCCGTGGCGCGGCGTTCGGCGGGAGACATGCCATTCATAGGAGTCACGGAAATGCGAGGAAAAAGCGGACCCGCATTATAACGCGCAAGTCCCGATTCCGTTGACTGACGCCGACGGAAAGTTTTGCTTATACTCGCTGCCTTCCTTCCGGATCATTTTTCCAGCCCGGGCTGGCAGGTTTCCCATGAGCAGCAACAGCATCCGTATCCGCGGCGCGCGCACACACAACCTCAAGAACATCCAGCTCGACATCCCCCGCGACAAGCTGGTGGTGATCACCGGGCTGTCCGGCTCGGGCAAGTCCTCGCTGGCCTTCGACACGCTGTACGCGGAAGGTCAGCGCCGGTATGTTGAGTCGCTGTCCGCCTATGCCCGCCAGTTCCTGTCGCTGATGGAGAAGCCGGATGTGGACGCCATCGAGGGGCTCTCCCCCGCCATCGCCATCGAGCAGAAATCGACCTCGCACAACCCGCGCTCGACGGTCGGCACCATCACCGAAATCTACGATTACCTGCGCCTGCTCTACGCCCGCGTCGGCACCCCGTTCTGCCCGGATCACCAGCTGCCGCTGGAGGCGCAGACCGTGAGCCAGATGGTGGACGCCGTACTGGCGCTGCCGGAAGGCACGCCGCTGATGCTGCTCGCGCCGGTAGTGCAGGACCGCAAGGGGGAGCACCTGCACATCCTGGAAGGCTTGCGCGCGCAGGGTTTCGTGCGGGCGCGCATCGACGGCATCGTCGTCGATCTGGACGACGCCCCGGCGCTGGAAAAGAACAAGAAGCACGACATTGCCGCGGTGATCGACCGCTTCAAGGTGCGGCCTGACCTGGGCCTGCGCCTGGCCGAGTCCTTCGAGACCGCGTTGCGGCTGGCGGACGGCATCGCGCTGATCGCCGCGATGGACGGCGATGCGCCGGACCTGCTTTTTTCCGCCCGGCATACCTGCCCGGTCTGCGGCTACGCGGTGCCGGAACTGGAGCCGCGCCTGTTCTCCTTCAACAACCCGGCCGGGGCCTGCCCGTCCTGCGACGGCTTGGGCCAGAAATCGCATTTCACGGCGGACAATCTGGTCCACCATCCGGAACTGAGCCTGAACGAAGGTGCGATCCGCGGCTGGGACAAGCAGCACCCTTATTATTTCAACCTGCTGACCAGCGTGGCGCGGCATGCCGGTTTCAGCCTGGATACGCCATGGGAGGCGCTCACCGAGGCCGAACGCACCCTGATCATGAAGGGCTCGGGGCGGACCAAAATCCTCTTCCCCTATACCGATGAGCGCGGCCAGAAGAAGACCCGGGAAATGCCCTTCGAAGGCGTCCTCCCGCATCTGGAGCGCCGTTACAAGGAAACCGAATCGCCGGCGGTGCGCGAGGAACTGTCGCAATACCTGGTCAACAGCCCCTGCCCGTCCTGCGAAGGTTCGCGCCTGCGCCGCGAATCGCGCTACGTGCGCGTGGCCGAACACACGCTGCCGCAAGTGACCCGCCTGCCGATCAAGGCGGCCAGCGCCTATTTCAACGGCTTGTCGCTGACCGGCCAGAAAGGCGAGATCGCCGACAAGATCCTCAAGGAAATCCGCGAGCGCTTGCACTTCCTGGTCAGCGTCGGCCTGGACTATCTGTCGATGGAGCGTTCCGCCGACACGCTGTCCGGCGGCGAAGCGCAACGCATACGACTGGCTTCGCAGATCGGCGCGGGGCTGATGGGCGTGATGTACGTGCTCGACGAGCCGTCGATCGGCCTGCACCAGCGCGACAACGAACGCCTGCTGAGCACGCTGGTGAAACTGCGCGACCTCGGCAATACCGTGCTGGTGGTCGAGCATGACGAGGACGCCATCCGCGCCGCCGACTTCATCGTCGATATCGGGCCGGGCGCAGGCGTCCACGGCGGTCGGGTCGTGGCCGCCGGGTCGGAGGACGATATCCGCCGCGCGCCGGAATCCCTGACCGGACAATACCTGTCCGGGGTGAAGAAGATCGCGGTGCCCGCCGAACGCCGCCCCGCCGATCCGTCACGCCTGCTGGTGCTGCGCGGCGCGACCGGCAACAACCTGAAGAATGTCACGCTGGAAATTCCGCTCGGCCTGATGACCTGCATCACCGGCGTCTCCGGCTCCGGCAAATCCACGCTGATCAACGGCACCCTGTTCCCGCTGGCGGCGCGCGCGCTCAACGGCGCGATGAGCGTGACGCCGGAACCCCACGAGAGCATCAGCGGGCTCGAGTTGCTCGACAAGGTGGTCGACATCGACCAGAGCCCCATCGGCCGCACCCCGCGTTCGAATCCGGCCACCTACACCGGGCTGTTCACGCCGATCCGCGAACTGTTCGCCGCCACGCAGGAAGCGCGCTCACGCGGGTACAGCGCCGGGCGATTCTCCTTCAACGTCAAGGGCGGCCGCTGCGAAGCCTGCGAGGGCGACGGCGTGATCAAGGTGGCGATGCACTTCCTGCCCGATGTCTACGTGCCCTGCGATGTCTGCAAGGGCCAGCGCTACAACCGCGAGACGCTGGAAATCCGCTTCAAGGGCAAGAACATCACCGACGTGCTGAACATGACCGTGGAAGAGGCGCACGCTTTCTTCGAGTCCGTGCCGTCGCTGGCGCGCAAGCTGCAGACGCTGATGGCGGTCGGCCTGAGCTACATTACGCTGGGCCAGGCGGCGACCACGCTGTCCGGCGGGGAGGCGCAGCGGGTCAAGCTGGCGCGCGAACTGGCCAAGCGCGATACCGGCAAGACGCTGTACATCCTGGACGAGCCGACCACCGGGCTGCATTTCCACGACATCGCCCAGTTGCTGGAAGTGCTGAACCAGTTGCGCGAGCACGGCAACACCATCGTGGTGATCGAACACAACCTGGACGTGATCAAGACAGCGGACTGGCTGGTGGACCTGGGTCCGGAAGGCGGCGACGGCGGCGGCGAGATCCTGGCCAGCGGCTCTCCGGAAGCGGTGGCGGCCTGCGCGGCCTCGCACACCGGGCGTTTCCTCAAGCCCTTGTTGGCACGGTGATACCGGTACGTCCGCACGCCGAAAAGTGTTAGACAACCGGAACCAAAAAGCTCTACGCTAACTCGCATCAACAATACTGATCAGGGAGATTCCGATGCGCGCAC
>JAYRMT010000147.1:0-7634 GCA_041912575.1 Fluviicoccus sp. | reverse complement strand
ATGCCCGCCTTTTCCAGCACATGCTCCACCCGGAGCTTGTGCGACCCCTGCTCGGCAAAGGCCTGCATCAGGCCGTCGAGGATGCGCTCGCGCATGGCATCCTGTTCGGCCTCGCTTTGGGGCGGGCGCCCGCGCGCACGCAGCGCAACCGTAGCTTCCATGGACTCCTCCCCTCCTCTGTCGCGGTCAGGCTCCATTGTCTTCTCCGCATCCGCCTTTGCGTCGGCCAAATTCGTTGCCGCAGCGGCCACCGGATCAGCTCCTCAGGAAAACCGACGCCTGGCGCGCCTCTTCCTCGGCCACGCGTTCGCGCACCAGCTTCTCGATCTCGTCCACCAGCGTTGCCGTCGGGATGAGGTGGCTCTTCTCGCCATGGCGGTAGACCAGGCTCTTGGGCGCGGCGCCCACGACACCGATATCGGCCTCCTTGGCTTCGCCCGGCCCGTTGACCTTGCAGCCGATCACCGAGACATCCAGCGGAATCCGGACGTCCTCAAGCCGCGCCTCCAGCGCCTGCATGACGCGGATGACGTCGAACTCCTGGCGCGAACAGCTCGGGCAGGCAATGAAGTTGATGCCGTTGGAACGGATGCCCAGCGACTTGAGGATATCGAACCCGACCTTGACCTCGTCTTCCGGTTCGGCCGCGAGGGAGACGCGCAGGGTATCGCCGATCCCGTCCAGCAGCAGCCCGCCGAGCGCGATCGCCGACTTGACGGTGCCCGAACGGAAGACGCCCGCCTCGGTCACGCCGAGGTGCAGCGGATTGTCGATCTGCTTCGACAGCAAGCGGTAGGCGTCCAGCGTCAGGAAGACGTTCGATGCCTTCACGCTGACCTTGAACTCGTGGAAGTTCAGACGGTCGAGAATGTCGATATGCCGCATCGCGGATTCCAGCAGCGCCTCGCCGGTGGGTTCGCCGTATTTCTTCTGGATGTCCTTTTCCAGCGAACCGGCATTCACGCCGATGCGCATCGAAATGCCGTGATGGCGCGCGCAGTCCACGACCTCGCGCACCTTGTCCTCGGAGCCGATGTTCCCCGGATTGATGCGCAGGCAGTCCGCGCCCATCTCCGCCACCGCCAGCGCGATCCGGTGGTCAAAATGGATGTCCGCCACCAGCGGGACCTGCACCTGACGGCGGATGCGGCCGAACGCCTCGGCGGCCTCCATGGACGGCACGGAGACGCGGACGATGTCGGCGCCCGCCGCCACGCAGCGCTGGATCTGCGCAACGGTGGCTTCGACGTCGCAGGTCTCGGTGTTGGTCATGGTCTGCACGGTGATCGGCGCATCGCCGCCCACGAAAACGGAACCGACCCGGATCTTGCGGGTCACCCGACGCTGGATGGGAGAATGGTGCATGCTCACCTCGACAAACGGAAATTCACCGCGCCATTGACGGTGTAAGGCGAAAGATTGATGGCCTCGCCGTTCAGGGTCAGGCGGACCGCCTCGGCGCGCGACAGTTCGATGCTGAACGGCGACTGTCCGTGCAGGTCCAGACGCTCGCCCGCGTGATGCCCGCCGGTCGCCAGCAGGCTGCCGCCCGCGTCGCGCACCTCCACGCCGGTATCGCCGGACAACACCAGTTGCAAGCGGTCATTGCCGACGGGCACCGTGAACGTGTTCGGCAGCACCTGCTCGGTCGTGGTCCCCGGCGACGAGGCGGCGGCGGAAACGGGCAGATGCGGCAAGCCGCCCTGCCTCCAGAACCAGAGCCCCGCCAGCAGCAACGCGGTCAGCGCCAGGCTGCCGCCGATCGGCCAGTCGCGCGACGCCTTGGCGCGCGCCGTGCGGAGGCGCAGGCGATCCTCACTGATATCACTGATGACGCGCACCGGGTTTTCCCGCGCCTCGGCCGAGGCGGCATGACCGGTTTCCGCCTGGTAAAAGGACTCGAAGCACGCCACGATCCGATCGGCGTCCAGGGCCAGCCACGCCGCGTAACGACGCATGAACCCCCGCACGAAGACCGGCTCGGGCAGCACGGCGTAATCGTCGGCTTCCAGCGCCTCCAGAATGCGCGGCTTGACCTTCAGTACGGTCGCCGCCTCTTCCAGCGAAGCCCCCTTCGCCAGACGCGCGTCACGCAGCCGCGCCCCCGGTCGGGCGGACTCGGCGTGCTGCTCGCGGGAGGAAGTCATGTCGGGGTCACGATCCTCCGGCCTGGGTACGGAGATACTCGCGGTATTCCGGACTGTCCGGGTAGAACTGTTTCAGGGATTGCGCATAGCCCGCCAGCGCGCTGCTGTCCGGGCCCAGCCGCGCAAGGCGTATGCCCAGCCAGAGGCCGCGCGCGCTCTGCACCGTATCGCGGCCGAGCGCCTTCCGGTAACGCGCGTAATACACGGCTGCCACCGGCTGATCCTGACGTTCATAGGCCAAGACCGCCAGCTCCAGCGCGGAAGTCGCCATGAAGCTGTCCACGCGCAAGGCCTTCTCGAAGGCGGCTTGCGCGCGCGCCTTTTCATTCATGGCTTGCAGGCACAGGCCCAGGTTTTCCAGCGCGTAGGCGCGACGTTCGTATGCGATATCTTCCGAGGGCGGCAGGAACTGCTTTTCCGCCTCGGCAAAGCGGCCCTGCTTGTACAGCAGGACGCCATAATTGAAGTGCGCCTGGGGATAGTCATCCTTGAAGGCGATGGCCTTGCGGTAATGTTCCTCGGCCTGTTTCGGATCCCCGTCGCGCTCCATCAGGGCGCCCATGATGTTATGCGCCTCCGCCGACTTGGGGTTGATTTCCAGCGCCCGCAGCAGATGCCGTTGCGCCAGGTCCAGTTCGCCCTTCTGCAGGTACTCGGCGGCGATGGCGACACGGCTTCGGGCCCCCTCCACGGGGTCGGTCTTGGGACCGCCCTCCACCACGCAGGCCGACAGTCCCATCGCCATCACAAGCATTAGTAGCGGCTGTCGCACGCGGTTCTCTCCTGATCCTGAATTATTGGGCGCTGCGCAGGATTTCGCCTGCCTTGATGTTCTGTTGCCAGCGCTCGGCGCGCCGTGTCCGGTCCTGCACCTGCCCGACCAGCTGGCCGCAGGCGGCATCGATGTCATCCCCGCGCGTCGTCCGGATCGTGCAGATATACCCCGCCTCCACCAGCTGCTTCTGGAACGCCATGATGGCGTTCCGCGACGAACGCTCGTAGGGCGCATGCGGGAAGGGATTGAAGGGAATGAGGTTGATCTTGCTCGGCACGTCGCGCAGCAGGGCGATCAGTTGCCGCGCGTGCTCCGGACGGTCGTTTATCCCGGACAGCATCACGTATTCCATGGTGATCTTGCGCCGGCCGCCCTCGGCGGGCTGGTGCTTGCGCAGGTAGCGACGGCACGCCGCCATCAGGTCCTTGAGCGGGTACTTGCGGTTGACCGGCACCAGCTCGTTGCGCAGGTCGTCATTGGGCGCATGCAGCGACACCGCCAGCGCCACGTCGATGGTGTCGGTCAGCTTGTCCAGCATCGGTACGATGCCGGAGGTGGACAGCGTCACCCGGCGCTTCGACAGGCCATAGGCGAAATCGTCCAGCATCAGGTCCAGCGCGGGGACCACATTGTCGAAATTCAGCAGCGGTTCGCCCATGCCCATCATCACCACGTTGGTGATGGCGCGGCCGCGCTCTTCATAGGGCGTCGCTTCCTCGTAGTAGGAGGCGTTCGCCACCCAGACCTGCCCGATGATCTCGGCCATGTTCAGGTCGCGCTGGAAGCCCTGCTTGCCGGTCGAACAGAAGGAACAATCCAGGCTGCAGCCCACCTGGGAAGAGACACACAGCGTCTTGCGCTCTCCGTCCGGGATCAGCACGGTCTCGACCATGCTGTTGTCGCCAACCTTGAACACCCATTTGCGGGTGCCGTCGGCGGAAAACTCCTTGAACACCACCTCGGGCGGCCGCACCCCGGCGCAATCCTTGAGCTTGGCGCGCAGGACCTTGGAGACATTGGTCATGGCGTCGAAATCGGTCACGCCCAGCTGGTGGATCCACTTCAGGACCTGGGCGGCGCGGAATTTCGGCTCGCCGATGGTGGCGAAAAACTGTTCCATGCCGGCGCGGTTGAGGCCCAGCAGGTTGACGCGGGAGACGGAAGCGTTTTCGATAGTCATGATTCGACCGGTTGCTACACCAGTTGTGTCGATAGGAGTGCGCGCCATTCTAGCAAGACGGCGGCGGAAGGAAAGGGAGAAAAAGGTAACGCCGGGCGACAGGACCGCCGCCCGGCGGAGACGCTTAGCGGGTGCGCGGCGCCAGTTCGATGGTGCTGAAGAAGTAGGCGATTTCGCGGGCGGCGGAGGCGGCGGAATCGGAACCGTGCACGGCGTTCTCGTCGATGGAGGCGGCGAAGTCAGCGCGGATGGTGCCCGGGGCGGCGTTCTTCGGGTTGGTGGCGCCCATCAGGTCGCGATGGCGGGCCACGGCGTCTTCGCCTTCCAGCACCTGGACGATCACCGGGCCGGAGGTCATGAAGGCCACCAGGTCGCCGAAGAAACCGCGTTCCTTGTGCTCGGCGTAGAAGCCTTCGGCTTCGGCCTTGGACAGGTGCTTCATCTTGGCGGCGACGATGCGCAGGTCAGCCTTCTCGAAGCGGGTGTAGATTTCGCCGATGACGTTCTTGGCGACGGCGTCAGGCTTGATGATGGACAGGGTGCGTTCGATGGCCATGGTGATGGAACCTCGGTTGGATGGTGGAAACGGGCGTTAGCCAAAAAATGACCGCGAATTATACGCGGTTTTCAGCGGATTGGCTGCAATTGTGATGGAGGTATTTGACAGTTTGGTGGATTGGTGTTGTGGCGTAGGGCATCCGCCTGCCGCGGGCCCTCCTTTTGTCTTGTCAAAAGGAGGCAAAACCGCGTCCTTCGCCAGAACTCGCCTGCCGCCAACTCGCCGATCCACCCGATCTATACCGGATGAATGATCACCGGCATGTGGCTCAAACAGCTGGCTGCGGACCGCCATTGTGTTCCCACTCCCCTTGTGGGGCGGAGGCGGGGTTTCAGGCAGCAGCGCTGCTTGCCGCCGGAGCGCCAGTGCGATGCAGCGCACTGGCCGAGAGGGCTAGGGAGAGGGGTGCGATTTTCGCCAAAGCGAGCCTCAATCCGCTTCTTCGATCCAGCACATCTGCACGGCTTCAAGGATTTTCTCGCCGCAATGCTTGGGGTCGTCGCTGAAGTCCGGCAGCGCCAGGATCCAGTCGAACAGGTCGGTGAAGCGGATGGTTTTCGGGTCGGTGTCGGGGTGGGCGTCCGCGAGGGCGATGGCAATCTCGCGGGAGTCGGTCCATTTGAGGCTCATGCGCGGGCTCCGTCAGTGCTTTTCCGAGGCGTGGTTGATGGTGTATTTCGGGATTTCGACCACCAGGTCGTCATCGCCGACCACGGCCTGGCAGGACAGGCGGGAATCCGGCTCCAGCCCCCAGGCCTTGTCAAGCAGGTCGGCTTCGAGGTCGTCCATCTCGTTCAGGCTGTCGATGCCTTCGCGCACGACGACATGACACGTGGTGCAGGCGCAGGCCATGTCGCAGGCGTGCTCGATCTGGAGGTCGGCGCGCAGGGCGGCGGCGCAGATGCTCTCCCCTTTTTCGGCTTCGACCACGGCGCCGTCAGGGCAGATGGTGTGATGCGGCAGGAAGATGATTTGCGGCATGCGGTTATTCCCAGTCACTGAGTTGGTGGCCGCTCAGGGCCTCGTGGATATGGCGATTCATGCGCCGGGCGGCGAAGGCGTCCGACAGCGGGATCAGCGCTTCGCGGGCACGGGTAATGATGTCCTTGTTGCTGGACCCGAGCGCGATGTCGAGATGCTTGATCGCCTCGTTCAGGGTATGCAACTCGCCTTCGCAGAGCAGCTCGCCGTCCTTCGCCAGCGCGGCGCGCAACAGGTCGAGCAACTGGCGGCTCTCGACCTTCTCCTCATGCAGGGCGCGGGCCTGCTTGTCGGCCTCCGCCTGCTGCCAGGATTCGGCGAGCATGCGGCTGATGTCGGTTTCACTCAGTCCGTAGGAGGGTTTGACGACGATTTCGCTGCGCGCGCCGGTGTGCACCTCGGTAGCGCTGACGCTGAGCAGGCCGTCGGCATCCACCTGAAAGACGACGCGGATGCGCCCGGCGCCCGCCGCCATCGGCGGAATGCCGCGCAAGGTGAAGCGTGCCAGCGAGCGGCAGTCCTTGACCATCTCGCGCTCGCCTTGGAGCACATGGATGCTCATGGCGGTCTGGCCGTCCTGGTAGGTGGTGAATTCCTGCACGCGGGTCACCGGGATGGCGGTGTTGCGCGGGACGATTTTCTCGACCAGGCCGCCCATGGTTTCAATGCCGAGCGACAGCGGAATGACGTCCAGCAGCAGCATGTCGCTGTCCGGCTTGTTGCCGACCAGTACATCAGCCTGGATCGCCGCGCCGATCGCCACCACGCGGTCGGGGTCGATATGGGTCAGCGGCGTGCGTCCGAAGAATTCGCCGACCAGACGGCGGACCAGCGGCACGCGGGTCGAACCGCCGACCATGACCACCTCGCGGACATCGGCGGCCTTCAGGTCCGCATCGCGCAGGGCGCGGCGGCAGGCTTTCAGTGTCTTGTCGACCAGCGGCTGGACCAGCGCCTCGAAATCGGCGCGTGTCAGGTCGCGGCGGACGCCTGCCGCCGCAATGGTCGTGACCTCGGCATCCGTCAACGCCTCTTTCGCCGCGCAGGCCGCCTGCATCAGCTCGCGCTGCACCGTGGCATCGGGATTCTCCATGCCCGCTTCGCGCATCAGCCACAGCGCGATGGCGCGGTCGAAATCGTCGCCGCCGAGCGCGGCGTCGCCGCCGGTGGCCAGCACCTCAAAGACGCCCTGATGCAGGCGCAGCAGGGAAATGTCGAAGGTGCCGCCGCCCAGATCAAAAATGGCGTGCACGCCTTCCGCCCCATTATCCAGACCATAGGCCACAGCGGCGGCAGTGGGTTCGTTGAGCAGGCGCAGCACGTTGAGCCCGGCGAGGCGGGCGGCATCGCGGGTGGCCTGGCGCTGGGCCTCGTCGAAATAGGCGGGCACGGTGATCACCGCGCCGCGCAGTTCACCACCCAGCGTTTCCTCGGCGCGCAGACGCAGCACGGACAGGATATCGGCGGAGACTTCGACCGGCGTCTTCTCACCCTGCGCGGTCAGGAAGGCGGGCATGCCCTCCCCGCCTTCGCGGAAGCGGTAGGGCAACTCGCCGCCGAGCTTGCGCAGGTCGGCCAGGCCGCGCCCCATCAGGCGCTTGACGGAAATGATGGTGTTCAGGGGGTCGGCGGCGGCGGCGGCTTTCGCCGCCTCGCCGACGACTTTGCCGCCGTCAGGAAGATAGCGCACCACGGACGGCAGCAGATGCCCGCCCTGCGCGTCCGGCAGGGTCGCGGCCTTGCCGGAACGCACAGTGGCGACCAGCGAATTGGTCGTGCCGAGGTCGATGCCGACCGCCAGGCGATGCTGGTGCGGCGCCTGGGTCTGGCCGGGCTCGGCGATTTGCAGGAGTGCCATTCAGGGTGTCAGTCGTCGTCTTCGTCGTCGTAGGCGTCATCCAGCCGGTCTTCCGCCTTGCGGATGTCCAGCAGGAAATTGGCCATGAAATGCAGCTTGCGCACGGTGTCGCGGGCCTCGGACCAGTCCTGCTC
>JAYRMT010000146.1:0-7648 GCA_041912575.1 Fluviicoccus sp. | reverse complement strand
CGTTTCGGCGGCGAGGAATTCTGCGTCATCCTGCCCAGCACCAGCGCCGAAGGCGTCGGACATGTCGCCGACGCCCTGCGGCGCAGCATCGAAGCCCAGGTCGTCCGCCAGGCGGGCGAGGAGATCCGCCTGACCGTCAGCATCGGCGCGGTCGCCGTTGCTCCGTCCGACCCCGACGACGATCTGCGCATGCTCGCCACCGCCGACGCCGCGCTCTACACCGCCAAGGAAGAAGGCCGCAACCGCGTCTGCCTGCGCGACCGCCTCGACCCCTGAGGCCCGCTCAGGGATTGACCGTTTCGCCCGTCAAACCTCCCTGGTCAGTCAATGCGAAAGATCCCGCGCGCGATTAAAAAACGCTCTACCCGACGACCGGAGTGTGAGACGGTTCACATTCCGGCGGGTGAACCGGTATATTTCGCACGCCCGTGCCAGAGAGCACCACGACAAGAAATCCGAGAGTAAACACGATGCGTTTAAGGAAACTGGCGCTTGGCGGCGTCCTCCTGCTGTCCGTCCTGTCGCCGCTGGCCGCCCTCGCGGCGGATGACGACCTGGACGAATTCCGCACCCGACTCGGCACGGAATGGCGGCTGACCAAGCAGGACAACCTCCGCAACATCAAGACCTACGCCCGGCTGGAAGAAGGCAAGCGCTACCGCTCCTTCAAGGTGGAAGCGCAGCTGGACGGCGATGTGGACGCCCTGGCGCGGGTGATCCTCGACTTCGACAATTACACCAAGTGGTTCTGGGAAACCCGCGAATCCCGCCTGGTGAAACAGATTTCCCCGACCGAGTACATCGTCTACATGGTGCACAAGGCGCCCTACACCCTGCCGGACCGGGACACAGTGCTGCGCGGCGTTGTCGAACCGCAAACGCGCAGCAAGCCCTACGTCGTGCTGCGCGTGTCGGCGATGCCGGACTACCTGCCGCTGAAGCCGCCGCTGGTGCGCATGCCGGCCGAGGAAATGACGATCAAGTTCTCGCCGCTGCCGGGCAACAAGGTGCAGATGGAGGCGGAAGGCTTCTTCGATCCGGGCGGAACGGTACCCGCCTGGGCGGCGAACTTCGTGCAACGCGCCGCGCCCTACAGCGTGGTGCTGGGCATGCAGCGCATGATGGCGCAGGACAAGTACCAGAAGGGCCGCAACCTGCCCTTCCCGGTCTACAGCTATTCCTTCTACAACAACGCGAACAGCGGTTAAGCGGCCGCCACCGGCGACGGCGTGCCATCGCGAAAACACAGCAGCTCCCCGGGCCGCATCGCCGTCCACGCCTCATTGGTGGTCAGCGGTTCGGTCACGATCACCGCGACCCGGTCTTCCGGCCGGGTCAGCGCGTTGAAATCCACGCTCATGTCCTCATCGCGCAAGGTCGCCACCGCAAACGGCGCCTGCCGCACCAGGTAATGCAGCTTGGTCGCGCAATGGGCGAACAGGCATTCGCCGTTCGACAGCATCATGTTGAACACGCCGTGTCCGGCGACTTCACCCACGATTTCCCGCAGCGCCGCCGTGAATTCCGGCAACGGCGGCATGACGTCGAAACGTTCGCGTAAATACTCCAGGATCAGGCAGAAGGCGTGTTCGCTGTCGGTGTTGCCGACCGGGCGGTAATACCGGCCGGGAACCGGCGGCAGGTCCTTGAGGTCGCCGTTGTGGGCGAAGATCCAGTAACGGCCCCAGAGTTCGCGCTGGAACGGGTGCGTGTTGGCCAGGCGGGTGACGCCTTGCGTGGCCTTGCGGATGTGGGCGATGACGTTGGTGGATTGGATCGGGTAGTTCTGCACCAGCTCGGCGATCGGCGAGGCGGCCGAGGGCAGGTAGTCCAGGAACAGGCGGCAGCCCGCGTCCTCGAAGAAGGCGATGCCCCAGCCGTCGCTGTGGTGGTCGGTGCGGCCGCCGCGACAGGCGAATCCCTTGAAGGAGAAGCAGATGTCGGTGGGGACGTTGCAGTTCATGCCCAGGAGTTGGCACATGAAATCTTTTTCCTCATTTGATTTTGGGGGTGTCTCTGAATCGTACGACATCCGCCTGCCGCGGGCCTCACTTTTGTCTTGGCAAAAGTAAGCAAAACCGTTGTCCTACGCCAAAACTCGCGCTCCGCCAGCACTCCGCAGTGCTGGTGTGTTTCCGCCACTGTCTGGACGCTGGCGATCGGCGTGTGGCTCGACAGTTGGCTGCGGACGGCTTTTGGGCGCTTGCGGGGGCTAGCAGGTTAACCGCTCAAGTTCGGTGAGGTAGGTCATGGCGGCTTCGCGGCTGTCATGGCACATGCTGGCGACCGGGCGGAGGCTGGCGCAGACGGCGGGGCGTTCGGGGCGGCCGAAGAGGCGGCAGCGGTCCCGGTCGTCGAGCTGGGCGCAGCGGACACCGGCGGGTTTGCCGCCGGGCATGCCGGGGATCGGGGAGGAGATCGACGGGGCGATGCAGCAGGCGGCGCAACCGGGGCGGCAGGGAATTTCGGCTTCGACCATCGCGACACGGTTCATGCAATGCCCTGACAAAAGGAACGGGAATCCGTGGCGGCGGTCTTTGCCCTGCCGGGCGGATGGCTTATGCTAGACAGCATTATAAAAGAGTATGGGCTCTGTCCGGCACGGTCGGGAAGAGGGCCCGCATAACAATCCGGAGTCCCGCATGAACGCCGCCCGCCTTACGTCGATCGAACAGGCCGTCACCACCATTCTTGACACGATTCCCGGAGAGATCCGCCTGGGCGTTCCCCTCGGCCTGGGCAAACCGAATCCCTTCGTCAACGCGCTGTACCGGCGCGTCAAGCAGGACGGCGTGCGACGGCTGCATATCTTTACCGCGCTGTCGCTGAACAAGCCGCAGGCGTCCAGCGACCTGGAGGCGCGCTTCCTCGATCCCTTCGTGCAGCGGGTGTTCGGCGACTATCCGGACCTCGACTACGTCGCGGACCTCAAGAACGGCACGCTGCCGCCCAACATCACGGTCAACGAATTCTTCCTGAAATCGGGCGACTGGCTGCACAACGCGACGGCGCAGCAGAACTACATCAACAGCAATTACACCCACATCGCCCGCGACATGGCGGGCAACGGCGTCAACGTGCTGGCGCAGGCGGTGGCGGCCCGCGAGGACGGCGGCGAGCTGCGCCTCAGCCTGGCCTGCAACCCGGATCTGACCCTGGACATGCTGGACCTGCTGCAACCGCGCCGCGACGCCGGAGAGGCCATCTTCGCCGTGGGCATGATCAACCGCAACATGCCGTTCATGGGGAATGACGCCGAGATTTCCCCGCACCTGCTCGACCTGGTCATCGACGATCCGGCGGGCACGCATACCCTGTTCTCGACCCCCAACATGAAAGTGACGCTGACCGACTACGCCATCGGCATCCACACCAGCTCGCTGGTCAGCGACGGCGGCACGCTGCAGATCGGCATCGGCTCGCTCGGCGACGCCATCGCGCACGCGCTGATCACGCGCCAGCACGACAACCCGACCTACACCGCCATGGTGCGCAAGCTGAACTACAACCTGACGCTGCACCCGCTCCAGGACACCACGCCCTTCCTGCAAGGCCTTTACGGCTGCAGCGAAATGTTCGTCAACGGCTTCCTCAAGCTGATTCAGGGCGGCGTGGTCAAGCGTCCGGTCTACGGGCACGCCGGACTGCAACGCCTGATCAACCGGGGCCTGCTGACCGACAAGGTGACCCCGCACACCCTGCGCATCCTGGCTGAGCACGGCCTGATCGGGCGCTGCCTTGATGGGGATGACGTCGCGTTCCTGATCCGCTACGGCATCTTCCGCGAGCATTGCAGTTTCGAGGACGGCACGCTCTACGCCGGTGAAATCGCCATCGGCAACGACCTTGACGACAGCGACGTGCTCCAGGGCATCATCGCCCATTGCCTCGGCGCCCAACTGACCGGCGGCATGATCATGCACGGCGGCTTCTTCCTCGGCCCGCGCGACTTCTATGACACCCTGCGCGCCATGCCGGAGGCGGAGAAGCAGCGCATCTGCATGAGCACCATCGCCTTCATCAACCACCTCTACGCCGACCGCCATGGCGACGAGGCGCTGAAGCGTGCGCAGCGCGCCAAGGCCCGGTTCATCAATACCTGCATGATGACCACGCTGGCGGGCGCACATGTGTCGGACGGACTGGAAAACGGCACCGTGGTCAGCGGCGTCGGCGGCCAGTACAACTTCGTGGCGCAAGGACATGAGTTGCCGGATGCGCGCTCGATCCTGATGATGCGCAGCCACCGCATGGTCGACGGCGAGGTGAAATCGAATATCGTGCCCAGCTACGGCCACATCACCATCCCGCGCCACCTGCGCGACATGCTGGTCACCGAATACGGCATCGCCGACCTGCGCGGCAAGAACGACAGCGACATCATCAAGGCGCTGCTCAATGTGGCCGATTCGCGTTGCCAGGACGAACTGCGCGAGTGGGCGGTCAGCAACGGCAAGCTGTCGGCGGACTACATCATCCCGCGCATTTTCCGTGAAAACACGCCGGAGGCCTTGGCCGCGCGCCTCGAGCCCTTCCAGAAGAGCCTGCCCGCCTTCCCCTTCGGCACCGACTTCACCAAGGACGAACTGGCGATCATCAAGGCGCTGACCGCCCTCAAGGCCAGCCGGGACAACCCGCTGTCGCTGGTGAAGACGGTGATCAGCGCGGTGTTCAGCGAACACGAAGTCCCGCAGCGTTACCTGGAGCGCATGGGCTTCGACGAAGTGCACGGCCTGAAGGACCGCTTCATGCGCCGCCTGTTCATGGGCAACTTCTAGTCGTCAGCCGGGAGGCACGGCCATGCGGACGGATCTGGACGACATCCTCGGGCTGGAGCAGGGCAAGGTCCGGCTCTGCCCGCATACCGCGCTCTGGACGGAACTCTATGCCGAGGAGTCACGGCGGCTCCGCGACGCGCTGAGCGGACGGATTGTCGACCTGGAACACATCGGCAGCACGGCCATTCCCGGCATCAAGGCCAAGCCGATCCTCGACATCATGCTCGGTGTCGAGGATCTGGAGACGGGACCGGGCTTGCTGACCTGGCTGGAACCGCTGGGCTATTACCTGGCGACGGATGTCGCCATCCGCAATGACGTGGTGTATGCGCGCGGCGCGGCGCGCACCCACTTGCTGCACGTGCTGCGCTACCGGGGCCCGGAATGGAACCGCCACCTGCGCTTCCGCGACCGGCTGCGCGCCGATCCGGCGCTGGCGCGGGAATACGAGGCGCTCAAGGAAGCTTTGAGCCGGGAGTTCGCGGACAACCGGCCCGCCTATACCAAGGCCAAGACCGGATTTATCCTCGCCATTGCGGGGGATGAACCCGGGGTCTGATCAGCCGGCAGCCTGTTCCAGCGTATAATTCTCGCGCACGGACAGCTTGTCATCATCGCTACAGGCGATGCCGTCCGCCCCAGCCGTGTAATGGCCCAGCACCGAGGGCAGGCTGTTGCTGAAGCCGTCAACATCCAGCGACAGGGGATTGCCCGCCGCGTCGCGATTACAGCGCTCCACCGTGTTGGTCTTGAAAATGTAGGTCACGCCATCCAGCGCGACATCGGTCGCGAGGGGCATCATCCAGGTATCAGCGGCAATCGCCGTGGTCCAGCGACCGATATCCTTCAGGGTGCCGTTGGCATTGAATTCATAAGCCCGGTACCGGCCATCGGTGACAATATAACTGAAGACCTTGTTCAGACTGGTCCGGTAGTAAAAGTCCCGGCTGTCGCCGGGGTAGGTCGGGGCTGCGACCGCCGTGCGGCTGTGATCGGCGGCCAACGACGTCCACGCCAAGGTCACCGCGGCTCCGTCATCCGCCGTACCGGGCACACCGTCAGCGCCTGACCGGTACCCTGTCTGGACCAAGCCGAGCTGACCGCTGTAATTCAGCCCGCAGGCGCGCGCGAAATCGCTTTTCGGAATGCCGGTCAGCGCGGCGGGCGCGGCGGCGTAAACCGCCGCCAGCCCTTCCTGCAACTCTCCCTGGAAGTCCAGCGACTTGGCGTAACCCGTACTGGTGGAATACGCGCAGGTGAAATAGTAGTCGCTCTTGTCGTCGGCGGTACCCCAGATTCCGTCCGCACCCGCGTCGTTGTAATGCACCACGCGATCCGGATTGCCGCCGCTCAGGTAGCTGAACGTCAGACGCCCCGTCTGGGTATCCGTCGTCGCGCCAACCTGGAAGAGGTCGATGGCCTTAAGACGATAGTACGTCGTTGTCTGGGTGCTGTTGCCGGGACCGCAACCGCCCAGCGCCAGCGCGGCGACGGCGGGGGCCAGGACAGCAAGAATTCGGGACATGTCTGCGCTCCTGCAGGGGGGAACAAGAGCGGCATTATCGGGGGCGGCCGCCTCCGTCGCCAAGCGTGGGAGGCGGCCGGTTGCAGGACTAATACATATAGGTCGCGGTGCCGACCGCGATCAGCTCCTTTTCCTCGTTTTCCAGCTCCATGCGGGTCACGCAAACCTTCTTGCCCACGCGCAGCACCGTCGCCGAGGTAGTGAACCTCTGTCCCCGCCCGGGCTTCAGGTAGTCCACCCGCATGTCCAGCGTCGCCAGCTTGAAGATGCGCATCAGGCGCTCCTCCCGGGAAATACCTTTCAGGGCGGCATAGACCGCCGACATCGCCATCGCCCCGCCGATGGTATCCAGCGCCGTGGCGATCACGCCGCCGTGCAGGATCTGGTGCGTGGTGTTGCCAATCAGTTGCGGCTTCATGGCGAACTCCGCCGACACCTTTTCCAGACTGATATCGGTGATCTGCAAGCCGATGACCTGATTGAAGGGGATCAGGTTGAACCCCATCTGCATCCGCTCCTTGAGGACGCGGGCCTTGGCCTCGGCTTCGCTTTCGTGGGATTCGTGGGCGTGATCGGTCATGGCGGCGGCGCTCGGAACAGGAGTCTGGCTCACGTTTGTACCTGACAAGCGCTTGCTTGCCAAGGGGGCAGCCAGACTGGAGGGCGCGTCAATCCGGCCAATCCCTGTCAATGCGGCGGGAATCGGCGAATGCCGGTCCTCTCTTCCGGAGTCAGGCCATGGCGAGCACTGCCTCCACCAATTTCCTGATCCCCGCCCGCGCCTCGCGGATGCGCGCCGGATACATGTACGCGGGCGTCGTCACGATCTTGCGCTCGCGGTCCGTGACGCAATCCTCCACCGCACAATCCACATGCCGGCCGCCCATGGCGTCAATCGCCGCCGCCGTGCCCGGATCGTTGCCGATCGTGTACCAAGTCCCCTCGCCGCCGATCTTCGGGGCCATCGCCGGCGCGATGCACACCAGCCCCACCGGCTTGCCCGCGGCGTGCATGCCCCGGGCAAAGGCCAGTACATCCGGCCGCACGGTCATGTCGCTGCCCTTCACCGCGAAATCGCACAGGTTCTTTGCCGCGCCGAAGCCGCCGGGAATGATCAGGGCGTCGAAATCCGCGACCTTCGCGTCGGTCACCGGCTTCACGTTGCCTCGCGCCAGCCGGGCGGCTTCCACCAGCACGTTGCGGCTTTCCGGCATCTCGGCGCCGGTCAGATGGTTGACGACATGCATCTGCGGCATGTCCGGCGCGAAGCACTGCACAACGGCGTCGGCCTCATCCAGCGCCAGCAGGGTCAGGGTGGCTTCGTAGATCTCGCCGCCGTCCTTGA
>JAYRMT010000145.1:0-7701 GCA_041912575.1 Fluviicoccus sp. | reverse complement strand
GCACGCACATCCAGAACTTCATCTTCACGCATTTCCTGCCCGATACGGGCGTCAAGATCCAGGAGTACCTCGGGGAATTTTCCCGCCAGGCCAGCAACCTGACCGCCGTGGGCGTCCTGATGCTGTTCGTGACGGCGCTGCTGATGCTGATGACCATCGAAAAGGCGTTCAACGAGATCTGGAAGGTGCGCCAGCCCCGGCAGAACCTGGTCAGTTTCCTGCGCTACTGGGCGGTGTTGAGTCTGGGCCCGCTGCTGCTGGGTGTCGCGTTCACCGTCTCGTCGTACCTGACGTCCATCCGCCTGCTCAGCGGGGCGGAGGAAATCGTCGGGATAGTGCTGCCGGGCTTGCAGATCATGCCGTTGCTGTTTACCGGTCTGGCTTTTACCTTGCTGTACGTGACCGTGCCGAACTGCAAGGTGCCGCTCAAGGCCGGATTCGGCGCCGGCTTTTTTGCGGCGGCCCTGTTCGAACTGGCGAAGCGGGTGTTCGGCCTGTTTGTCAGCAACTTCTCGTCCTATCAACTTGTCTACGGGGCCTTCGCGGCGTTCCCGCTGTTCCTGCTGTGGATCTACATGTCCTGGATGATCATCCTGCTGGGAGTGGAGGTCAGCCGGGCGCTGACGCTGTACAAGGAACAGCACTACACCAACCGGCATCCGGTGCTGGCGATCCTCGACATCCTGCAACTGTTCTACCGCCGCCAGAAGGACGGCCACAGTGTCAGCGATACCGAAGCGATGTCCATTCTCGGCCGTTATGAGGTGGAAACCTGGACGGAAATGGCGGCGATCCTCGTCGACCTGAACTACATCAAGAAAACCGAGAACGGCAATTATGTGCTGGTGCGCAACCTCGACCAGATCGATTTCTGGTCGTTCTACCAGCATCTGCCCTGGCCGCTGCCCAAGCCGGAAGACCTGAAAAGCCTGCACGCCGATGACAACTGGGCGCGTGCGTTGGCGCCGCACTTCATCGCGGCGCATGAGCAGTCGGGCCGCGCGCTGGCCCTGCCTTTGGGGAAGATTCTGGCGGTGGATTAGGTATAATCGCGCCACGTTTCCACCCACCCTTGCCGCGCCCCTCGGGATCGCGGTTTCCGGAGCCACGCCATGACCGTGATCAAGCAGGATGACCTCATCCAGAGCGTTGCCGATGCGCTGCAATACATTTCCTACTACCATCCGCTCGATTTCATCCAGGCCGTCAACGAGGCCTATGAGCGCGAGGAAAACCAGGCGGCCAAGGACGCCATGGCGCAGATCCTGATCAATTCCCGCATGTGCGCGGAAGGTCATCGCCCGATTTGCCAGGACACCGGCATCGTCACCGTGTTCGTCAAGGTGGGCATGAACGTGCGTTTCGAAGGCACGATGTCGCTGGATGACATGATCAATGAAGGCGTGCGTCGCGCCTACCTGAATCCGGACAACGTGCTGCGCGCCTCGATCCTGCGCGATCCGGCCGGCAAGCGCCAGAACACCAAGGACAATACGCCGGCGGTGATCCACTACAGCATCGTGCCGGGCGATACGGTGGACATCCAGATCGCGGCCAAGGGCGGCGGTTCCGAGAACAAGTCGAAGATGGCGATGCTCAACCCGTCCGACTCGATCGTGGACTGGGTGCTGAAGACCGTGCCGACCATGGGCGCAGGCTGGTGTCCGCCCGGCATGCTGGGCATCGGCATCGGCGGGACCGCCGAGAAGGCGATGCTGCTGGCCAAGGAGTCGCTGATGGATCCGGTGGACATCCATGAGTTGCAGGCGCGCGGCCCGCAAAACCGCGTGGAGGAACTGCGTCTGGAACTGTTCGAGAAGGTCAATGCGCTGGGTATCGGTGCGCAGGGCCTTGGCGGTCTGACCACCGTGGTGGACGTGAAAATCCTGGATTACCCGACCCACGCCGCCTCGCTGCCGGTGGCGATGATCCCGAACTGCGCCGCCACCCGCCACGTGCATTTCGAACTGGACGGTTCCGGCCCGGCCGATCTGGAAGTGCCAAAGCTGGAAGACTGGCCGCGTGTGACCTGGGATGCCTCCAAGGCCCGCCGCGTGAACCTGGACAGCATCACCCACGACGAGATCAAGTCCTGGAAGACCGGCGAGACGCTGCTGCTGTCCGGGACTATCCTCACCGGGCGCGACGCCGCCCACAAGCGCATGGTGGACATGATCGCCAAGGGCGAACCGATGCCGGTGGACCTGAAGGGCAAGATGATCTACTACGTCGGTCCGGTCGATCCGGTGCGTGACGAAGTGGTGGGCCCGGCCGGTCCGACCACGGCGACCCGTATGGACAAGTTCACCGAAACGGTACTGGCCCATACCGGTCTGTACGGGATGATCGGCAAATCGGAACGCGGACCGGTGGCCATCGAGGCGATCCGCAAGCATGAAGCGGTCTACCTGATGGCGGTGGGCGGCGCGGCGTATCTGGTGTCGAAGGCGATCCGCAAGGCCAAGGTGGTGGCGTTTGCCGACCTGGGGATGGAAGCGATCTACGAGTTCGTCGTGGAAGACATGCCGGTCACGGTGGCGGTGGATGTGAACGGCGAGTCCGTGCACAACACGGCGCCCAAGATCTGGCAGGCCAGGATCGGCAAGATTCCGGTTGCCTGAACGACCGGAATGTTGACGAGGCCCGCAATCGCGGGCCTTTTTCATGGGCGCGATGAACCCAGGTTAATGACGGCAGGTGAGCGGTCGTCAACACTGGGGCATTCCTTGCTCCGGAGTCACCGTCATGCCTGTCATCCGCCTTGCGACTGCCGCCATTCATTACCGGGAAAGCGGAAGCGGACATCCGTTGCTGCTCCTGCACGCCAATCCCGGAGACTCCCGTGATTTTGACGCCGTCATTCCCGCTTTGGCGAAACAGTTCCGCGTGATTGCGCCGGATTGGCCGGGCTACGGGAAGTCCGTGTTCCATCAATCGACCGAGAACCCGGTCGCAACGGATTTCCGCGATATCCTGGCGGCGTTCATCGAGGCGCTTGACCTGCCCGAACTCACCCTGATCGGCAATTCCCTCGGTGGCAATGCGGCCGCCTGGTATGCCGCCACCCACCCGGAGCGGGTTCACTCGGTGGTGCTGGTCTCGCCGGGCGGATTCACGCCGCACAATGCCGTCACACGAAGTTTCTGCCGCTGGCAGGGGAGTCGCTTCGCCATGCCGCCTTCCTGGTTTGCGCGGGTATATTTGCGTAAGCGGACTGCGACAACCCGCGCGATGCTGGAGCGGGCGGCAGGTGAGCAATCCACGCCGGAGGCGATGGCGATCAATCGGGCGGTTTGGCGAAGTTTTGCCGACCCCGCGCATGACCTCCGGCCGATTGCGGGCAAAATCCGGTGTCCCAGCCTGTTGATGTTCGGTCGGGGTGATCCGGTGATTCCGGCCTGGGTGGACGGCCGGATCGCGCGGCGCGAGATGCCAGGTGCGGCGTACCGGATGATGCCGTGCGGCCATGCGCCGTTCGCGGAAATCCCGGAGCGTTTCCTGGAGGAGGCGCTCGGGTTTCTTGCCGGCTAAGTCAACGATAGACCGCGAGCGCAGTGCGGCGCAGTAGCGGTACCCTCGTCGCATCTGCCAGACGTCGCTCGCCCCCGCGAAGAGGCTCTTTTCGATCATCGGGGGGCATGCAAGGCGCCTTTACCGATCCGGCTTTTTCCCTTCGTCATCCGGCCGCTGCAACGCGTCCCGGTATCCGGCCAGTACGCCGTCCAGCGTGGCGTCATTGCGGGTGAAGGTCCGGCAGTACTTGCAGATCATCCGGTGCATGGCGGCCTCGGTGCGCAGCGCCAGCGGCGCATCGCGCAACTGTCCCGATGTCAGCTTGAAGATGTATTCGCGGCATTTCATCACAGCGTTTCCCCTCCGAAGCCGTTCTGGTTAAGGCACAGGTGCAGCTGCTTCCGCGCCCGGCTCAGGCATTGCCAGTAGTCCGCCTTGCTGATGCCCAGCGTGGCGCAGATCTCCTCGGGATCACACTCCAGAAATTCTTTCATGCTGAACACCCGCGCCGGTTTGGCGGGCAGATTGTTCACGCACAAGTCGACGAGACGGAAAAACTGGTCGCTCTCGGTCCGGCTTTCCGGCGTCTGCCATAAGGCCGGGGCCACACCGCTCAGCCAGTGGTCGCGGTTGTCGAAAAGCAGGGCGTCCAGGTCGTCCTCATACGGGCGGTCCAGTCCCTGCGAGGGACGGTAGCGTTTTCGCAGCCGGTCCGTGACCTTGTTTTTCAGGATGCCGAAAAGGTACCGCCGCGGTTCGACCACGGACAGTGTGGCCGGATCGGCAACCAGCACGGCGGCGAAGGCTTCCTGCACCGCATCCTCGGCGTCCGCCTCATGCGACAGGTGCAGGCGGGCGAAGCGCAGCATCGGCGCGCGCCATTGACGGACCCAGATGTCCAGTTCGCGTCGGATGTCCATTACGCCTCCCGGCCGGTCCGTCGTTCGTCAAACACGCCCGCCGAAGCCGCCTTGAGCAGTTTCTGGAAAGACGGGCACGCCATGTGGCTGGTCGCCGGGCAGACCGCCGCGTGCCGCAGGCTGCGGCTCATCGCCTGCAAGCGCACGATCACCTTGTCCAGCTGGTCGGCCTTGGCGGACAAACGCTCCCGGTCGATAGCCGGTTGCCCGTCCGCCGTAAACATCAGGCCGATTTCCTCCAGGGTGAATCCCGCCGCGCGCCCCAGTGCGATCAGCGCCAGCTTGTCCAGCACGTCCGGCGCGAAGACCCGTTTCAGTCCCTGACGGCCGATGGAGCGGATCAGTCCCTTCTCTTCGTAAAAGCGTAGCGTCGAAGCGGGAATTCCGGTTTTTTTCGCGACGGCTGAAATATCCATTTTCCCTCTTGACCTCAAGTTGGCTTGAAGTCGTATCGTGATCCCATCGCATTCCGCGGTCAACCTGACGAGGTGAAAACCATGAACAATCTTTCCGGAATCCTGATGGCGGTCGTGTTCATCGGCATCGGCGCCACGCTGGTCATGGACGTGTGGCTGTTGGCGCTGAAGCGCGCCGGCGTTCCGACCCTCAATTTCGCGATGCTCGGCCGCTGGGTCGGCCACCTCGCGCACGGGCGGTTCCGGCATGACGCCATTGCCAAGGCGGCGCCGGTCCGTCACGAAACCCTGCTCGGCTGGACGGCTCACTACGCGACCGGACTGGCTTTCGCCGCCCTGATGGCCGTCCTTGGCGGTCCGGGCTGGATCGCCCATCCGGAGCTGATGCCGGCGCTCGCGGTCGGGTTGGGCACGATTGTGCTGCCGTTCTTCGTCATGCAACCGGCGATGGGAGCGGGCATCGCGTCCTCCCGTACGCCGACGCCCCTGCGTAACGGGGTGAAGAGTCTCGCCAATCACACCGTATTCGGCCTCGGTCTGTACATCGCCGCGACGGTCTTCACGCATCTATTCCCTGTCACCGCCTGAGTCCTGCATTACCGTACCGGAGGAAACATCATGAAAAAACTTGCCGTGATTTATCACAGCGGCCATGGCCATACCGAAGTCTTCGCCCGTCAGGTGGTGGCCGGGGCGATCGCCGTCACCGGGGTCGAAGTCACCCTGTTGCGGGCGGAAGCCCTGACCGCCGTTCCCGAGCAACTGACCGCGTTCGACGGCTTCCTCTGGGGATCGCCGACCTATCTCGGCGGCGTGTCCGGGCCGTTCAAGACCTTCATGGACAGCACCGGCGGCCTCTGGCGCAAGCAGCAACTCACCGGCAAGCTGGCGGGCGGCTTTACCGTTTCGGCGCTGCCTGCCGGTGACAAGCAGTCCACGCTGCTGTCCTTGCTGACCTTCTCGATGCAGCACGGCATGATCTGGGTCGGCAATCCGGTGTTGCCCGAACAGCACCACGGTGTGCCTTATGACGAGGCTGCCAACCGCCTCGGTTCGTGGACCGGTGCGATGGGGCAAGCCGCGCACGGCGACCCGGAGGCGGCTTTCACGTCCGGCGACCTGCGCACGGCGCGGCTGTTCGGCGAGCATTTCGCGCGGGTGCTGCAGCGGATCGAGGTCTGATCCGCCGCGCCGTCAGGCTTTCGCGGCCGGACGGCGTTGCAGCCAGCCGTCCAGCGACCAGGCCCCCATGCCCTTCGCCATCAGCGCGAACAGCATCAGTCCGATCATCAGCGGCACCTTGTAACCTTGGCCGGCATCGGTTTCGATCTGGTTCCAGCCCGCCCAGCCCAGATCGAAGTGCACGCTGTACACCGCCACCCAGGTTACGAACATCAGGCCCAGCGATGCCAGCCGACCGCACAGGCCGATCACCAGCAGGAAGCCCAGCCCGGTTTCCAGTATCCCGGCGGTGACCCAGTTCATGTCGGCAGACAGCCAGCGTACCGGAACGGGAAAACTGAGGTCGCGGAACCAGTCCGGGGCGCTCAGCCCGCCGGACAGCTTGATCCAGCCCGCCTGGATAAACTCCTGCGCCAGCCAGAGCCGCAGCAGCAGCAGTCCCAACGACGCGGTCGCCGCTTCCAGATGTTCATCCAGCCTGTGCTTCAAGGAAAGCAAGGAATTCATCTTTCAAATCTCCGTAGTAGTGGGAATCCCACCGGGAATCGCGCACAAAGATTTCGATCAACGCGCGCCAGTCGGCCTCGTCGAGCGTGTCGCGCAATGCCGGGAATTCGGCTTCCAGTAACTGGCTCGCGCCGAGGTACACCAGATGCCGGTACAGGCGCATGCCGTTCTCGGCATAGCCGTCGGGGATGACCTCGGTCCGCCCCCTCACATAGTCATGGAACGCAGGCATGCCAGCTCCCGGTTGATGGTGTCGGCGTCGGGAATGTCGTTGTCCCATTCCAGCAATATCGGCAGGCCGAGCTGTCGGTGGAGGTCCAGCGCGGCGCGACGGGTGTCGCTTTCCACCGCCTGGCTGTGGGTGTCGACGTAGAGACCGAAGCGCTCGTCGAACTCGTGCCCGGCCACATGCAGGTAGGTCACCCGCGTCAGGTCGAGCCGTGTCAGGAAGGTCGGCACATCGATCAGCCCGTGGTTCTTGAAGTTCACTGCGATGTTGTTGATGTCGAGCAGGATGCCGCAGTCGGCGCGCTCGGCGATCGCGCCCAGGAACTCCGGCTCCGGGATATCGCCGACATTCGTGTACCAGGTGGCGTTTTCGATGGCGATGCGCCGCCCGAGCAGGTCTTGCACGCCCCGGATGCGATCCGCAATCCGTTCGACCTCGGATGCCGTGAACGGCACCGGAAACAGGTCGTACAGTTGGTGCGCGTCGCCGCTCGCGGCCAGATGGTCGGAGTAGAAACGCGCGCCGAGATCGTCGATCAGCCCGCGCAGGTCACGCAGGAAGCGGATATCAAGGGGGGCAGTTCCCCCCAGGTTCAGGGATACCCCGTGCAGGTGTACCGGCCGTCCGGATGCGATCAGGCGATACAGGGGATCGCGATCACGGCGGATCCAGTTTTCCGGCACGACTTCAAAGAAGTCGGCATCGATCCGCGCCATGTCCCAGTCGGCCATGTCGCGGCGGTATCCCAGACCGGCCATGGCTCAGCTCCCGGACTTCTTGCTGCACGAGGCTTCTTTCTTGGAGCAGGACGCTTCTTTCGCGGGCTTGTCCTTCTTGGAGCACGAAGCTTCCTTCTTCGAACAGGACGCTTCCTTGGCGGCTACCTGCGCGTCTTTCTTCGAGCACGAGGCCTCCTTGGCGGCGTCTTTCTTGG
>JAYRMT010000144.1:0-7793 GCA_041912575.1 Fluviicoccus sp. | reverse complement strand
GGTTTCGGAGAGGCCGAGTTCGGCGGCGACAGCGGCATAAGGTTGCGGCACGATCGGCAGGCCGCGTTGCAGGCGGTTGATGATGGCGCGGTCGGTGGGGTCGAGGAGGGTTTCGGCGGAGGTCATGCCGCGCTCCTCGCCGCCACGGCTGGCGCCGCATACCATGCCCCCCTCTGCTTGTACCGCTGCTCCCCGATCAGCACATCACGCCGGAATTCCTTCAGGCCCAGCCTCTCCACCAACCCGTCCACCATGCCCAGCACCCCCTCCCGGTCCTTGCCATGCACCATGCAGAACAAGTTGTACGGCCAGGCCTCACCGCGACGCGGACGTTCGTAGCACAGCCGCACTTCCGGCGCGGCGGCCAGCTGCACGGCCACCGTGTCCAGCCGCTCGGGGGGAATGTCGAAGACGCACATGGCGTTGGCGCGATAACCCAGTTCCCGGTGCCGCACCACCGCGCCGTAACGCTTGACGATGCCCTCGTCCCGCCAGCGCGCCAGGGTGGCGATGACCTCGGCCTCGTTGCCGCCCCAGTCACGGGCCAGCGCGGCAAAGGGCGTTTCCACCAGCGGCAGGCCGTCCTGGATCAGCGCCACCAAGGCCCATTCTCGCGGGGTCAGCTGGTGGCGGCGCTCGGCGCGGGCGACGCAGCACAAGGGCTTGTGGGCGTTGTCATCCATCCCGAAACCGAGGTCGATGTAGTAGGCGTTCACCAGCGGCAGGTCCAGCAGCGGCAACTCTGGCCAGGCGGCGCGGATGGCGGCCAGCGTGGCCTGCACGTCGGCCTCGTCGCGGCCGGTGACGACGAACCACAGGTTGTAATCGTGGCTGCGGCGGTAGTTGTGGTTCACCTGCGGCAGCGCGTTGATCCAGTCGACCACGGCGGGCAACCTTGCTTCCGGTACTGCCAGCGCCGCCAGCGTGCTGGCGCCGATGCCATGCGCGGCAAATACCGGCCCCAGCCGCGACAGCGCCCCGTTGTCGCGCGCCTGCCGGAACAGGGCAAGCACGCCGCTTTCCGTCCAGACGCCGGGTTCGACGGCCAGTTGCCGCGCCATTTCCGCAAAGGGACGCGACACCAGCGGCAGGTCGCGCTGGCTGCGGTCCAGCAGAAGGCGGAGCGGATCAAGGGCGATATTCATGGGTTTCCTCCTACAGCCCGATGCGCGCGGCGCGCCAGGTGAAGAAGATGCCGCTGGGGGAATCGGCGGGCAGCGTCGTCTTGCGGACGAAGGTCTGGGTGTCGTAAACCTCGACGCGGTTCTCGTCGCGGCAGGACAGCCACACTTCCTCGCCGCGCGGCGCGAATTCGAAGTGCAGCACGCCCTTGCAGGGCTTCATCGTCTGCACCACCGCCAGCGTCGGCACGTCGATCACCTGCACGGTGTCGTTGTTGGGGAAGGCGAAATTGACCCAGACGCGGCGGCCGTCCGGCGAGATCATCGCGAACACCGGTTGCCCGGCCACCGGCACCTGCGTCACTTCCTTCCACGTTTGCGTGTCGGCCACCAGCACGGCGTTGTGGCCGATGGCGGGGAAGAAGGCGCGGCCGTCGCTGACCGCCCAGCCGCGCAGGTGCGGCATCTTGTAGACCGGCATCGGGTCCGCGCCGCGACCATAACCGTTCAGGATGCGGCGTACGCCCTGCTCCGGCTTCCACAGATCCAGGAGCGCCAGCCCGTCCTCGCCGTACAGCCCGGCGATGTAATAGCGACCGTTCATGCTGCCGAGGCCGTCGTAGGGTTGCTTGCCGATGTTGGGATATTTGGTGACTTTCGGCGCGCGCGGGTCGGCGGCGTCGATCACCCAGATCGCACCCGCCTCGAACAGCGAGAAGGCGAAACGGTTGCCCGGCAGGTCGGCCAGGCCGACCACCTTCGAGGCGGTGCCGGTGGCTTCGTCCTTGGTCGAAACTTCCGACAGCAGTTCCAGCGTGTCGGCATCGAACAGCTTCACGCCGCCCGGTTCGTAGTTCTGCGCGGCGACCACGCGGCCGTCGGTGGAAATCGCGCCGCCGATGGAATTCCCGGCCTGGATCACCCGCTTCACAATGGCGCGGGTCAGCAGGTCGATCTTGGTCAAGCCGCCGTCACGGCCGAAGACATAGGCATAGCGGCCATCACGGGAGAAGACGGCGGCGGCGTGCGACAGGTCGCCCAAGCCTTCCACCCGGCCCAGCGCGGTATCGCCGGAATGCTCGACGATCTGCACGCTGCCGGTGGCGCGTTCGATGATCAAACCGAGATCACCCGTGCCGCGCAACACCGTCGGGGGAGGAACCGGTGTCGCGGCGACGGGAGCAGACGGTGAAACGGTCGTGGCGGCGCACCCGGCCAGCAGCCAGGCGGCGGCCAGCGCGGAAGCACGGTGCTGCAAGCGAGTCTTGGACATAAGGTTCACTTGCCTGGCGCGGGCAAGCCGCGCTTCAATTGCGAGACGAGCCAACGGGCTTCGTCTTCCGATAAAAACGGCCGCCAAGGTGGCATGGGAGTGCCGGGGCGGCCGTCAAGAATGGTATGGAGAAGCCCGGTGTCATCCTTGTCGCGCAGGGCTTCCGGGGTCAGGGGCAGGCCGAGGCCGCCCTTCAGGGTCAGGCCGTGGCAGGCGCCGCAGTCATCACGCAGCAGGTGCAGCAACTGCTGTTGCCGGGCCGGGGCGGGGTCGGCCAAAGCCACCCCCGCCGCCAGCCACACCATCAGACTTACCGCCCCTTGGCGCATGTCCCGCCCCTTTTGCCGTCAGCTTATTTCTGCGACAAAACCCACTTGACCAAGGTTTCCGCTTCCTCGTGCGTCACCTTGTTGGCGGGCATGGGGATAGGGCCCCAGACGCCGCCGCCGCCCTTCATGACCTTGTCGATCAGCTTGGCTTCGGCGGTCTTGTCACCGGCATACTTCTTGGCCACGTCCTTGTAGGCCGGGCCCATCAGCTTCTTGTCGACGGCGTGGCAGGCCAGACAGCTTTTGGACGCGGCCAGCGCGGCGGCATCGGCCGCGATGGCCGGGGCCGACAGCACCGGCAGAGCCAGGGCGAGCGATGCAGCGATCAGAATCGTTTTCATGATGTCACTCCTCAATCAATACACGTCATGCTGGGTGTTGTGGACGTTGAACTTACCGGTCGGGGTGATCAGGCGCGGGTCCTTGATCACGGCCTTCAGCTTGCGGGTCTTGTCATCCACCACCACGATGGCGGACTCCTTGTCTTTGGCGCTCCACACCGAGAACCAGACTTCATCGCCCTTGGCGTTGTATTCCGGCTGCACCACGCGCTTCGCGCCTTCGCCCAGCTTCGCCCACTCGGCAATCGGCAGCACTTCCGGCTTCAGCGGGCTTTCCTTCTTGCCATCCATCTTGTTGATGTCATACACGGCAATCGACTGGCTGGTGGCGGCATCCGGGTTCAGCGTGGTGTCCACCCACAGGTTGTGTGACTTGGGATGGGTCTTGATGAACAGCGAACCGCCGCCCTGGCCGGTCAACTTCTGCACCATCTTCCAGGCGTTGGCCGGATGCTTGGCAGGGTCGGTGCCGATCAGCGCGATCGAGTCATCACCCAGGTGGCCGGTGGACCACACCGGGCCGAAGACCGGGTGATTGAAGTTCGCACCGCGTCCCGGATGGGGAATCGCGCCGACATCGACCAGTTGCGCCAGCTTGTCGGTCTTGGAATCGACCACGGCGATCTTGTTCGACTTGTTGGCGGCCACCAGGAAGTAGCGCTTGGTGGAATCCCAGCCGCCGTCATGCAGGAAGCGGGCGGCGTCGATGGTGGTGGTCTTCAGGTTGGTCAGGTCGGAGTAGTCGACCATCATGATCTTGCCGGTTTCCTTGACGTTGATGATCCACTCCGGCTTGAACTCGCTGGCCACGATCGAGGCGACGCGCGGTTCCGGGTGGTATTCCTGCGGATCGACGGTCATGCCGCGGGTGGAGACGATCTTCAGCGGTTCCAGGGTTTCGCCCTTCATCACCACGAATTGCGGCGGCCAGTAGGAACCGGCCACGGCCAGCTTGTCCTCGAAGCCCTTGTACTTGGAGGTATCCACCGAACGCGCCTCCAGGCCGATCTTGATCTCGGCAACGTTGTCCGGCTTTTCCATCCACAGGTCGATCAGGTTGATGCGGGCGTCACGGCCGATCACGTACAGGTAGCGGCCCGACTTCGACAGGCGCGAGATGTGCACCGCATAGCCGGTCTTGATGATGTTGACGATCTTCTTGGTATCGCCGTCAATCAGCGCAATCTGCCCGGCGTCGCGCAGCGTCACCGAGAACAGGTTGTCGATGTTGATCTTGTTCATCTTCTTCTTGGGGCGCTTGTCCGCCGGGATCAGCACCTTCCAGGTATTCTTCATGTCGGCCATGCTGAATTCGGGCGGTTGCGGCGGCTCCTGCTGGATATAGCGCGCCATCAGGTCCACCTGCGCTTCGGTCAGTTCGCCGCTGGTTCCCCAGTTCGGCATCCCGGCGGGCGAACCGTAGTTGATGAAGGCTTTCAGATAATCGGTGCCCTTCTCCAGCGTGATGTCCGGCGTCAGCGGCTTGCCGGTGGCTCCCTTGCGCAGCACGCCGTGGCAACCGGCGCAACGCTCGAAGAAGATCTGCTTGGCTTGCTGGAACTCGGTCTCCGTCATCGGCGGAGCCTTGGGATTGATGTTCTGGTGCATCGGCACGGCCGCCAACGGCGACGGGGCGCCTTCGTAGTTGGCGGCGGCCGAGGAGCCGTGCGCTGCCTTGGCGTCATCGGCGGCATCGGCCGCCCACGCGTGCTGGATGGCGAAAGGCAATGCGGCGACCGCCAGGCCGGCGAGAAGTTTGCGTGTGGTTTTCATCTGGGTTCCCCCTGTTACTGACATGCGAAGCGGATCGTCCGGTGTGGACGGACCTGTTATTTCCCCGTTGTCCTGGCATGATCCGCACATTCCATCGGGGATATATCCTGTAAAGCTGTAGGGCCTTTCTGTTTTTATAAACCCGTCCCCGCAAGCCACGCTTGATTAAAGTCAATATGACGAATCATCGGATATCGTTCCGTGGAGGGGGACCGTACCTAGCCGAATGGCGGGGGACTTTACCGGCATCGCGGCCATGCCGCTGATTTCAAAACCGTTTTGTCAGTTGTACATAAAGCCGCGGCAGCAGCTTCGGCAACTGGTTGGCGTCATGGGCCACAACAAAGCCCTGCGCGCCGAACAGGTGCGGCAGGTAATCCGCCGCATCCCGGTCCACGGTCACGCAAAAGACCGTCAGCCCCGCCTCGCGCGCGGCGCGCACCGCATGCCGGGTATCCTCGATTCCGTAGCGGCCTTCGTAATGATCTACGTCGTTCGGCTTACCGTCGGTCAGCACCAGCAACAGTCGTCGCTCGGCGGGCTGTTCGCGCAGGATTGTTGTCGCATGACGGATCGCCGCGCCCATGCGTGTGTAGAAGCCTGGTTTGATCGCCTGGATACGCCCGCGCACGGCAGCGTCATAACGTTCGGAAAAGTCTTTCAGCAAATGAAAACGCACATGCTGGCGCTTGACGGAAGAAAAGCCGTAGATGCCAAAAGCATCCCGCGTCGCGGACAACGCCTCGGCGAACAGGAACAGGCTGTCGCGGATCACGTCGATGACCCGCCGCCCACCCACCCAGGTGTCCGTGGACAACGACAGGTCCGCCAGCAACAGGCTGGCCAGTGACCGGTGGGCCGGGGTCCGCTCTCGCCACAGACCGGGTTCGCTGACCGGACCGGCCAGCCGGTCGGCCGCAAAGCGCAGGCAGGCGTCCAGATCCAGCTCCTCGCCCTGCACCGATTGGCCGCGCCATGCAGGCTGCGGCGCCAGCGCCTCGAAACGGCGGCGCAGTTGCGTGGCTGCCGGACGCAGGGCTGGCGGAAGTTGCACCAACGGCTCCGCCTTGGGCAGCAGCGGCTCCAGACGGCAGTAATCCGGCAACAGGACCTCCTTCCGCCAATCCCATTCCGGCAGCGGCACGCCCTCGCCGAGCGGCGTGTCATCGACATCGGCGGCGGGCAGGTCCAGGTCAAAACGCACCCGGCTTTTGCCGGACTTGCCGTCGCGGGCGATGGAGAGGTGCTCCAGATCGTCGGCGCGCATGCGGGCATTGCCGTCGTCCTCGTCATCTTCGGTCGGACGGTTTGCCTTCACGTATTCGGTCCAGCTGAAAATGCTTTCAGCCCGGAACAGCAGCATCATGCCGTTCTTGTCTTTCGGCATCTCGACCCGCTTGGCCTGATAGCGACGGCGCAAGGCGTCCTCATCCTCGGCAGCGGCGCTGTCCCCTTCACGTTCGCCGACCGGCGCGTTGACGGTCTCCAGCGGCACGGGCGGCGCATCCCGCCGCAACCACACGGCGACCGGCCAGTGCGGACGTCGGGCGGCGGGCGGCGGGATGTCCCTTTCGGGATGTTGAAGTTGCTCGCGAACCGCACGCTCCAGCGCGGCTTCATCGTCGGGCAGGGATTCCGGCGACATGCGCCGGGCCAGAGAGGCGTCAACCAGGATCCGGTAGCGGGCCCGCCAGCCGGGGAACGCTGCCAGCGCAGCGCGCGTGGCGCGGACATTGCGTCGCCAGCCGTCCGGGTCCGGGTCGTCCCGGCTGACCGAGGCCAACGTCGCCAGCCACAGGTACAGTTCGCGATTGAGTGCGGCATCCGGATACGTGTCGATCACATCCGGCAGATACAGCGCCTCGCGGTCGCGCCAGGCCATTTCGGTGCGCTCCCCGGTGCCCGCAATCCGCTCCAGCCAGTGACGGCGCGCGCCATGGGCCGCCGCCGTCCCCGACTTCAACGCCAGTCCGGCGTCGCCGCCGACACCGCGAAAATACGGCCCCAGGACCTCGCGCACCGAGGCCAGTGTCACCGCCGCCTCGGGAAAGCCGCGATGCGCCGCCCGCCGGATCCAGCGATCCCAGACGCCGCCAATCCACTCTTCCATGGCTCAATCCTCGTCCGACCGGACCAGCGGAATGCGGTTGCGCTGATCCACCTTGGCGGCGCGCGTGTTGAAGGCCGCTTCCGATCCGGCGCGATCTTCGTGCACCCAGGTCAGCAAGGGCCCGTCGGGATTCTCCCGCTGCACCTGCGCGCAGGCGTTCAGGCACTGCCCGCACTGCACGCAGCTGAACATCATCCGCTTCACATTGCGCGGCTTCAGCCGCATCGGGCAGGCGTTGTCGCACTCGTTCTCGCACCCGGCGCATTCCGGCGCACGGCCGCGCTCATAACCGACCACCATCGCGTGACGGTTACCCATCCACGCCAGGCTCTGGAAAAGACCGGCCGCGCAGGCGAAGCGGCAGAACAAGTGCCTTGCGAACACGAACTCCAGGGAAAACGCCAGCGTGCCGACACCGAGGATCAGCTGCTGGTAAAGCGGCAAATGCGCAAACAGCAGGTCATGCCAGATCTGGCGCGGCGGCCAGACATAACTCATGAAGCTGATGATCCACAGGAAGGCGAACATCACCGCCAGCGGCAAGATCACAAACCACCACAAGGGGTCCCGTTTCGTCACCGAGCCGTCAGGATTGCGTTCCGGTTGCGTCTGGCGCTCCCACAGGCTCTGGCGGCCGATCGCGCGGCGCATGGTCTGGTTCAGGGTTTCCACCACGGAAAAATGCGGACACAGCCAGCCGCAGTAGACCCGGCCGAAACGCCATGACACCCACAGCACCGACAGGATGCCCAGCACGATCGGCAACACGCCGCGCAGCAGCAGGTTGAGCGCCAGATGCGCGCCGCTGATGCGGTGCGCCGCGAAATCGTCCAGCCCCAGGGTCCA
>JAYRMT010000143.1:0-7940 GCA_041912575.1 Fluviicoccus sp. | reverse complement strand
TGGATTTCGCTTTTTTTGGCGCTGTATTGCGGGTGGCTACTGGCGGCAGGAGGCGACGAAACCGGTTCGGAAGGCCCGGAATTGATGCCTGCTTAGGGTAATGACAGAATTGTTCAGGGACGACTACTTTAATGGAACCGCCGATCTGGCAGCGGCCGAAGCCGAAGGCTTCAAGGGTTTCCCCGCCTTCCGCCCCAACCCCGCCACCTTGGAATTCCGTCAGGGTGTCATGGAAACCTTCCTGCGTCGCCTGCCGCCCCGCAAGCGCGAGGATTTCGCAGATTACTTGCACATGCACCGCCTGCCATCGCCGTTCAGCTATTCCGATCTGGCTCTGCTTGGCTACACCGGCGCGCGACTGCCCAGTGATGACTTCGCCCTGATTCCGCAGTTCCCCGAGTCCACCAAGCTCTGTGACTACCTGCTTGAAGTAGCCGGAACGCGACATGTGTACGGGCGTGATCTGTCAGCCTTGAAGATCGGTGATGAAGTACGACTGGAACATGATTCGCAGAATGCGGTGGATGCTGACGCGATCACGCTCGTTCATGCCAGCGGTCCTCTTGGTTTCGTCAACCGAGCCTTGCTGCCGGCCTTCAATCGTTGGCTGGATACCGGTCACGTCACGGCAACCGTTGAGCGTCTCAATGGCAAGCCGGAGCGTCCGTTGATCTTTGTGCGGATCGAAGTTCGTCCGCATTGACGGCAATTTATTATCTCAGCGCCAAGATAATAAAAAATAAATTTCCACTTTTCCTTTGAATAACAAAGGGATGGTTGAAGGTTTATTATCTTCGGCGGGGTTTTAGCTGGCCGCGCCCGCAAAGGCGGACGGGGCCGGAACTCACTCAACGCTGACACCCGGAGGATGGTGGAGGAGTCCCGGCATTGTGACTTGCCGGTGCGGCAGGTTGCAAGTGGACGCCGGGTGGGGCCCCGCCGCCGGTTTTCACCGGAAACCCCACATGATACTCATCCCCGAAGGGAGGCTACGGCCGCGAGAATATTACCGTGTCACCGGCATCCGTAATCAGCATAACAAAGCGCCTCCGTTCGGGATAGCTCACACGCTCCCATACCGCCCCCCCTCCGGCACCCACCGCTGCACCAGCGCTTTCGCCGTCCCCGGTCGACTCTTCACCAGCTCCCGCCCCACATGCTGCGCCGCCTTCAGCATCGCCTGGTCGCGCACCAGATCCGCCACGCGGAAGCTGACCATGCCGGTCTGCCGCGTGCCCAGCAGCTCGCCCGGCCCGCGCAGTTCCAGATCCTTCTCCGCAATCAGGAAGCCGTCGTTGGTCTCGCGCAGGATCGCCAGCCGTTGCTGGCCCATCAGCGACAACGGCGGCTGGTAGACCAGCACGCAATAACTCACCGCGCTGCCGCGCCCGACGCGTCCGCGCAACTGGTGCAGCTGAGACAGCCCCAGCCGCTCCGCGTTCTCGATCACCATCAGCGAGGCGTTCGGCACGTCCACGCCGACCTCGATCACCGTGGTCGCCACCAGCAGGTCGATCTCCCCGGCCTTGAAGGCCTGCATCACCGCCTGCTTCTCGGCGGGTTTCTGGCGGCCGTGTACCAGTCCCAGCCGCAGGCCGGGGAGGGCCTCCTTCAGCTCCTCGAACGTGGCTTCGGCGGCCTGCGCCTGCAACTGCTCCGACTCCTCGATCAGCGTGCACACCCAATAGGCCTGCCGTCCCTGCTCGCAGTTGGCGCGCACCCGCGCCATCAGCTCCTCGCGGCGGGTGTTGGGCAGCGCGACCGTGGTCACCGGCGTGCGGTTGGGCGGCAGTTCGTCGATCACCGAGGTGTCGAGATCGCCGTAGGCGCTCATCGCCAGCGTGCGCGGGATCGGGGTGGCGGTCATCACCAGCTGGTGCGGGCAGAGGCCGGTCTGTTCGCCCTTCTCGCGCAGGGCCAGGCGCTGGTCGACGCCGAAGCGGTGCTGTTCGTCGATGATCACCAGCCCGAGTTGCCAGAACTGCACGCTCTCCTGGAACAGCGCATGGGTGCCGACCACCACGCGCGCTTCGCCGGAACCGACCTTTTCCAGCGACAGCCGCCGGTCCTTGACGCCCTGCTTGCCGCTCAGCCAGGCCACCGGGATGTCCAGCGCGCCGAACCAGCGGCTGAAGTTGAGGAAATGCTGCTCGGCGAGGATTTCGGTCGGGGCCATCAGCGCCACCTGCCAGCCCGCCGCCACCGCCTGGCAGGCGGCCAGCGCGGCGACCACGGTCTTGCCCGCGCCGACATCGCCCTGCACCAGCCGCAGCATCGGGCGCGGCCGGGCGAGATCGGTCGCCAGCTCACCCCAGACACGCCGCTGCGCGCCGGTCAACGCGAACGGCAGTCCGGCCAGCAGGCGTTCGGCCAGCGTGTGGTCCGGCGGGAACACCGGCGCGTTCCAGGCGCGCACCGCCTGCCGCCGCAGCGCCAGGCTGACCTGGTGCGAGGTCAGTTCCTCGAAGGCCAGCCGCTGCTGGGCGGGATGCCGTCCGGCCAGCAACAGGTCACGCGGGCTGTCCGTGGCGGGACGGTGCACGGTGCGCAGCGCGTCGAGCAGGGTCAGGCGCTGGCTGACATGCTCCGGCAAGAGTTCCGGCAGGGTATCCGGCGCGGCGAGGTCGAGCGCCTGCGCGATCAGCTGGCGCAGCTTGGGTTGCTGCACGCCGTCGGTGGCGGGGTAGAGCGGGGTGAGGGTGGCGTCGGGGAGCGGATCGCCGCGCTGCACGAGGGTGAATTCGGGGTGGTACATCTCCAGCCCCATCGAGCCGAGGCGGACTTCCCCGAATACCCGCACCAGCCGCCCGGGACTGAGCTGCTGCTGTTGCTGCGGGTAGAAATGGTAGAAGCGCAGCGTGACCGAGGCGGTGTCGTCGGTGATGCGCACCGCCATCGAGGTACGCCGGCCGCGCATCACCTGGTTCTCCATCACGATGCCTTCCAGCAGCACCGACTGGCCGACCACCAGCCCGCGCATCGGCGTGATGCGGCTGCGGTCCTCGTAGTCGCGCGGCAGGTGGAACAGCAGGTCTTCGACGGTGCGGATGCCGAGCTTGGCGAGTTTTTCCGCGAGGGCCGCGCCGACGCCTTTCAGGTACTGCACCGACATCACGGCGAGGACTTGCGATTGTGTCACGGCGTGCTGCCCGCCAGGTTCAGGTCATGCAGCGCGCGCAGCAGCGCCTGCACGGCGCGCGGGCGGGGGAAGCGGCGTCGCCAGACCGCGATGACGTTGCGGTGCGGCGCGGGAGTGATCGTGGTGCAGCGCAGGCTGTCGTTGAGCAGGTAAGGCTCGGCGGTGGCGGGGATGAAGGTCAGGCCGAGCCCGTTGGCGACCATGAAGCGCAGCGTTTCCAGCGAATTGCCGTTGGCGAGGCGCGGCTGGTTCATCGGGCAGGTAGCGAGGATCTGGTCGCGGAAACAGTGGCCTTCGCCCAGCAGCAGCATCGGCGCGTCGGCGAGGTCGGCGGCGGGCACCGAGGGCTTTTGCGACCACGGATGCCCGGCGGGCAGCAGCAGGCGGAAATCCTCGTGATAGAGCTTTTCACTGTGCGTTTCCGGCAGATCCAGCGGATCGGCGACCAGGATCACGTCCAGCTCGCCCGCCGCCAGTTTTTCCGAGAGCACGGCGGTGTAGTTCTCTTCGAGGTAGAGCAGCAGCGAGGGCTCGGAGACGTGCAGCGCCGGGATCAGCGTCGGGAACACGTAGGGGGCGATGGTGAAGATCGCGCCCAGGCGCAGCGGCTGGCTGAATTCGTCGCGCTCGGCCTGCGCCATCTGCTTCAGCTGGTCGGCCTCGCGCAGCACCACGCGCGCCTGCGCGGCCAGGCGTTCGCCCGCCGGGGTGAGCAGCACGTCGTGGCGATGGCGTTCGAAGAGGGCGATGTCCAGTTCGTCCTCCAGCTTCTTGATCGCGATGCTGAGCGTGGGCTGCGACACGAAACAGGCGGCGGCGGCGCGCGCAAAATGGCGGATGTCGGCCAGTGCGACGAAGTAGCGCAAATCGGTTAGAGTCATGCGGAGCGGCTTCCGGGTCCGGCTTCGGCTGGGAAGCCTATCCTACCATTGCGGCGGACGGGGCGAGATGGCGAATATCCTGATCATCGGGTGCGGCGACACGGGCGGTCGCGCGGGCGTGCTGCTGGCGCAAGCCGGTCATGCGGTGTGGGGCGTGCGGCGTTCCCTGTTCGCGCTGCCCGGCGTGACGGCGCTGCGGGCGGACATTACCCGGCCCTTCACGCTGGACATCCCGCCGCCGGACCTGGTGTACATCCTGCTCAGCCCGGACGGCCCGGACGAAGCCGGGTACGCGCGGACCTTCCTGGACGGGATCGAGCGGATCGGCGCGGCGCTGGCGCCGTTCCGGCCGCGCCGGGTGTTTTTCGTGTCGTCGACCAGTGTTTACGGTGAAGCGCACGGGGAGTGGGTGGATGAAAATACGCGGACAGCCCCCGCGCGTTTCAACGGCCGCATCCTGCGTGAGGCGGAGCAACGGGCGGCGGCCTGGTGGCCGACGACGGTGGTGCGTTTCGGCGGCATCTACGGCGAAGGGCGCGAGCGCCTGCTGCGCTGGGTGCGCGAGGGCAAGCCGGTGACGCCGGGCCAGTGGACCAACCGGATACACGTCCAGGATGCGGCGCGGCTGCTGGCTTTCCTGGGCGAACGGGCGCTGGCGGGCGAGCCGGTGGACAGCCTGTACCTTGGCGTGGATGACGCCCCGGTCCTGCAGGAAGAGGTGCTGGACTGGCTGGCGGAGGCGATGGGGCTGCCGCCCGTGCCCCGGCTCACGGGGACGGCGGGCGAGGCCAACCGGCGCATCCGGAACAGGCGCATCCGCGACCTCGGTTTCGCATTCCTTTATCCCGACTACCGGGCCGGGTACGGCGCGCTGCTTGCCGCCGCACGCCCCGCTGGAGACGATCATGCTGCGCGTTGACTTCATTTCCGACATCAATTGCCCGTGGTGCGCGCTGGGGCTGGCGGCCTTCCTGCGGGCGATGGAACAGGTGCGCGGCGAGATCACGGTGGACCTGCATTTCCAGCCCTTCGAGCTGAATCCGCAGTTGCCGCCCGAGGGTGTGGACCTGGCGGAGTACCTGCGCGGCAAGTACGGCATGAGCGACGAGAAGATCGCGGCGGTGCACGAGGACATCCGGCGGCGCGGCGAGTCGCTGGGCTTCGCCTTCGCGCATCGCGAGCGGCTGTGGAACAGTTTCAACGCCCACCGGCTGCTCGCGTGGGCGGGTCGGGAGGGGCCGGCGGGCGGACAGCTGCGGCTCAAGCAGGCGCTGATGCGGGCCTATCAGGGGGAAGGCCGCGATGTGAGCGATCCGGCGGTGTTGCTGTCGGCGGCGATCGACGCCGGGCTGGACGCCGCGCGGGCGCGGGAAGTGATTGTCGGCGACGCGTTTGCCGCGCAGGTGCGCGAGGCGGAGGCGATGTGGCAGGCCGAGGGCATCCATGCCGTGCCGAGCGTGGTGGTGAACGACCGCGATCTGGTGCAGGGCGCGCAGTCGCCGGAAACCTATGCCGAGATCCTGCGCGAGCTGGCCGCCCGGGCCTCTTCAGCCTGAGCCGTTTCCGCGGAAAACAAAAACCCGGCCAGGCCGGGTTTTTGTTTTCGGGGGGAAGGCCGTCCGGGGATCAGTCCAGTTCCATCACCCCGTCCATTTCCACCAGCGCGCCGCGCGGCAGCGCCGCGACGCCCACGGCCGCGCGGGCGGGGTAGGGCGGGGTGAAATACTTGGCCATGGTCTCGTTGACCAGCGCGAAATGACCGAGGTCGGTCAGGAAGATGTTGAGCTTGGCGATGTCCTTCATGCCGCCGCCCGCCGCTTCGCAGACCGCCTTCAGGTTGTCGAACACCTGCACGATCTGGGCTTCGATGCCCTTGCGCAGTTCCATGGTCTGCGGGTCGAGAGCGATCTGGCCGGACAGGTAGACCGTCTGGCCGACGCGGACGGCCTGCGAATAGGTGCCGATGGCGGCCGGGGCCTTGTCGGTGCTGATGATGGTGCGGGACATGCGCGGAACTCCGTGAGGCGGTGAAGGGCGGAAAGCCGCCATTATAGGCCGGAGCGCAGGCCGCGTCAGTCCGGCGAGTTGTCCCCGGCGGTTTCGCCCGGCGCGCCGTCCTTCAGGTAGGCGGAGTCGTCGCCGGGCTGCATCCGCTGTTCGTTCGGGAGTTCGCGCATCGGCGTGGTGCGGGCGGCGGTGGCTGCCGCTGCGGAGGTATTCGTGTTGGTCGTCGCCAGACGGGTACCGGTCGTTTGCGCATAGCCGCCCGCCCCGCCCGAGATCGCGGCAGCCGTACTGCCCGGCATCGAAACTGACGTCGGCGAGGCGCTGTCGCTGCCGAAGACGCGTGAGAACCAGCCCGATACGCCTCCGGATGGGGAAGCCGGTCCCGCGCCACCCGCCGTGTCCGCATAAGCGGCCTGTCCGCTCCCTGGCGGCGTGGCGGAATGGGTCCAGGCGGCGTTCCCTTCTTGTTCCGCATAACCTCCGGCCTCCAGCGCCCCGTTGACGGTCGCCCCTTTGCCCGCCGTGAGCGGATCGCGGCTGCCGGCGTCGTCCCCGCTTGCGCCGAGACGCAGCAGGAAGGCGATCAGGATCACCAGCGCGGCGATCAGCATCCAGGGCCAGAGGGGCGGCGACGCCTCGACGGCGGCGGCAGGTTTCTTCGACATCGTAACTACCTCGGAGTGGTCAGGGCGCGGGCGGCGGCAGGCGCGACATCGTTCTGTAACAGTCGCCGCTGATACTGCCGCCTGTCGGTCCGGCGCGACAGTGATGTCCTTCGCCGGGCCGCCGCATCAGGTCCGGGCACTCTACCCGGCCTGTATTTAGGCAATGTGACAGCCTCCGCGGACCTCCGGGCTGACCGTCTGACCAAACCGGGATTCCAGTGTTGAAAGCTTCTTACCGGGCGACCGCCCTGTGGACGGTTGCCGCCCTTGTCCTGACCGGCGAATGCGCTTGCGCCGACGAACCGGCTCCGGCCGCGCCCTCGGTCCGCCCCGCGCGCACACTCGACCTGCTCGAAATCGTGGTGGACGGCAATACCGTGCTGGACGATTCCGACATCCAGGAAACCCTGCTGCCCTTTCTCGGGCCGGACAAGACGCCGGACGACGTGGACCGCGCGCGCGCCGCGCTGGAAAAACTGTACAACGACCAGGGCTTCAAGACGGTGTCCGTGCTCATTCCGCGTCAGGCGGTCAAAGACGGCACGGTGATGCTGCAAGTGGTGGAAGGACGGATTCGCCGCCAGGCCATTGTCGGCAGCAAATACCATTCGCTGGCGCGCATCCGTCAGGAGGCGGCGTCGCTGGGCGAAGGCAAGGTGCCGGACTTCTCCGCCGTGCAGCAGGATCTGGTGGCGCTGAATTCGACGGGCGATCTGTCGGTGACCCCCGCGCTGAAGAACGGTCCCGCACCGGGCCTGATGGATGTCGATCTGGTGGTGACGGACAAGCTGCCGCTGCACGGCCTGGCCGAAATCAACAACCGCTACAGCCAGAACACCAGCCACCGCCGGGTGTCCGCCAGTCTGTCCTACGACAACCTGTGGCAGCGCGGGCACAGCGCCGCGCTGTTCGTGCAGACCTCCCCGGACCGCGTCAGCGACGGCAAGGTCTTCCTGGCCAATTACGTGTTCCGTTTCGGCCGCGCGCCCTATTCGCTGCAACTGAACGCCCTGCGCACCGACAGCGATGTCGCCACCGTCGGCGGTATCGGCGTGGTGGGGCGCGGGCGCAGCGTCGGCCTGCGCGGCAGCTGGCAGTTGCCCTCGGCGGGCGAGGTCAGCCAGACCCTCAGCCTGGGCATCGATGCCAAGAATTTCCGCAATCGCGTGCAGGTCGGCGCCGTCGCGAACGCGTCGCCGCTACGCTATTACCCGGTGTCGCTGAACTACAGCCGCTACGCGCGGCAGG
>JAYRMT010000142.1:0-7968 GCA_041912575.1 Fluviicoccus sp. | reverse complement strand
CACAATGACATCTCCGATCTGGAACGGAAACTGGCGGAGGCTTCCGAAGTGCGGAAACTGGTGGTGACCGACGGCGTGTTCAGCATGGACGGCGATCTCGCGGACCTGCCTGCAATGGCGGCGCTTTGCCGCCATTCCGGCGCGGCGCTGATGGTCGACGATGCTCACGGCTTCGGCGTGCTGGGTGCGACCGGCGCCGGGATTTGCGAGCAGGCCGGTCTTGGCGAGGCGGACGTGCCGGTCCTGATGGCGACCCTTGGCAAGGCGGCTGGGGTGTTCGGCGCTTTTGTCGCCGGTTCCCGCGAGCTGGTCGAGTTCCTGACCAATTTCGCTCGCCCGTATATCTACACCACGGCCATGCCGCCCGCCGTGGCCGCCGCCGCCCGGGCCAGTCTGGCAATACTCCGCACGGAGGACTGGCGTCGCGCACATTTGCAGGCGCTCATCCGGCGGTTTCGCCAGGGGACGACTGACCAGGGCTGGACCTTGATGGCAAGCGACACCGCTATCCAGCCCTTGATGCTGGGGGATGAAGGCCGCGCGCTGGCGCTCAGTCGCGCGCTGGCGGAGCAGGGCTTCTGGATTACGGCGATCCGCCCGCCGACCGTGCCGGTGGGGCAATCCCGCCTGCGGATTACCCTCACGGCCGCGCACACGGAGGCGGATGTCGATCGTCTGCTGGACGCCTTGGCCGGATTGCGGGAAACGATATGACGCGTCCGGTGCTGGTGCTGCTGGCCGGTTGGGGAATGCCGCCCCCGGTCTGGGATGCTATCCGGCCGGCGCTGGCGTCGCTGGCGGAGATTCATGCGCCCGACTGGATGGCCGATCTCGAGAGGCATTCGGAAGCTGCGCCTGACGAGACGCTGACACAGGTCGCCCGCCAGCTGGCGGAGCGGATGCCGGAAAACGCGATATGGCTGGGCTGGTCGTTGGGCGGCGCGGTGGCCACTGCGGTGGCGGCGCAAGAGGCCGCAGGTGTGCGGGCCGTGCTCCATGTCGCGCACCGTCCCCGATTTCTGCGGGATGAGTCACGCGACGGCGGCATGTCCCCGGATCTCTTCACCGGATTCCGCGCGGCGTTCCGTGAGGATCCTTGCGCGGCCTGGAAGCGATTCCAGGGACTGGTCTGCCAGGGGGCGCCGACCTTCCGGCAAGACTTGCGCCGCTTGCAGGCCCTGTGTGGCGAAAACCCGCCGGTTTCGACAGCGGCGCTGTCGCGCGGGCTGGATCTGCTGGAGTTCGCGGACCAGCGGGCGGCGCTGGACACGTTGCGCTGTCCCCGCTACATCCTTCAAGGCGACAGGGATTCCCTGACGCCGCCGGCAATGATCCGGCCGGACCATGCCCTGACCACTGTTCTGCCGCACGCCGCGCACGCGCCTTTCATTTCGCACCCCGAGGAGTTCCTGGCATGGTTGTCCCGCACATTGAGCCTTCTGCCATGACCTCCTTCAGCCGTCTGCCGCTGCCGCAACGTCTCGCTCGTCGTTTCGGCGACGCCGCTGCATCTTACGACGGTGAGGCCCTGGCCCAGCGGGAGTCGGCGACGCGCTTGCTGAAGGATTTGCCGGTCCGGGGGGTGGTGCTGGATGCCGGTTGCGGCACGGGCTGGATGACCGCCGCGATGGCGGCTCGCGCCGAGGTGACGACGGTCATCGCGCTCGATATCGCCGGCCCGATGCTGCGCTCGGAGCGGCTGGATCATCCCGGCATCCTTCGCCTGCAGGCGGATGCAGCGGCGCTGCCGCTGGCATCCGGAACGCTGGATGGCCTGATCAGCAATTTTGCCTTGCAGTGGCTCCAGGATCCCGACAGCTTTGCCCGGGAAGCGTTCCGCGTCTTGCGCCCGGGAGGGCGCTTCCGTGTTGCCTTGCCGGTCGCGGGCAGCCTGGCCGAAGTCTCCGCGGCGTGGCAGTCCATCGGCTTGATTTCACCCGTCAATGAATTCGCGCAGCCCGAGGACTGGATGCGCGCTTTCTCCGGGGCCGGGTTCCGTCTTCGGCGAGAGCAGCGGACCGATCATGTCCAGCATTATCCGACCCTGCGCGCCCTGTTGCGTGCCGTCCGCGACATCGGCGCGGGGGAGCGGACCGCGACCGGTCAGTCCGGCATCGGCGGACCGTCCCGCTTGCGCGCGCTGGAGGATGCGGCGGGTGCTTACCGCGACGCCCAAGGCATCCCGCTGCGTTATCACGTCCTGACCCTGGAGGGAGATCGACCATGAAAGCCTGGTTCCTGACCGGCACTGACACCGGCATCGGCAAGACGACGGCGGTCTGCGCGCTGTTGAAAGCCGCCGAGCGGCGCGGCCTGAGCACCTTGGGCCTGAAGCCCTTGGCGTCAGGTTGCGAGTCCACGCCGGACGGTCTGCGCAACAGTGACGCCCTGCTGCTGGGCGAAGCCGCTACCCTCAAGCTGCCTTATTCCGAAATCAATCCGGTCGCCCTGCCGGACCCGCTGTCGCCGCATCTGGCCGCCGCCGCGGTCGGCAAGCGCATCGGCAACTGGCAACTGGGCGGGTATGTGCGGGCGGCGTTGTCGCACCGTCCGGATTTCGCCGTGGTGGAAGGGGCGGGCGGGTGGCGGGTGCCGCTCAGCGACCGTGAAATGCTGTCCGGGCTGGCCAAAGAGTTGCGCCTGCCGGTCATCCTGGTGGTCGGCCTCCGGCTGGGTTGCCTCAACCACGCGTTCCTTACCGTCGAGTCCATCCTGCGCGACGGCGTGAAGCTGGCCGGCTGGATTGGCAACCGCATCGATCCCGCCATGGCGGCCGTGGACGACAATGTGGCGACGCTGAGCCATTGGCTCCCCGCACCCTGTCTGGGCATCCTGCCGCACGCTCCCGGGCAGTCCCCTGCCGCGCTGGCCGAGCATCTTGACCTGACGCCCCTTCTGGGGTGATCCGGTGTGATTGCATTTCCGGCATAGGCGAGGGCGGGGACTCTTGCTATCATCGGCCGGTTTTCACAGGATGTCCTGATCATGTCCCAGCGGCCGGTCGGCCTTTTTTTCCTCTCCCTTGTCGACAACCTGCTGGCCGCGCTGATGACCCTGGTCGGCATGCGCCGCGCCTTTTCGCACCTGCATGCCTCGCCGTTGCAGTTCCTGGTCTTCCTGTCCGGCAGCCTGCTGACCAGTTTCGCGTTTGATGTCATCAGCGAAGGTCTTCCCGGCGCGCCCGACCCCGTGGGTTTTGCGGTCTATATCCTGCCGCCGTTCTTCTGGACCATCTTCGGGGTGTTCCTCGCCCAGCGGTACGGTGTCTGGCGCCTGGTGCTGGGCCCTGCCATCCTCTGGCTGGCGGCCGATATCGTGGTCGGGTTGCTGCAGTCGGGCATCCAATGGGCCGGCCAGGCCTCCTGGTTACCCGTCGGTGTGGCGGACTATATTCCCACGCTCTATCTGCTGCTGTTTGCCTGGCCGACGGTGGCGGTGATTTTCGTTTTCGGCCGCCAGCTTTCCTGGGTCTGGTGGCGTCGCGGCCTGGTCATGGCGGGCGCGCTGGCCCTGCTGAACGGCTGGACCCAGCTCTTTGCCGACCAACGTCTCTGGTACGCGGACGAGGAGGTCGCCCAGCCCGCGCAGCCCCACATCACGGAAGAGGCCGCGTTCTACATGCAGCCCTTGCTGCTCAACCGCGCGCTCAGCCGCATTGAGCCCGGAATCCCGCACCGGATTGACTGGTACTTCCTCGGGATCGGCGGGGCGGCCTACCAGAGCGTCTTCCGGCGTGAAACGGAGTCGGTGCAGAGCCTCTTCGATACCCGTTTCGCGACCTCGGGCCATTCCTTGGCGCTGATCAATGACGACGACACCGCGCTGAGCCAGCCCATCGCCACCCGGACCAGCATTGCCAAGGCGCTGGACACCGTGGGTGAGCGCATGAACCGCAATGAGGATGTCCTGTTCCTGTTCCTGACGTCGCACGGCGGACCCGACGGGACTTTCGAACTCAATAACCAGCCCTTGCAGCTGCAAAGCATGACGCCGCAATGGTTGCGCGGGGCGCTTGATCACGCCGGCATCCGCTGGCGCGTCATCGTGATTTCCTCCTGTTACTCCGGAGCGTACATCCCCGCGCTCACAGACCCCTATACCCTGATCATCACGGCCGCCGCCGCCAACAAGACATCCTTCGGCTGTGCGGACGATGCCGACTTCACCTATTTCGGCCGAGCGTTCTTTGATGAAGCCCTGCGTCAGGAGCACTCGCTGGAGGAAGCGTTCACCGCGGCGCGCGCCAGTATCGCCAGCCGGGAGAAAGAGGAGGGTTATGTGCCGTCGGAACCCCAGATGGTGATGGGCTCGGAAATGCGCAAGGTGTTGCCGGTTCTGGAAAGCGCGCTGTTCCCGGCGGACGGCGCCATGGCGGGGGAAGGGCGGAGCCGGGAGGAAGACGGCCTTCCGGCGGGAGCGCCAGGAGGAAGGCCGTAGGACGGATCGGAATCAGCAGAACTGCTTGATGTTCTTCTGGGTCTGTTCCAGACGCTTCTTCTTTTCGTCGTCGCTCAGCGTCTTGGTGTTGCCCTTGTCGTCCATCTCGTTGATTCTTGCGCGGCCGTTCAGCAGTTCGAGCTCCTGCTTCCACTGCGCGCAGTTCGCCTTGTTCAATTCTTTCTGCTTCGCAGACGCTTCCTCGGTCTGCTTGTCCTTGGACTTGCCGGCGGCGGCGTCATCGCGCGCTTTCTGGGCGTCGCTGCGCTGCTTTGCCAGGTTGGCGATCGCCGCGTCGCTATCCACGGGAATGTGGGTGTGGACGTTCACCGTTTCGACCTTGCGGTCCTTGGTCATGTTTTCCGGGGTGCTTTGCGAGTAGTGGGTCACGCCCTTGTCATCCACCCATTTGTAGAAATCCTCGCCCGCGACGGCGCCAAGGGCGGTCATGCTCAAAAAACCTATTGTTATCATTCGTTTTTTCATGTTTGAAGTGCTCCCGCGCGGACCTGTGGCGTGTGCTGCGAATATAGCCGCTTTGCAGCGGCTTGATAAGCGCGGTAATGGCGTGAATACGTAACCCCGCGCAGTTTCCGCAAAAAAGCCCGGCGGCGGCTTGACATGGCCCGTACAAGCCGAAAAAATGTTACCCTTTTTTGATGGCAAGATTGCAGTCCCTCCGGTCACCCTCCGGGGACCGGCGATCCGGCGAAACCCGCGCGGGCCAGGCAGAACGCCGCCCGCGCGCACGAACCGTCCGTTTGATGGGCCCACCCGGCCCGGCAGCGCTGCGTACGCATCCCCGTACCGGCAACAACGGTTCCGGTGACGCCCCTCTGTCAGAGCCGACCGGCGGCACGGGCCGCCTTCTACAAGGGTGATATTCGTGGAACTTTTATCTGGTGGTGACATGCTCATCCGCGCGCTCGCGGATGAGGGCGTGGAATACATTTTCGGTTATCCCGGCGGCGCCGTACTGCACATTTACGACGCGGTCTTCAAGCAGGACAAGGTCAAGCATATCCTGGTCCGTCACGAGCAGTCCGCCGGTCACATGGCGGACGGCTACGCCCGCGCGACCGGCAAGCCCGGCGTTGTCCTGGTGACGTCCGGTCCGGGCGCGACCAACACCGTGACCGCGATCGCGACCGCTTACATGGACTCCATCCCGATGGTGGTCATTTCCGGCCAGGTGCCGTCGCACCTGATCGGCGAGGACGCCTTCCAGGAAACCGACATGGTCGGCGTGTCCCGACCGATCGTGAAGCACAGCTTCCAGGTCCGCAAGGCGTCCGATATTCCCGGCATGGTCAAGAAGGCCTTCCATATCGCTTCCACCGGCCGTCCCGGCCCGGTGGTGATCGACATTCCGAAGGACTGCACCAACCCGAACGACAAGTTCCCGTACGAGTACCCCGAAAAGGTCAAGATGCGCTCGTACAACCCGCCCGGACGCGGCCATGCCGGCCAGATCCGCAAGGCGATCGACGAGCTCGTCCAGGCCAAGCGTCCGGTGATCTACACCGGCGGCGGCGTGGTGCAGGGCAACGCCTCGGCGCTGCTCACCGAGCTTGCGCACCTGCTGAACTTCCCGGTCACCAATACCTTGATGGGCTTGGGCGCCTTCCCCGGCAGCGATCCGCAGTTCCTTGGCATGCTGGGCATGCACGGCACCTACGAAGCCAACATGGCCATGCACCATTCGGACCTGATCCTCGCGATCGGCGCCCGTTTCGATGACCGCGTGACCAACAACCCCAAGAAGTTCTGCACCCAGGCCAAGGTCATCCACATCGACATCGATCCGGCGACGATCTCCAAGACCATCGCCGCGCACATCCCGATCGTGGGCGCCGTCGAGCCGGTGCTGACCGAGATGCTGTCGCAGCTGAAGCAGCTGGGCGTGAACAAGCCGAATCCGGACGCGATCGCCCAGTGGTGGACGCAGATCAACCAGTGGCGCGCGCACCACGGCCTGCGCTACGAACCGGCCAAGCCCGGCGAGATGAAGCCGCAGGAAGTGGTCGAGATGCTGTACAAGGTGACCGGCGGCAAGGCCATCGTCACCTCCGACGTCGGCCAGCACCAGATGTTCGCCGCGCTGTACTACAAGTACGACCGCCCGCGTCAGTGGATCAATTCCGGCGGCCTCGGCACCATGGGCTTCGGCCTGCCCGCCGCCATGGGCTGCCTGATGGCCTATCCGGAAGAGACCGTGGTCTGCGTGACCGGCGAAGCCTCGATCCAGATGAATATCCAGGAGCTGTCGACCTGCCTGCAGTACAACCTGCCGGTGAAGATCCTCAACCTGAACAACCGCGCCCTCGGCATGGTGAAGCAGTGGCAGGACATGCAGTACGAAGGCCGTCACTCCAACTCCTACATGGAGTCCCTGCCGGATTTCGTGAAGCTGGTGGAAGCCTACGGGCATGTCGGCATGAAGATCACCGACCCCGCGCAGCTGGAAACGAAGATGCGCGAAGCGCTCGCCATGAAGGACCGGCTGGTGTTCATGGACGTCTACGTCGACCAGTTCGAGCACGTCTATCCCATGCTGATCGCCAACCAGTCGCTGCGTGACATGTGGCTGTCGAAAACGGAGCGTACCTGATCATGCGCCGCATCATTTCTGTCCTGATGGAAAACGAGCCGGGCGCCCTGTCGCGCCTGGTGGGGCTGTTCTCGCAGCGTGGCTACAACATCGAAACGCTGACGGTCGCCCCGACCGATGACCCGACCCTGTCGCGCCTGACGCTGACCACCAACGGCGACGAGCACAAGATCGAGCAGGTCACCAAGCAGCTCAACAAGCTGATCGAGGTGGTGAAGGTGGTGGATCTCAGCGAAGGCGCGCACATCGAGCGCGAGCTGATGCTGATCAAGGTCAAGGCGACCGGCGCCATCCGCGCCGAGATCAAACGCACCGCCGACATCTTCCGCGGCCAGATCGTGGACGTTACGTCGAGCACCTACACCATCCAGCTCGCCGGCACCTCCGACAAGCTGGACGCCTTCATCCAGGCGCTGTCCGAAACCACCATCCTCGAAGTGGTGCGTTCCGGCGTGTCCGGCATCGCCCGCGGCGAGAAGGTTCTGAGTATTTGAAGTCTGACGCCTTCTCCCGTGGGGGGAGAGGGCGGATGGAAGGCCGATGCCTTCCCCAACCGGTTAACCAAGAGGAACTCTCATGCACGTTTATTACGATAAAGACGCCGACCTTTCCATCATCCGTGGCAAGAAGGTTTCCATCATCGGCTACGGTTCGCAAGGCCACGCCCATGCCCAGAACCTCCGCGATTCCGGCGTTGACGTGACCGTCGGCCTGCGTAAGGGCGGCGCTTCCTGGTCCAAGGTCGAAGCAGCCGGCATCAAGGTTGCCGAAGTCAACGACGCGGTGAAGTCCGCCGACGTGGTGATGATCCTGCTGCCGGACGAAAACATTCCGGACGTCTACAACAACAACGTGGCCCCGAACATCAAGCAAGGCGCTACGCTGGCCTTCGCTCACGGCTTCAACGTGCACTACAACCA
>JAYRMT010000141.1:0-8023 GCA_041912575.1 Fluviicoccus sp. | reverse complement strand
AACTGGCGGCCGCCGACCTGCCGGTGGTGGCTCCGCTCCCCGGCGCGGACGGCGCCTGGCTGCACCGCGACGGGCCTTACCGTTTCGCGCTGTTCCCGCGCAAGGGCGGGCAAGCGCCCGAGCCTGGCGACCTGGACCAGTTGCACCGCATCGGCATGCTGCTGGGCCGGTGCCATGCCGTCGGCCGCCGCACGCCGTTCCGGCATCGCGCCGCCTTGACCGTCGAGCGTTTCCTGGACGAACCCGCTGACCGCATCCTGTCCGGCGACTGGCTTTCCAGCGCCCTCGCACCGCGTTATCGCGCCATCATCGCCGTCTTGCGCGAGCGGATCGCGGCGCTGGGGCTGGATGACTTTGCCGTCCTGCGCACGCATGGCGACTGCCACCCCGGCAATATCCTGTGGACCCGCGACGACGGTCCCTGGCTGGTCGATTTCGACGATTGCCAGACCGCGCCGGCGGTGCAGGACTTGTGGATGCTGCTCAGCGGCCCGCGCCATGAACAGGAGCTGCAACTGGCCGAATTGCTGGACGGTTACCGCATGTTCACCGATTTCGACCCGCGTGAACTGGCGCTGGTCGAGGCCCTGCGCAGCCTGCGCATGATCCATTACGCGGGCTGGCTGGCCGCCCGCTGGGCCGATCCGGCCTTTCCTCGCTATTTCCCGTGGTTCAATACGGCCGCTTACTGGCAGGCGCATGTGCAGGAACTGGAAGAGCAGGTACCCATGCTGGATGCGTGGCCCCTGCGTCTTCTCTGACCGGAAGCGCTTGCTGCCGGCCGCCGCCGCCGTTAAGTTATCCTCCTCATTATTATTCGAATACCGGTTGCATCATGAGCAAGTCGATGAAGGTTGTTTGGGGGCTGCTGCTGGCTCTGGTCGTGCTGGCGGGCGCGGGCGTGGCGCTGTCCTGGGCGCCGGACCGCTCCGTGGACAGCCTGAAAGCCCGCTGGGCGCAACCGCCGTCGCAATTCGTGGATGCCGACGGCCTGTCGGTGCACGTCCGCGACGAAGGCCCCCGCAACGACCCGGCGCCGATCGTGCTGCTGCACGGCACGTCGTCCAGCCTGCACACCTGGGACGGCTGGGCGGCCGAGCTGTCCAGGACGCGGCGGGTCATCCGCATGGACATGCCGGGATTCGGACTGACCGGCCCGGCGGCCGATGACAGCTACCGCATCGAAGACTATGTCGGCTTTGTGACCGCCGTGCTGGACCGGCTGGGCGTCAAGCATTGCGTGCTGGGCGGCAATTCGCTGGGGGGCGAGGTGGCCTGGGAAACCGCGCTGGCCAATCCGGCGCGCGTGGACAAGCTGATCCTGGTGGATGCCGGCGGCTATGTCGTGCCCAACCAGTCCATGCCGATCGGCTTCCGCCTGGCGAAGATTCCCGCGCTGGCTCCGCTGGTGGAGCACCTGTTGCCCCGTGCGATGATCCGTCGGAGCGTCGAGGAAGTCTACGGCGATCCGGCGAAGGTGACCCCCGAGCTGGTGGACCGTTATTACGAACTGACCCTGCGCGCCGGGAACCGTCACGCGCTGGTGCAGCGTTTCGCCCAGCATGTGGTCGGCGCTGACCAGGGCAAGATCGCATCCCTTTCCGTGCCGACGCTGATCATCTGGGGCGGCAAGGACAAGCTCTTCCCGCCGGAAACCGCCGAGCGCTTCCACAAGGACATCGCCGGCAGCTGGATCGCCATGTTCGACCATGCCGGACATGTGCCGCAGGAAGAAGACCCGGCCCATACCGTCGAGGCGGTCAAGCAGTTCCTCGGGATGCGCTGACCGCGCGCCGCCTCAGGCGGGGCGGGAGGGCAGGACAGGCAGCAGGTCGGCGAAGTGGCCGACCGCCGCATAGTCCAGCCCCTGGCGGGGCGGCAGCTTGCTGTCGGGCTGGGCGATGGTCAGCAGGTGACGGATGCCGTAGGCCTCGGCGGCGCGCAGCACGCTGAGGCTGTCGTCCACGAACAGGGTCCGCGCGGGATCAAAAGGGAAATCCGCGCGCAGGCGCTCCCAGAATTGCGGATGCTCCTTGGGATATCCGTAGGCGTGCGAGCTGATGATGCGGCCGAACCACCGTGCGATCCCCGTCACTTCCAGCTTCAGCGACAGCGCGTCCGGATGGGCGTTGGTGACCAGCGCCACCTGCTTGTCCGAGTCCGCCAGCGCGACCAGGAAGCGGTCGGCGTCCCCCCGGATTGCCAGCAGGTGCCTGATCTCCCGCTTCAGCGCCGCAATGTCCAGCCCCAGTTCCCGCGACCAGTGATCCAGGCAATACCAGTTGAGGTTGCCGCGTTCGGCTTCCAGCCGCGGGTACACCACGGCCTTGCTTTCCGCCGGGGTCAGCCCGTGTATACTGGCATAAGCCTCGGGCACGCATTCCTGCCAGAAATAATTGTCGAAATGCAGATCCAGCAGGGTGCCGTCCATGTCCAGCATTACCGTATCGACGTCGGACCAATCGATCATGAGCCTTCCCGAAGCCTGGTTGGAGGAGGTGCGACTCCTGGCCGAAGCGGCCGGAGACGCCATCCGGGAAATATACCATCAACCCTCCCGATGGGGGCGGACCGACAAGCGCGACGCCTCGCCGGTGACCGCCGCCGACCTCGCGGCCCACCGGCTGATCGCGGCGGGTTTGTCCCGGCTGTCACCGGGCATTCCGGTCCTGTCCGAGGAAGCGGAGCCCGCCCCGGACCGCCGGGCGTGGACGGAGTACTGGCTGGTGGACCCGCTGGACGGAACGCGCGAATTCATCGCGGGGAATCCGGAGTTCACGGTGAACATCGCCCTGGTGCGGCATGGCGAGCCGGTGTTCGGCGTGGTGCACCTGCCGTGCCTGGAAGGGGGCGTGTCTTACGCGGGCGCTTCCGGCGCCGGGGCCTGGAAAGTCTCGGCGGGGTCCAGGGAGGCGATCCGCGTGCGGAAGCCCGGGCCCTGTCCCGAGGTGCTGGTCAGTCGCAGTCATCGCGGGGAGCGGGATGAACGCATGATTCGTCAGCTCGCGGCGGCGGGATGCCGTATCGACTACGCGGGCAGCTCGCTGAAAATGTGCCGTATTGCCGAAGGACGTGCGGATTTCTGCCCCCGGACCGGGCCGACCATGGAGTGGGATACCGCTGCGGCGCAGGCGGTGCTGGTCGCGGCGGGGGGCGCGATGGTGGATTGGTGCGGGCGGCCCTTGCGTTATAACGCAAAGGAGTCGCTGGTGAATCCGCCGTTTATTGCATTGGGGGATCCGGACCGGATCCCGTGGTTTTTACAGGCGACCGCATCGGACGGTCCCGAGGAGCCGGCGTGAACGATACCAGGCATGTCGCCAGCGGCATGGCGTTGTTGTGGCTGCTGACAGCGGGTCAAATCGCTGCGGCTGATGCGGGGCCGCGCCCGGTGCGGGAATTCACCGTCTCGGCGGGCGCCCTGCAGATGAATTATGTCGAGAAGGACGAACAGCACCTGACGCCGGAGGGCTTTCTGGATGCCGAGAACGGCCCCCTGACGGCGGTCAGGGTCCAGACCCGCATCCGGGATGTCTCGACCCGCCTCAACCGCCCGTATGAAGTGACCGCCAGCCTGATGTTCGCGTCGGGGAGCACCACCTACGACGGCCATCTGCAACCGCCTTCGCTGGCCTATCTGCGCACCACGGACAGCCAGCGCATCAGCGACGTGGACTTGCGGCTCGGTTTCCCGCTGTCCGCCTCCGACCATCGCGAGCTGACGCCGGTCGTCTTTCTCGGTCGTCACGACTGGAACCGGTCGAGCGCGTCCTTTGCGGAGTGGTATTCCCATTTCCTGGCGGGCGGCGGTCTGGAAGCGGGTCAGGAATGGAACGAGCAGTGGTGGCTGCGCGGCGAGGTGACGGCGGCCTGGATGCTGGATTCCACGCTGGACGTCACCAGTCATCATACCGTGCTGGATCTGGGGCCTTCCGTGATCCTGGGCGCCGCGATCGAGGCCGAGTATCGCTGGGATGCACAGACCGGGGTCTTCGGCCGGGTCGGCTGGCAGCGCTTCGAGTACGGCCGCTCGGGCACCGTCAACGGGATCTACGAACCGGCGTCGGTCAGTCAGCTGTCGCCGTTCCTGTTCGGCCTACGGCGCAGCTTCTAGCGCTCAGTCGCGCCGGAACCATCCCGCCAGGCTGAGGCGTACCCGGCTGGCGGGCAGCACCTCATGCGGGATGTTGTCGCTGGTGAACAGCACCAGCGTTCCGCCGCGCGGTTCCAGTTGTGTCATCAGCGCATCGTCGACCGGGCTGTAGAGCCGGATTTCCCCGCCGCCATCGGCCGGCCAGTCGCTGTTGAGATAGCAGACCGTGGTGATGGTACGCGCGTCGTTGTCACGATGGCGGTCGATGTGCTTCCGGTAGAAACTCCCCGGCTCGTAGTGCGCATAATGGGTTTCATACGAGCGCAAGCCGAGGAACAACGCCCGGTTCAGCGCGTTCCGCCACTGCTCCATCAGCGCCAGGTACTGTCCGCCTGCCGGGAAGGACTCTTCCAGCCAGCAAATGCTGTCGCCGCGAATGGCTGTATTGCGTTGTTGCCCCGCGCCGCGCCCGATGCCGGCGGCATGGAAAAGCCCCTCGGCGTGCATCGCCTCGCATTCCGCGCGCAAGTCCTGCAGCAGATCGGGTGAAAGATAGTCGGGAATTACGGCATAATGCCGCTCCGCCAGCGCCTCGATTGCCGCCGTCATGCGGGGATCTGGCTCGTCCATCCGGGAATCATGCATGAATTATCGCCACCATTACCATGCCGGCAATTTCGCCGACGTGATGAAGCACGTGTTGCTGATCGGTCTGCTGGAAGGCATGCGTCGCAAGGACACGCCGTTCTGCTATGTCGACACCCACGCCGGGTGCGGCTGGTATGACCTGTCCGAAGCGCCGGCCCAGAAGACCGGCGAGTATAAACAAGGCGTGAAGCGCTTGCAGCCCGGCAAGGACAATCCGCCCTGGGTGGCCACCTGGTTCGCGCAACTGGCCGCCGTGCGGGAACGCGAAGGCGGGAAGGGCTGGTACGGCGGCTCCCCGTGGTACGCCTTGCAGGCGCTGCGTCCGCAGGACCGCGCCGCGCTGATCGAACTGCATCCGGTGGACGTGGAAAAGCTGCGCAAGCACACGGTGGGTTTTCCTCAGGTGGCGGTGCACCATCGCGACGCCTATGAAGGCCTGCTGGCGCTGATCCCGCCCAAGGAGAAACGCGGCCTGGTGCTCATCGATCCGCCCTATGAAGAAGAGCGCGACGACTATCCCGAAGTCATCGAGCTGTTGCAGAAGGCCGTGGCCAAGTGGCCGACCGGCGTGTTCGCGGTCTGGTATCCGATCAAGGACCGCACGCCGATCGACCGGTTCCACAAGAAACTGATCAAGACCGGCATCCGCAAACTGCTGGTCTGCGAGTTGTGCGTGATGCCGGATGACAATCCGCTCGGCCTGAACGGCAGCGGGCTGGTGGTGGTGAATCCGCCCTGGCAGTTCGCCGAAGAGGCGGACCGCGTGCTGCAATGGATGTTGCCGCAGCTCAAGGAGCACCGGATGTCCAAGGCGACCGTGAAGTGGCTGGTCGGGGAATGATGCCTTCACCGGTTTGAGGTCATGAAAAAGCCGCCATCGAGGCGGCTTTTTCATGGGCGGGTCGGCTCAGGCCAGCTTGGCCGTCCGCTCCAGTTCCATCAGCGACTCTTCCAGATACGTCAGCAGGCGCTGCATGGACGGCAGCGCCTTCCGGCAGGCGATCAGGCCGAATTCCAGCGTGTCGACGTAGCTGGTCATGGTGATGTTGAGCGCCATGCCGTCGAGCACGATCGAGACCGGGTAGAGGCCGCTCAGCTTCGCGCCGTGCCAGTACATCGGCTCGGTCGGGCCGGGCACATTGGAAATCACCAGGTTGCAGGCCTGCCACTTCGGCGCGATGCCGGTGATCAGGTTCGCCCCGGCAATGCTGTAGATCATGGCGCTGTAGTTCATGATCTCGGCCTGCGTCATGCGGCTCAGGCGGTCCTTGGCGTTCTTCATGGTATGGCGGATGACGTCCAGGCGCTGCGCCGGGTCGTGCAGGTTGGTGGCCAGATTGGCCAGCAGCATGCTGATCTGGTTGCCGCCCTCGCTGTCGTCCCGGCGAAGGGACACCGGCACCATCGCGACCAGCGGCTTCTCGGGCAGTGCGTTCAGCTCCATCAGGTAGGTGCGCAGCGCGCCGGCGCACATCGCCAGCACCACGTCGTTGATGGTGCAGCCCATCACCTTGCTCACCGCCTTGATGCGGTTGAGGTCGTAGGACTGCGCGGCGAAACGGCGCGAGCCGCTGATGCGCTGGTTGAGGATCGAGCGCGGCGCCTGGAAGACCGACACGTAGTCCGGATCGTGGTGATACGAGGAGCGGATCGCGCGCGTCAGTTCGCGGGCCACGGTCGGAATGGTCGAGAACTGCTCGCGCAGGGTGTTGACGACGTTGGCGAAGGCCTCCATCGGGTTGTTGGCGTTTTCCTCGGCTTTCGCGCGACGGTTGCGCTTGACCGCCCACAGCGGGGTGTCGGTCTTCACGTCAGGACTGTTGGCCAGCATCTGGCGCGCGATGCGCATGCCCGCGACGCCGTCCACCATCGAGTGGTGCACCTTGAAGTACAGGGCGAAGCGGTTGCCCTCGATGCCTTCGATCAGGTGGCATTCCCAGAGCGGCTTGGCGCGGTCGAGGAGGGCGCTGTGCGATTGCGAGACATAGGCCAGCAATTCGCGGATACGGCCCGGCTCGGGCAGCGCGATGTGGCGGAAATGGTGTTCGAGGTCGAACTCGTCATCCTCGGCCCAGAACATGCCCTGCAGGTGCTGGTTGAAGGGGCGGACGGGCGGAATGTTCTGGCGCATCTTTTCCGCGACTTCGTGGACGAAGCTCTCGGGGTCGGCGTCTTCCGGAATGTCGAACAGCATCAAGCCGCCGACATGCATGGGTTGCTGGCGGCGTTCGAGCCACAGGAACAGCTGGTCGACCGGACCGAGTGCGCGCATCGGAATCTCCCTGATCAGTATTGTTGATGCGAGTTAGCGTAGAGCTTTTTGGTTCCGGTTGTCTAACACTTTTCGGCGTGCGGACGTACCGGTATCACCGTGCCAACAAGGGCTTCAGGAAACGCCCGGTGTGCGAGATCGCGCAGGCCGCCACCGCTTCCGGAGAGCCGCTGGCCAGGATCTCGCCGCCGCCGTCGCCGCCTTCCGGACCCAGGTCCACCAGCCAGTCCGCCGTCTTGATCACGTCCAGGTTGTGTTCGATCACCACGATGGTGTTGCCGTGCTCGCGCAGCTGGTTCAGCACTTCCAGCAATTGCGCGATGTCGTGGAAATGCAGGCCGGTGGTCGGCTCGTCGAGGATGTACAGCGTCTTGCCGGTATCGCGCTTGGCCAGTTCGCGCGCCAGCTTGACCCGCTGCGCCTCGCCGCCGGACAGTGTGGTCGCCGCCTGGCCCAGGGTGATGTAGCTCAGGCCGACCGCCATCAGCGTTTGCAGCTTGCGCGCCAGCGACGGCACGGACTCGAAGAAAGTGTGCGCCTCTTCCACGGTCATGTTCAGCACATCGGTGATGTTCTTGCCCTTGAAGCGGATTTCCAGCGTCTCGCGGTTGTAGCGCTGGCCCTTGCAGACATCGCAGGGCACATAGACATCGGGCAGGAAGTGCATCGCCACCTTGATCACGCCGTCGCCCTCGCAGGCTTCGCAGCGGCCGCCCTTGACGTTGAAGGAGAATCGTCCGGCGCTGTAGCCGCGCGAGCGCGCTTCCTGCGTGGCGGCAAACAGTTCGCGGATGGGCGTGAACAGCCCGGTGTAGGTGGCCGGGTTCGAACGCGGGGTGCGGCCGATGGGGCTCTGGTCGATGTCGACCACCTTGTCGAGCAACTCGAGCCCGCTGATGCTCTCGTGGGGCTCCGGCGTCACGCTCATCGCGCCGTTGAGCGCGCGCGCCGCCAGCGGGAACAGGGTGCCGTTGATCAGCGTGGATTTGCCGGAGCCGGAGACGCCGGTA